>DASRUM010000154.1:0-9826 GCA_035655415.1 Pseudomonas sp.
GCCCGGCCAGCCAGATCGGAGCCGACGACGCCAGCCTGGCCGCCACCTTCGCCCGCCTTACCGCGGAGGTCATATGAGGTATCTCGTAGGGTGCGCCGTGCGCACCAGCCTTCTTCGGGCACGCACCACAGGCAAAAAACACTCTCACCCTCTCAGCCGTGCACGGCCTACAGATCGCGCATCAGCAGGCCATATTCCAGCTGCACCTCGGGCGGCACCGGCAGGTACAGCACATGGCCGTCGCCGGGCGCGACCGCCACGGCCTGGCCCTTGCTGTTTTCCAGCTGATCTAGGGTAAAGCGCAGATTGCCCTGGGGCGTCATCAACTCAAGGCCATCGCCGACGGCAAAACGGTTCTTCACCCGCACCTCGGCCAACTCACCACGGCGCTCGCCGGTCAGCTCACCGACAAACTGCTGCTGCTCGGACACCGAACTGCCGCGCTGGTAGTTCTGATATTCATCGTGCACATGGCGGCGCAGAAAGCCCTCGGTGTAGCCCCGATGAGCAAGTGACTCCAATGTGTCCATCAGGCTCTTGTCGAAGGGTTTGCCCGCGACCGCATCATCGATGGCCTTGCGGTACACCTGAGCGGTGCGCGCCACGTAATAGTGGGATTTGGTACGGCCTTCGATCTTCAGCGAATGCACGCCCATCTGCACCAGGCGCTCGACGTGCTGCACCGCACGCAGATCCTTGGAGTTCATGATGTAGGTGCCGTGCTCATCCTCAAATGCCGCTATCTGCTCGCCGGGGCGGCTGGCATCTTCCAGTAGAAACAGCTGCTCGGTGGGTGCGCCTACGCCCAGGGTCGGTTCGACAATCTGCACCACTTCGCCCAGTTCGTTCTCGCCCGCCTGTTCAGCCTTGTACTGCCAGCGGCAGGCATTGGTGCAGCTGCCCTGGTTGGGGTCGCGTTTGTTGATATAGCCCGACAGCAGGCAGCGTCCGGAATAGGCCATACACAGCGCGCCGTGGACAAACACCTCCAGCTCCATGCCCGGCACTTCGCTGCGAATCTCGGCGATTTCCTCCAGCGACAGCTCGCGCGACAGAATCACCCGGCTCAAGCCCTGCTGCTTCCAGAACTTCACACTGGCCCAGTTCACCGCATTGGCCTGCACGGAGAGGTGAATCGGCATCTGCGGGAAATGTTCACGCACCAGCATAATCAGCCCGGGGTCGGACATGATCAGCGCATCCGGCCCCATCAACACAACGGGCAAAAGGTCACGCAGAAAGGTCTTCAGCTTGGCGTTATGCGGCGCGATATTGACCACCACATAGAACTGCTTGCCCTGGGCATGCGCCTCGCGAATGCCCGCCTCCAGATTGTCGTGGTCGAACTCGTTATTGCGCACCCGCAGGCTGTAACGCGGCTGCCCGGCGTACACCGCATCCGCACCGTAAGCGAAGGCGTAACGCATGTTCTTCAGGGTGCCGGCTGGCGAGAGCAGCTCGGGGTAACGCGGAGTCGATGCCATGGGTCAAGCGCTCAGCCAACAGGGCTGGCCACTCTAGCGCGGCAGCGGCCAGCGGCTATTGATCTGCATCTATGTCACGGCGCAGGCAGGACGCGACGCAACCACCTATCGCGACAGCGTAACGACCGATTGCAGCGCAGGGTACGGCGCTGTCATCATATGCGAATAATTCTCGATTTGTTTCCTATCTTCTATTGCGAGGTCTGCGTGTCGGCCGGCGATTCCACCCACCAGCAACTTGTCGGCCTGTTCTATCGCGACCACCGCGATTGGCTGCTCGGCTGGCTGCGCAAGAGCCTGTACAGCCCGGAGCGCGCCGAAGACCTCAGCCAGGACACTTTCGTGCGCCTGCTCGGCCGCAGCGACCTAGACCAGGCTCGCGAACCACGCGCACTGCTGACCACCATCGCCAAGGGTCTGCTGATCGACCACTTCCGCCGCAGCGCGCTGGAACGCGCTTACCTCGAAGAACTCGGACAACAGCCACACGACGTGCAACCCAGCGCCGAAGAACAGGCGCTGGCCCTGGACGCACTGCGCGAGATCGACCGCCTACTTGGCCAGCTGTCGAGCAATGCACGAGCGGCCTTTCTGCATAACCGCCTGGATGGCATGGGCCACGCGGAAATCGCCGAGCGCCTCGGTGTGTCGGTATCCCGCGTGCGCCAGTACCTGGCCCAGGGCCTGCGCCAGTGCTACATCGCCCTGTATGGAGCGCCGCAATGAGCGCGGTATCGGCACAGGTGCTGGATGCGGCCATCGAATGGCAACTGTGCTTGGACTCCGGCACGGTCAGCGCCGAACAGCAGCACGCCTTCGCCGAATGGCTGGCGGCGCACCCCGAACATGCGCGAGTCTGGCAGCAGCTCAATGGCCTGGATATTCGTCTGGCTTCGGCCGCCGCCGCACCGGCGCGCCAGGCCTTGCTGCACAGCGCGCGCAGCAAAGGACTGCGTCGTATGGGCGGCACCGCGCTCGGCCTGCTGCTGAGCAGCGCGCTGGCGCTCGGCCTGTTGGCGCAGCAACGCCCGCTTGGCGACTACCTGGCCGATGAGCACACCGGCCGTGGCGAACAGCGCGAACTGTTGCTCAGCGACCGCAGCCTGCTGCGCCTGAACAGCGCCAGTGCCGTGGATATCGAATTCAGCCGAACACAACGTGCAGTGCGCCTGCGCAGCGGTGAAATCCTCGTGCAAACCGCTCATGGTGATACGCGGCCCTTTGTAGTGCTGACCGAACATGGCAGCCTGCGCGCCCTCGGCACCCGCTTTCTGGTACGCCGTGAAGGCAACAGCACACGCCTGACGGTGCTGCAATCGGCCGTAGTCGCACACCCGGCAGAAGGCAACAGCGAACGCATTATCCAGAGCGGTGAGCAGGTGCTGATGCAGCGTCAGCGCCTGGGCAGCGTACTGCCTGCACCACTTAGCGCGGCGGCGTGGAGCCAAGGCATGCTGATGGCCGACAATCTGCGCCTGGCCGATTTGCTCGACGCGCTGGGCGAATACCGCAGCGGCTACTTGGGCCTCGACCCGAGCCTGGCCAACCTGCGCATCAGCGGCAGCTTTCCCCTGCATGACAGCGACAAGGCCCTGGCCGCCCTGCCGCCGAGTTTGCCGGTGCGTATCGAACGCTTTGGCAACTGGTGGACCAGAGTCGTACCTGCAGCACCCTAAGCGGCCGCCTAAAAACCAAGCGGACAGACAAGACAGGGACTGACGTGGGAGGGGCTTTAGCCGCGACATTGCAGTGTCGCGGCTAAAGCCCCTCCCACAAAGAGCCGTCGCCCAGTTAGGGGTCGACAACAGCGCCTTGAGATAGCGCTAAAAAATAATTTCAAACAGCCCTGTCACTTTTGCTTTCTGCTTCGGCAACAGGTCATTGAGATACATTCCCGCTTAGGAGAGTTTCGTAATGACCCGCGCCCTGCCCCTGTTCCGCCCCGGCCTACTGGCCGTCGCCATCAGCCTCGCCAGCGTCTGCGCTCCCGCCCTGGCGGATAGCTACCAGCTGCCGGCCGCACCGCTGGCCAGCACCCTGACGCAGATCGCCAGCCAGGCCGGCATCGTCCTGAGCATTGACCCCGCGCTGACTGCCAACAAACAATCAGCCCCGGTAACAGGTGACTACGACGCCCTCGGTGCCCTGCAACAGGCGCTGCAAGGCAGCGGCCTACAGTTGCAGCAGAATAGCGCCGGCACCTACAACCTGGCCCCCGTGCCGCAAGCGGCGGTGGCGTTGCCGGATGTTACGGTGACCAGCCAAGTCGTCAACGAAGGCAGCGCAGCGTCCGGCTACCGCAGCGATACCGCGCAGAATATCGGCGCCCTCGGCGGTATGCGTTTGCAGGACGCGCCCTACTCGGTCAGCGTGGTGTCCAAGGAACTGCTGCAGAACATCCAGGCCACTTCCAGCGATGACGTGTTCAAGCTCAGTCCGGCCACCCAGTTCACTTCGCCCGTCAGCGCCGGTTATGCCAGCGCGGTGAGCATGCGCGGTTTTAGCGGGTCCGGTAATTTGAGCATCGCCAACGATGGCCTGCGTTTCAGCAACAGTTATGACGGCGGCAATTTCATCGAAGAGATGGAGCGGCTGGAAATTCTTACTGGCCTCAGCGGTTTCCTCTACGGCCCGGCCAGCCCTGGTGGCCTGGTCAACTACGTGCTCAAGCGCCCGACCTATGAGCGCTATAACAGCGTGACCCTGGGCAATGCCGGCGGCGAGAACTACTACCTGCACGGCGACTTCGGCGGCCCGATCGACGACGCCGGCGTCTTTGCCTACCGCGTCAACGTGCTGACCCAGGATGGTGAAACCGCCCTCGACCTGCAGAAGCGCCGCCGCGAAATGATCAGCGTGGCACTGGACTGGAATGTCAGCGACGATTTGCAGATCCAGTTCGATGCCTCGCACAAGAAAACTGAGAATCGCGGCCTGACCAGCTACTGGTATTTCGCCGACCAGGCCCGCCGACCAGACGCCAAGGATCTCGACACCGACAAACTTTACAGCCAGAAGTGGGCCTACGCCGACAGCGAACATGATCGTATCGGCAGCCGCTTCAACTGGCGCCTGGACGAAACCTTCACCCTGCGCGGCGCCCTGGCCTACAGCCAGTACACCGAGGAATACGCCTACACCGGCCCGACTGTGGAAAACGCCACCCCGATTGGCCAATACACGCAGCCGCTATATGCCTTCGCCCCGGTAGAAACAGAAGAAACCTCAGGCAATCTGTTTCTCGACGCCGAGTTCACCACCGGCAGCATCCAGCACAAGACCACACTGGGCTATCAGGGCAATGTCGCGAGGGTGCGCAACTACACCGATGCCGGCGTCTACGGTCGCAACATCGGCATCAGCGTTCCCTTTGGCGAACAACCGCAGATCGACAAACCTGACTTTTCCGCCGACATCGGCCATGGCGACCAGCGCCTCGTTTCGCGCACCCAGTCAGACAACCTGCTGATCGGTGACGTGATTACATTCAACGAGCAGTGGTCGAGCATCCTTGGTCTGACCCGCACCCGTATTGAAACCTGGAGCGCCGGGATCAATAACGCAGAGACGGAAAACTCTCCGAACGTCTCGCTGATCTACAAGCCACAACCCTGGCTGACCACCTATGTCAGCTATATCGAGGGTTTTCAGGCCGGCGGCCTGGCCCCCTGGAATGCCGTCAACGTCAACGAAACCATGGCTCCGCTGGTCAGCGAGCAGTATGAAGTGGGCGTCAAGGCTACCGTCGGCGAAACCCTGCTGACCCTGGCCCTGTTCAATATCGACAAGCCCAATGCCTATATCAACGGTGCCGGCTACTACGTCCAGGACGGTCGCCAGGAGAACAACGGTCTGGAGTTTGGTATCACCGGCAAAGTGCTGCCCGAACTGACTCTGGTCGGTGGTGTGACCCTGCTTGATCCGCAGGTGAAGGACTCCGGCGCTGCCGCCAGCGAAGGGCAGAAACCCACCGACGTTGCCTCCCAGCTGGCCAAGCTGTATGCCGAGTACGACATCAACGCTGTACCGGGCTTGGCGCTGACCGGCGGTACTTACTACACCGGCAAGCAGTACAGCGACGAAGCCAACCAGCACAGCCTGCCGTCCTTCACCACCTTCGATGCCGGCGCGCGTTACCGCGCACAGCTGAGCAGCGACAACACCCTGACCCTACGCACCAACATCAGCAACCTGGCGAACAAGGAATACTGGCTAAGCAGCCATTACCTGGGCGCGCCGCGCACCCTGACCTTCTCCGCTCAGCTGGAATTCTGATCACACCGCAGCACACCTGCGCCGCCATACCGGGCGGCGTAGGCATTTCTGGATAGGCCGATGAAAAGCACCACCATTCGCCGCTGGTCCCAGGTACACACCTGGACCAGCCTGATCTGCACCCTGTTTCTGCTGATGCTCGCCCTGACCGGCTTACCGCTGATCTTTCACCATGAGCTGGAGCACCTGCTCGGTGAAGCCCCAGAACTACGCGAGCTGCCGGCGAACACGCCGCACCTGAGCCTGCAACAGTTGGTCGAGGCTGCCGAGCGCCATCGCCAGGGCGAGGTGATCCAGTACCTGGGCTATGACGAGGATGAACCCAATGGCGTGGTGGCGATTACCGCCGCCACCGCCGGCACCGAACCGAACTCCTCACACACCTTTATGCTCGATGCCCGCAGCGGCGAGGCGATTGAGATGCCGGCGGCCAATGGCGGCATCCTGATGGTCATTCTGCGTTTGCATGTGGATATGTTCGCCGGCCTGCCCGGCAAGCTGTTGCTGGCCTTTATGGGCCTGCTGTTTGTGGTGGCAATCGTGTCCGGCGTGGTGCTCTATGCGCCCTTTATGCGTCGGCTGAAATTCGCCGAGGTACGCCATGAGAAAGCCACTCGAACGCGCTGGCTCGACCTACACAACCTGATCGGCATCGTCACCCTGACCTGGGCGCTGGTGGTGGGCGTCACCGGGGTGATCAGCGCCTGTGCCGATCTGCTGATCAGCGCCTGGCGCACCGAATCCCTGGCAGCGATGGTCGAGCCTTACCGCGATGCGCCGCCGCTGACCCAGCGAGCGCCGGTGAACGACGTGCTGACTATCGCCGCCGAGGCCACGCCGGGTATGCAGCCGGACTTTATCGCCTTCCCCGGCACGCGCTTTTCCAGCGAGCACCACTACAGCGTGTTTATGAAGGGCAATACGCACCTCACCGCGCATCTGTGGACGCCAGTGCTGATCGATGCACGCAGCCTGGACGTCACTGCCATCGGCCAGCGGCCCTGGTATATGGATGCGCTGTCGATGTCGCAGCCGCTGCACTTTGGCGACTACGGCGGCATGCCGATGAAGATCCTCTGGGCGGTGCTGGATGTGCTGACCATTATCGTGCTCGGCAGCGGCTTGTATCTCTGGTGGGTACGTCGACGTACGCCAACGACACAACGTGAACGCGCGGAGACGACGGCATGAACTGGCGCCAATCGACCTTCGCCCTGCCGCTGCTGATCGGCCTGCTGAGCGCCATCGGCCTGGTCAGTGCGCTACTCGGTGATGGCGGCTGGGATGCTGTGGCCTGGCTTGGCCTCGGGCTACCGGCCGTGATTGGCTGCTGGCCGTTGCTGCGGCGCAGCTAGGCTGCCCGTAAGCCCTGAACTGGGCCAGGGCTAGCCGATGATTAGCGAGGGGAACTGACGATGCTGCGACCTGCTACTGGCAGACCTGCCGGTAGAGCGCATCATCTTTAGCCACGGCCTTCAACTGATCCAGCAGCGGCTTTTTCTCTGCGTCCAATGGCAGCAGTTCGGCCGTGGTGCAATTGAGCAGATGGGCCTGATGGCTAACGTGGTCGATGTGCTGCTTTTCAAAACGGTACAGGTTAAAGGCGACGATCGACGTGCCGCCCGCATCCTGGCGCTGCACGCTTTTGCTGTCGAGCACGGTAAACGCCGTGGTCATCGGCCAGTAAAACGTCCAGGGCCGCCAGAACACTTCACCGTTTTCGCTGGCTACCAGCACCGACTCCGCCGGCTGACGCTGCAGCTGGTGCTCGAACCAGGAGTACTCGTAGTAAATCTGGTAGCTGAGCATGCCCAAACCGCCAAACGCCGGAATGATCCACTTCGGCAGGCGGTTGCGCGTCAGTTTGCGCAGCAGCATGGCAATACCAGCCGCCCCCAACCCCGACACCACGATGGCAAGTATTGTCCACAGCATTGACTGACTCCCGAAAATAAAAACTGTCTGGCGCAGCTTTTAATGTTGCGCAGCGACGGCCCGAAGGGGCCATGGATAGCTGGAAATAAAACGGGCCTCCTAAGGAGGCCCGCTAGTAAGACCCTGATCAGACATGACCGGGGGTGATTATGCTTAGTGGCTCAACGCGCCACCAGCACCTTTGGGAGTACGTACGCTTTCCACCAGGTCCTGAATCTCCTTCGGTGGCGCAACGGTCGCAAGCGACACGGCGTAGGCGACAGCGAAGTTGATCAGGGCACCCACAGTACCGATGGACAGCGGCGAGATGCCGAACATCCAGTTATCCGGGGTGTTGGCGAAGGTCGCCGTGCCAGGGATAAAGAACCAACCCAGGTACAGGAAGATGTAGACGACGGTGAACACCAGGCCGACCAGCATGCCGGCAATAGCGCCCTTGTCGTTTACCCGCTTGGAGAAGATCCCCATCATCAGCGCCGGGAACAGCGTAGCCGCGGCGATACCGAAGGCCAACGCCACCACCTGCGCCGCAAAGCCGGGCGGATTGAGCCCCAACCAGGTGGCCAACAGGATCGCGATAGCCATGGAGATCCGCGCAGCGAGCATTTCCCCCTTCTCGCTGATCTTGGGATTGATCATGTTCTTGATCAGGTCATGACTCACGGCTGAGGAAATCGCCAGCAGCAAACCGGCAGCTGTCGACAACGCTGCGGCAATTGCACCCGCGGCAATCAGACCAATAACCCAACCCGGCAGGTTGGCAATTTCCGGGTTAGCCAGTACCAGAATGTCGTTGTTAACGGTCAACTCATTACCCTTCCAGCCGCGAGTTTCAGCAGTCGGGGTAAAGGCTGGAGCTGCATCGTTGTACAGCTGGATGCGACCGTCAGCGTTCTTGTCTTCCCACTTGATCAAGCCGGTGGTTTCCCAAGTCTTGACCCACTCTGGACGCTCTTCATACGCCAGCGCTGGAGCCTCGACACCCTGCGGATAGATGGTGGTCATCAAGTTCAAACGTGCCATGGACGCCACAGCCGGAGCAGTGAGGTACAGCAGAGCGATAAAGATCAGGGTCCAGCCAGCCGACCAACGCGCGTCAGCGACTTTCGGCACAGTGAAGAAGCGAATGATTACGTGCGGCAGACCGGCCGTACCAATCATCAGCGACATGGTAAAGAGCACCATGTTCAGCTTGTTGGTGACATCAGCGGTGTAGTCGGTAAAGCCCAGACCCGCTACGACTTCATTGAGCTTCTGCAGCAGCGGCATACCTGACTCGGTATGTTCGCTGAACATGCCGAACATCGGGATCGGATTGCCCGTCAGTTGCAGGGAGATAAACACCGCAGGAATGGTGTAGGCGATGATCAGTACTACGTACTGAGCAACCTGGGTGTAGGTAATACCCTTCATCCCGCCAAACACCGCGTAGCAGAACACTACGCCGGCTGCGATCCAGATACCGGTAGAGTTGCTCACTTCAAGGAAGCGCGAGAACGCCACACCAGCACCAGCCATCTGACCAATCACGTAGGTGACGCAGATGATGATCAGGCAGACCACTGCAGCCAGGCGTGCACCGTTGCTGTAGAAGCGATCACCAATGAAGTCCGGCACAGTGAACTTGCCGAATTTGCGCAGGTACGGCGCCAGCAGCATGGCCAGCAGCACATAGCCACCGGTCCAGCCCATCAGGAAGGTTGAGTTGGCATAACCACCGGCGGCGATCAGACCGGCCATGGAAATAAACGAAGCCGCGGACATCCAGTCGGCTGCAGTTGCCATGCCGTTGGTGACGGGGTGAACACCACCGCCGGCGACGTAGAATTCCTTGGTCGAGCCGGCACGGGCCCAGACAGCGATGCCGAAGTAGAGCGCGAAGGACGCGCCCACAAACAGCATATTGATTACAAACTGGCTCATGGATTATTCCTCGACACCGAATTGTTTATCGAGTCTGTTCATTTTCCAGGCGTAGAAGAAAATGATCACGATAAAGGTGATGATCGAACCTTGCTGGGCGAACCAGAAGCCAAGGTCGGTACCGCCGACAGAAATACCTGCCAGCATCGGTCGAAGAAGTATGGCGAAGCCGTAAGACACCAGGGCCCAGACAATCAGGCTCCAGGTAA
>DASRUM010000155.1:0-2630 GCA_035655415.1 Pseudomonas sp.
GGTGCGCAGCGACTTGCCGTAGGCGTGGCCGGTCTCGAAGCCGGCGGCAATCAGCTCGGCCCAGATATCCGGCAGTTCGTGCAGCTGCGCGCCGAACAGGTCGATGCGCTGGCCGCCGGTGATCTTGGTGTAGAGGTCGTATTTCTTCGCCACAGCGCCGATGGCCAGCAGGCCGTCCGGGGTGATTTCGCCACCGGGAATACGCGGCACCACCGAGTAGGTGCCGTTCTTCTGCATGTTGGCCATAAAGGTGTCGTTGGTGTCCTGCAGTGGCACCAGCGCCGGGTCGGTGATCGAGCGGTTCCAGCAGGAGGCGAGGATCGAACCCACCGCCGGCTTGCAGATGTCGCAGCCGACATGACCGCGGCCGTGCTTGGCCAGCAGCGCCTCGAAGCTCTCGATGCCTTCGACGCGAACGATGCCGTACAGCTCCTGGCGTGTGTAGGCGAAGTGTTCACACAGGCTCTTGTCCACCACCACGCCGCGGGCAGCCAGCTCGTGCTCGAACACCTGCTTGAGCAGCGCCGAGCAGCCGCCGCAACCGGTGGCCGCCTTGGTGCAGGCCTTGAGGCCCGCAAGGTCGCCGCAGCCGCCGTCGATGGCGGCGCAGATCGCGCCCTTGCTGACGTTGTGGCAGGAGCAGATGGTCGCGGTGTCCGGCAAGGCATCCGCGCCCAGCGCCGGGGCACCTTCGCCTTGCGGCAGGATCAGGCAGGACGGGTCGGCCGGCAGTTTGATGCCGTTCTGCACATACTGCAGCAGGGTGTCGTAGTAACTGTTGTCACCCACCAGCACGGCACCGATGGCCTGCTTGCCGTCGGCCGATACGACCAAGCGGCGGTAGCTGGCGTTGGCTTCGTCGATAAAGCGGTAGCTGCGCGAGCCGGCGGTGGCGCCGTGGGCATCGCCGATGGAGCCGACGTCGACGCCGAGCAGCTTGAGCTTGGTCGACATGTCCGCGCCCATAAACGGCTCGCTGTCTTCGCCGCACAGCTGGGTGGCGACGCTGCGGGCCATCTGGTAGCCCGGCGCAACCAGGCCGAAGATGCCGCCGTTCCACGCCGCGCATTCGCCGATGGCGTAGATCGCCGGGTCGCTGGTGCGGCACTGGCTGTCGATGGCCACGCCGCCGCGCGGGCCGAGTTCCAGGCCGCACTGCTTGGCGATGGCGTCCTGCGGGCGAATACCGGCGGAGAACACGATCAGATCGGTTTCCAGGAACTCATCGCCAGCAAAGTTCATCCGGTAGCGGTATTCGCTGCCCGGGGTGATCGACTGAGTGCCGCGAGACAGGTGCACGCTGACGCCCAGGGCTTCGATCTGCGCCTTCAGCGCCAGGCCGCCGTGGTCGTCCAGCTGCACCGGCATCAGCCGTGGGGCGAATTCCACCACATGGGCTTCCAGGCCCAGCGACTTCAATGCGTTGGCCGCCTCCAGGCCGAGCAGGCCACCACCGACCACTACGCCACGGCGCGCGCTCTTGGCGGCGGCCTGAATGGTGTCGAGGTCGGCCAGGGTGCGGTAGACCAGGCGCGAATCGCCTTCGGCGCCTTCAATCGGCGGTACGAACGGATAAGAGCCGCTGGCCAGTACCAGCTGGTCGTAGGGGAAGCTGCCTTCGGCGGTGATCACTTCGCGGCGCTCGCGGTCGATCTCCAGCACCGGCACGCCCAGGTGCAGGGTCACGCCCGGGGTCTGGTACAGCTCGGCACCGCTGAGGGCCAGGGATTCGGCATCGCGGCCGGTGAAATACTCGGAGAGGTGCACGCGGTCATAGGCGCGCAGCGGCTCTTCGCTGAATACCTGCACGCGGTACTGCGCCAGCGCGCCACGCTCGATCAGTTGCTCGACGCAGTGATGGCCGACCATGCCGTTGCCGATGATGATCAGCCGTTGCTGGTCTGTGGAGGTATCTGTGCTGTTCATGGCATTTCCCGGCCGAAGCTCATCAGGTTTTTCTGCGGCAATAAAAAAGGCGCCTGAAACCTTGCGGTTTCAGGCGCCTTTGCCTGTTCTGTGCGGCGCCTGCGAGCGGCACCTGAATACACATCACCTATAAAGGCTGACGATCGCCATTGATCGAATGGGCGGCCCGAATGTGGCGGGCTCGCTGGGGCTCATGCAGCGCCTGTGCCAGTTTCCGCGCAGCGGCCTGCGACCCGCATTGCAGCGGGCTACAGGCGCAGTTGCAGGCTCACCTGCACGGCGCGATAAAGACCCAAAAAGAGGCGAGCAGGGCAGCCTGCGCCCCATTATGAGTCGCGCAAAACCTGGCCAGCAGCCCCGCACACACCTCGCCAGGCCTTGCCACACGGGCGTTCAAGCCGCCCTGGCGAACCCTGGCGCGTGCCTTGCTATAGACCAACCCAGGTAATCAACGCTGATTGCCCATCCACGACAAAGACGCCGTGCCACTCCCGTTTCGACGGAGGGTTGCATGGCGTTTTGCGTTTCAGGTGCAGGAGAGGGGTGTGGCGAACAAAACGGTTCGGAGTGTCTGTCCATATTGCGGCGTCGGCTGCGGCATCGTCATGCAAGTGGAAAACGGCAAGATCGCCAAGGTCAGCGGTGACCAACAGCATCCGAGCAACTTCGGCCGCCTGTGCACCAAGGGCACCACCTGCGCCCAG
>DASRUM010000156.1:0-7087 GCA_035655415.1 Pseudomonas sp.
GGCTTTGCGGCCACTGCCGGCCTTTGGCAATCGGCGCCTCGGCGAGCAGCGGCGCATCCGGAGTTTTGCCGAACAGCAGGTACAGGCCGCAGCCAAACACCACGGCAGGTAGCAGCTGGTTCAACCATTCCGACGGCAGCCATTGCGCCAACGCGGCGCCCAGCAGGGCGCCGACCGCCGTACCGATCAATGCATTACGCCATTGGCTGGGGTCAAACAACTTGCGCCGGTAGAAGGTGTAACTGGCGGCGGCTGAGCCAAAGGTCGAGCTGAGCTTGTTGGTGCCCAGGGCCAGGTGCGGCGGCAGGCCGGCAGTCAGTAGCGCGGGGATGGTCAGCAAGCCGCCGCCGCCGGCAATTGCATCGATAAAGCCGGCAATAAACGCGACCAGGGCGAGAATTGCCAGGGTGGTCAGGTCAACACTGAGTTCAAACGGGAAAGCCATGAAAAACACGTCCTGTGTCTAATTGTGGTGTTCTCTTGCTGTTCGCCAGCCAGGTAGCTGCGCATAATGCCGGCAATTTCAAGCATAAGGAATGCACGGCAATGCAATACGGCGGACTGGCATGGGCAACAGCATTGCTGGCATTACTGGCAGCGTTTATTGCTGCACGCATCCTGTTCAATCGGCAGTGGTTTCTCGGTTGGTTGCGCGGCACCTGCGGCTTGGCATTTCTTGCAATGGCGGCGCTGATTGGTCTGTTGGCCAATGATTTGCGCAGCTACGCGCCGATTCCCGAAGGTAAGCCGCTGGCCACACTGGGCTTCAAGGCTGACGGCCCGCTGTATCGCGTCAGTGTGCTGGAGGGCGGTCGTGAGCGCACGCTGACCATGGAGGGCGATCTTTGGCAGCTGGATGCACGCTTCCTGCAGTGGAAGGGCCTGGCTGCCTTGATCGGCCTGCAACCGGGTTATCGTCTGGAGAAGCTCTCGGGGCGTTTTCTCTCCATCGAACAGCAGAGCCTGGCGCAGCACACCCGTGTCGAACTGGCGCGCAGCCCTTACGGCATCGATCTGTGGCGCTGGCTGCGCTTGGGTCAGCATGACCTGTTTATCTTCGATCCACAGGCGCGCCGAGTGACTTACCTGCCGCTGGCCGATGAGGCGGTGTACAGCATCAACCTGACGCCCGCTGGCTTGCTTGCCGAGCCGATGAATCCGGCAGCCAAGCAGGCGCTGAAGGACTGGCAGTAAATTCCAGGCAGTAAAAAAGGGACCCGAGGGTCCCTTTTTTATTGGATGGGCTATCTCAGGAGAGGAAGCCGCCATCCACGTTCAACGCCACGCCCGTGGTGTAGCTGGAGGCATCGCTGGCCAGGTACAGCACGGTGCCGGCCATTTCGCTTGGGTCTGCTACGCGCTTGAGCGGGATGCGCTGTAACGCGATTTTTAAGATGGCGTCGTTCTTGGTCAACGCCGAAGCGAACTTGGTGTCGGTCAGACCTGGTAGCAGGGCGTTGCAGCGAATGCCGAACTGCGCGCATTCCTTGGCGAAAACCTTGGTCATGCTGATCACCGCAGCCTTGGTCACCGAGTAGATGCCCTGGAACTCGCCTGGCGAAACGCCGTTGATCGAAGCCACGTTGATGATGCTGCCGCCACCATTGGCCTTCATCAGCTTGCCGCCTTCGATGGACATAAAGTAGTAGCCACGGATGTTGACATCGACAGTCTTCTGAAACGCGCCCAGGTCGGTGTCCAGTACGTTGCAGAACTGCGGGTTGGTGGCTGCGTTGTTGACCAGGATGTCGAGGCGGCCGAACTGCTCCTTGATCTGTGCGAAGACGTTGCTGATCTGCTCCATCTCACCAATATGGCAGGCCACGGCGGTAGCCTTGCCGCCGTCGGCGATGATCGCGTCGGCAACTTTCTGGCAATCGTCGATCTTGCGGCTGGAGACGATCACGTGAGCGCCTTGCTGGGCCAGCAGTTTGGCGATGGCTTCACCGATGCCACGGCTGGCGCCGGAGACGAAAGCGATCTTGCCGTCGAGGTCGAACAGTTGAGTCTTGGACATGGGCTTTTCCTTATCTGGTGAGAGGCCTGTTCGGCCGTTTACAGCTGCGATTTATTGATGACCTGCAGGCTCATTTGCTCCAGCAGCTTGTTCATGTGAATGAACTGCGCGAAGCGTTTGTCCTGGGTCTGGCCATGGAAGTAGCGGTAGTAGATCTGCTGCACGATGCCGGCCAGGCGGAACAGGCCGTAGGTGTAATAGAAGTCGATGCTCTTGATTTCGATGCCCGAGCGCTCGGCGTAGTAGTCGGCGAACTGCTGGCGGGTAAGCATGCCCGGCGCATTGCTCGGCTGGCGGCGCATCAGCTGGATCGGTGCGGAATCACCGGCTTCGATCCAGTAGGCGAGGGTGTTGCCCAGGTCCATCAATGGGTCGCCGATGGTGGTCAGCTCCCAGTCCAGTACGCCGATAATCTGGCTCGGGTTCTGCGGGTTGAGGATCACGTTATCGAAGCGGTAGTCGTTATGCACGATGGCCGGCTTGTGATGGTCGGCGGGCATCTTGTCCTTGAGCCAGGCCTTGACCGGCTCCCACAGCGGCGCGTCGGGGGTCAGGGCTTTGTCGTAACGATCACTCCAGCCACCGATCTGCCGCTGCACATAACCTTCTGGCTTGCCCAGATCACCCAGGCCGCAGGCCTGATAGTCGACGTTGTGCAACTCGACCATCTTGTCGATAAAACTCTTGCACAGCTCGCAGGTCTGCTCGGCGCTGAAGTTCAGCTCGGCCGGCATGTCCGACCGCAGGATGATGCCGTTGACCCGTTCCATCACATAGAACTCGGCACCGATCACCGACTCGTCGGTGCAGTGCACATAGGCTTTCGGGCAGTAGGGGAAGCCGGCGTTGAGCTGATTGAGGATGCGGTACTCGCGGCCCATGTCGTGGGCGGATTTGGCCTTGTGGCCAAAGGGCGGGCGGCGCAGGACGAATTCTTTGTCCGGGTATTCCAGCAGGTAGGTCAGGTTCGAGGCGCCGCCGGGGAATTGGCTGATACGCGGCTCGCCCGTCAGACTGGGGATGTGCGCCTTGAGGTACTGGTCGATGACCGCGGCGTCGAGTTCTTCGCCTTCGCGGATACGGGTGGACTGGTCAGTAAGCGCCATGTTTATCCCTTCTGCTTATGATGGGTGCCTAAGATAATTAGCTAATCTAATGCTGCAGCCTACGGCTCACAAGGATTACCCGCCGTTATAGGTGGGCGTGTTGCTACCCAATCAAGCGGCCTGATCGGCCATTCAAGCTTAGTTTCTAGCCATAAAACAATGGTCGGGAGCCAGTGTTAACGTCGCGTAGCGACGGCCCGTAGGGTGGCCGCCATGGATGGCGGCCATAAAAAAACCGGAGTCGAGGACTCCGGTTTGTTTTGTAGCGCAGTAGCTTTGCCGCTTAAACCGGGAACAGCTCGCCCAGTTTCATGGCCAGCATCATGTCGCCTTCGGCGCGCAGTTTGCCGGACATAAACGCTTGCATACCGTCGGTTTCGCCGCTGGTGATGCCTTTCAGGGTTTCGGTGTCCATGATCAGGGTCACGTTGGCGTTGGCGTTGTCGCCTTTTTCAACGGCGCAGGTGCCGTCTTTGACGATCAACGAGTAGTTTTCGCCGTCTTCAATGTTGAATTGGAACACCAGGTCCAGGCCTGCAGCGGCACCGGCGTTGAATTTGGACTGCATGGTATTGACGATGTCTGCAACGCTCATGGTTTCTTCCTTTTTCTCAGGTTTTTTCTAGCGCCCGTGATGGGTGCAGTGGGCCGTAGCTCAGCGATAAGTGATGAGCTCCGGCGCCTTCAACAGCTGCAAATGCACATGGCTGTTGAAGGAAGCCAGGCTCACTTGGCTGCCGCGAAACTTCAGGCAGCTTAGTGAGGTGTTAACAATTTGCCAGTTCAGCTCGAAAGCCTGTGCAGGCGCGATCCCAGTAATCAGGTGCAGCAGGGCAGTGATGGTGCCGCCCGAGGTGAATACGGCGATGTTCTGTTTGCTCTCGGCCTGCGTCAGCAGGCGGGTGAGGCCGCCCTGGACCTGCTCGACAAAGCCTTGCCAGCTTTGCAGGTCCGGCGTGTCGTGTTCGCCGGCAATCCAGCGGCCAATCAGCTTGGCGAACAGGCGCTGAAATTCAGCACGATTGTTCGCACCATTGCGCAGGATATGCAGGGCTTCAGGTTCTTCGCCAAGCATGCCCGGCAGCAGGCTGCGGATCACCGCGTCGGCATCGAACTCATTAAAGGCAGAGTCAATGTCCAGTGACGGTATGGCAATGCCGGCATTGTGCAGTTGCTGTAAGGCGCTGTTAGCCGTGTGCTGCTGACGACGCAGATCACCGCTGACACTGCGATCAATACGCGTACCGATTTGCGCGAGATGCGCGCCCAACACTTCGGCCTGGCGAATTCCGATGGGCGATAGCACATCGTAATCGTCTGCACCGAAGGAGGCTTGGCCATGTCGAATCAGGTAGATGCTGCCCACGTCCGCTCGATTCCGGTACGTTGAAAGTTTCGCGAGGGTATGAGGAAGCTCAGGAGCTGTCAACGTAAAAACATACGCTTGTTTGAATTGCATGAGTGCGCTGAATAGCTGTGGTCTGTTTGCTGGTCGCCAATCCATGGCCTCGGTATGCTTGGGCACTATTGCGCGCGGTCGATGAGTGCGCGCTGCCATTGGGACAAGGGGGAATACGTGGAGTTTTTTGCAGAGTACATCGGCTTTCTGGCCAAGACAGTGACCTTGGTTGTGGCCATTCTGGTTGTACTGGTGACCATCGCGGCACTGCGTAGCAAGGGTCGCCAGAGCACGGGCCAGCTGCAGGTGAGCAAGCTCAATGACTTCTTCAAGCAGCTTCATCAGCGCATGGAGCACGCAGTGCTCGATAAGGACCAACTGAAAGCGGCGAGTAAAGCCGAAGCCAAAGCCGCCAAGCAGGAGAAGAAGGCTGGCATCCACAAGCCGCGCGTCTACGTGCTGGATTTCGACGGTGATATCAAAGCCTCGGCCACTGACAGCCTTCGTCACGAAATCACTGCTTTACTGACTATGGCTACGCCGCAGGATGAAGTGGTGCTGCGTTTGGAAAGTGGCGGTGGCATGGTGCACAGCTATGGTTTGGCTTCTTCACAGCTGGCGCGGATTCGTCAGGCCGGCGTGCCACTGACCATCTGCATCGACAAGGTCGCGGCCAGCGGCGGCTATATGATGGCTTGCATTGGCGAGAAAATTATCTCCGCACCGTTCGCCATCCTCGGCTCGATTGGTGTGGTGGCGCAGCTGCCTAATGTGCACCGCCTGCTGAAAAAGCATGACATTGATTTCGAGGTACTTACCGCCGGTGAGTACAAGCGCACCCTGACCGTGTTCGGCGAGAACACCGAGAAGGGCCGGGAGAAGTTCCAGGAAGACCTGGAGACCACCCACGAGTTGTTTAAGGGCTTTGTTGCCCGCTACCGGCCGCAGCTGAACATTGACCAGATCGCCACTGGCGAAGTCTGGTTGGGCCTGGCGGCATTGGAAAAGCAACTGGTTGATGAACTGAAGACCAGTGACGAATACCTGGCTGAGCGAGCGAAGAGCGCCGAGCTGTTTCATTTGCATTATGCCGAGAAGAAAACCCTGCAGGAGCGCGTTGGACTGGCGGGCAGCGTGGCGTTGGATCGCTTCGTTCTGAACTGGCTGAGTCGTTTAAATCAGCAGCGCTTCTGGTAACCGTTTTAAGGGAGTCGATATGAGTACGTTCAGTGCATTGCAGGCCCGTGAAAGCGCAGCGGGCGGTTTCGAACAAGTGATTGTGCAACGTGAGATCGATGACTTGCCGGCCGGCGAGTTGCTGATTCGGGTCAAGTATTCCTCGCTCAACTACAAGGATGCTTTGTCGGCCAGTGGCAACCGCGGTGTGACCAAGAGCTTTCCGCACACCCCAGGCATCGATGCTGCCGGTGTGGTTGAAGCCTCCAGCGTGGCCGAGTTCAGCGCAGGCGATGAGGTGATTGTTACCGGCTACGACCTGGGCATGAACACCTCAGGCGGCTTTGCCCAGTACATTCGCATTCCCGCCAGCTGGGCGCTGAAACGCCCCCAGGGCTTGTCACTGCGCGAGGCTATGGTGCTCGGCACTGCTGGGCTGACGGCAGCGTTGTGTGTCGACAAGCTGGAGCAGGCAGGGCTCACGGCGGATGCCGGCCCCGTATTGGTAACTGGGGCCACCGGCGGCGTCGGCAGTGTCGCACTGGCCTTGCTCACTTCTCTGGGTTACCGCGTGGCGGCGTCTACCGGCAAGGCCGAGCAGGCGGATTACCTCAAGGCGCTAGGCGCGCAGCAAATTGTGCTGCGTTCCGAACTGCAGGACGGCACCGATAAGCCGATGCTCAAAGAACAGTGGGCTGGCGCGGTGGATTGTGTGGGCGGGGATATCCTGTTCAACGTGGTCAAGTCGCTGCGCTACGGTGCCAGTGTTGCCTGCTGCGGCCTGACGGCTGGCGTCGGCTTCAAGGGCAGTGTGCTGCCGTTTATCCTGCGTGGGGTGAATCTACTTGGGGTCGATTCGGTCGAGCTGCCACTGGTGGTCAAGGCCTCGATGTGGGACCGGTTGTCGTTACAGTGGAAGATCAATCTGGATGCGCTGGTCAGCGAAGTGACGCTTGAGCAATTACCCGCGGCTATTGCCCAGGTGCTTGCAGGCAAGCAGGTCGGGCGAGTGCTGGTCAATCTGGGCTGAGCCGCGAGAAACAAAAAAGGCCACCCCTTGGGGTGGCCTTTTGCGTTACCGGCTGGATCAGGCGCGGCGGCGGAACAGCGGCAGCGGCTGGTCCGTGGAGGCCTGATAGACCTCACTGAACTCCTCGAAGGCTTTCAAGGCATCCAGCGGATCTTTGTCCTCACGCAGGGCGAAGGCATCGAAGCCCACGCGCAGGTATGAGAACAGTTGATCGCGCAGCACATCACCAATTGCACGCACTTCGCCTTTGTAGCCGTAGCGGTTACGCAGCAGGTAGGCGGTGGAGGTGTGGCGTCCATCAGTAAAGGCCGGGAAGTTCAGCGCGATGACCTGGAAGTTATCCAGCTGATCGGCGATTT
>DASRUM010000157.1:0-15817 GCA_035655415.1 Pseudomonas sp.
AACCACGGCACCATCCAGATCGGCGACACCTTCACCGAAGGCGAAGCGCTGGGCTTTACCGGTATCCCGCACTTCGCCCCGGAACTGTTCCGCCGCGTGCGCCTGAAGGACCCGCTGAAATCCAAGCAACTGCGCCAGGGCCTGCAGCAGCTGGCCGAAGAAGGCGCGACCCAAGTGTTCTTCCCCGAGCGCAGCAACGACATCATCCTCGGCGCAGTCGGTGTGCTGCAGTTCGACGTGGTCGCCAGCCGCCTGAAAGAGGAATACAAGGTGGAATGCGCCTACGAGCCGATCACCGTGTGGTCGGCGCGCTGGATCGACTGCAGCGATAAGAAAAAGCTAGAAGAGTTCAGCAACAAGGCCGTGGAAAACCTCGCTCTGGATGGCGGTGGCCACCTCACCTACCTGGCGCCAACACGGGTCAACCTGAGCCTGATGGAAGAACGCTGGCCGGATGTGAAGTTCAGGGCGACGCGCGAGCATCATTGATCTTTGATCGCAGGTAAAAGCCAACCCTCTCCCTAAATAGGAGAGGGGGCCGCTCAGCGGTGACGGAAAGATCGCGGTTAGCAGGCTCTACGCGGCCAGCTCCCTCTACCCTCTGGGGAGAGGGTTGGGGTGAGGGGCAGCGATCTCGGCCTGTCGCAAAATCTCCGCCAGCACCTCAGGCATTTGCGCCAAAACCTCCCGATTGCTAAAGCGAATCACCCGTACCCCACACGCCTCCAGATAGCGACTGCGCTCAGTATCCCGACGCAAAGCCTCATCACCAAAGTGCTGCCCACCATCCAGCTCGACTGTCAGGCCCAGCTCTGCGCAGTAGAAATCCAGCACATAAGGCGGCAACGGATATTGCCGACGAAATTTGAAACCACCGAGCTGGCGATTGCGCAAATGCTGCCAGAGCAACTGCTCGCAGTCGGTAAACTGATGACGCAATCGCTGGGCAAATTCGCGTTGCTCGGCCGTAGGCCGTTGAGTGCCTTTGGGCATGCTTCACCTCCGTGTGAACTTCGCCCCTCACCCTAGCCCTCTCCCCAAGGGGGAGAGGGAACTTACCTGTACGCGCCCAGTAGATCTTAGCCCGTCGCACCTAATGCAACGATTAAAGCTCGGTCGGTCAGTAGCGACTGGATGATTGTGGCAGCGAGCGCTACGCCTATCAGCTCCCTCGCCCCTACGGGGGGGGAGAGGGCTGGGGTGAGGGGCAGCTATCCCAGTCTGTCGCAAAATCTCCACCAGTACAGAGCGATCATTTACCCCTCTACGTCTTCGCCCCCACCACCAACTCCACCGCCGCGCCTTTTTTGATCACGGCATACACCACCCCGGTCAGCAGGCTGCCCGCCACTATCGCCAGCAAATACAGCAACGCGTGGTTGATCGCGTTAGGGATCAGCAGCACGAACAGACCGCCGTGGGGCGCCATCAGTTTGCAGCCGAAGTACATCGACAGCGCGCCAGTCAGGGCGCCGCCGGCGATGCTCGCCGGGATCACCCGCAGCGGGTCTTTGGCGGCAAACGGGATTGCCCCTTCGGAGATAAAGCACAAGCCCAGTACCCCGGCGGCCTTGCCGGCCTCGCGCTCGCTCTGGGCGAACTTGCGCCGCGCCAGCAGGGTGGCGATGGCCATGCCGATGGGCGGCACCATGCCGGCGGCCATGGTTGCGGCCATGGGTGCGTAGCTTTGCGAAGCCAGCAGGCCGACCGAGAAGGCATAGGCGGCCTTGTTGATCGGCCCGCCGAGGTCGACGCACATCATCGCCCCCAGCAGCAGGCCGAGCAGGATGGCGTTGGTGCTGCCCATGCTGTCGAGGAAGGTCGTCAGCCCGGCGAGCATGCCGGCCACCGGCTTGCCGACCACGTAGATCATCACCAGGCCGGTAAACAGGCTGGCCAGCAGCGGAATGATCAGAATCGGTTTGAGTGCTTCGACGCTTGCCGGCAGTTGCACCCAACGGGCAATCGCCTTGGCCGCATAGCCGGCGAGAAAGCCCGCGACTATGCCGCCGATAAAACCGGCCCCCAGGCTGCTGGCCAGTAGCCCGCCAATCATCCCCGGCGCCAGGCCCGGGCGGTCAGCAATGGAGTAGGCGATATAACCGGCCAGCACCGGCACCATCAGCTTGAACGCAGCATCACCGCCGATCTGCATCAGCGCCGCGGCCAGGGTGCCCTCCTCCTTGAACGCTTCGATGCCAAAAACGAACGACAGGGCAATCAGCAGCCCGCCGGCCACCACCATCGGCAGCATAAAAGACACGCCGGTCAGCAGGTGTTTGTACGGCCCGGCTTGGCTGCTGCCAGCAGCCGACTGGCCTGCGTCGTTGCCCGCGCCGCCCTGCAGCGGTTGGGCTTCGGCCAGGGCGCGGTCAAGGGTCTCGCGCGGTTGTTTGAGGGCCACGCCGGTGCCGCAGCGATACACCTTCTTGCCGGCGAAGCGGCTGGTGTCGACCTCGATATCCGTGGCCAGCAGCACGGCGTCGGCCGCGGCAATGTCGGCGTCTTCCAGCAGGTTGCGCGCGCCCACCGAGCCGCGGGTTTCCACATGCAGCACATAACCCATCTGCGCCGCAGCCTGTTGCAGCGCCTCGGCGGCCATAAAGGTGTGCGCCACCCCTGTCGGGCAGGCGGTGATCGCCACCAGGCGTGGCGCCTGGGCGGCGGGCACGGCAGCCTGGATGGCCTGGGCATCAAGCACCTCAGCCTGCTCGGCGGCATCGCGCAAGAACTGCTGCGGGTCAATCAGCGCCTGGGACGGGGTGGACTGCACCACCCGCTTGCCAACGAAGCGCTGCAGGTCCAGGGCGCCGGTCTTGACCACCACCACCAACTCGGCGGCGGCGATGTCGGCGGCACTCAGGGGCGAGCCGATGGCCTTGGGGTCGTGTACTTCAACGCGCGTACTCCAGCCCAGGCGTTGGGCCGCAGCATCCAGCAGGCGCGAGCAGAGCACGCTGGTGACCTGGCCATTGGGGCAGGCGGTGACGATCAGCAAATTCATAGAAGGATGGCCTCTTATTGTTCTAGCGGCATGACGGTCACGCCAGCCTGCAAATGCGCCAATTGCTCGCGGTCCTGAATACCAAAACCCAGCTGGGTGACGGCCTGGGCCGCCACCGCGGTGGCCAGGCTCAGGGTCTGTTCGGCGGGCCAGCCGTTGAGCAGACCGTGCAGGGTCGCCGCCAGCAGCGAATCCCCCGCGCCCACGGTGCTGACCACCTGCACCTGCGGCGGCTGCGCCTGCAGCGCCACGCCTGGGCCAAACCAGCTCACGCCCGCCGCGCCGCGCGACAGCAGCACATGGGCCACGCCCTGAGCGCGCAGGCGCTCGGCCGCCTCGCTCAAGGCCGCCAGCGAGGCATCATGCAGGTCGCAGGCCTCGGCCAGTTCCTCGTCATTGGGTTTGACCAGCCAAGGCGTCGCCGCCAGGCCGGTGCGCAGCGCCTCGCCGCTGGTGTCCAGCGCCACCGGCACGCCCAGCGCATTGAGCCGGCCGAGCAGCTCGGCAAACCAGCCGACCGACACCCCGCGCGGCAGGCTGCCGGCCACCACCACAGCGTCTTGCCCGACCACCAATGCGTCGAGCTGAGCCAGCAGCGCGGCCTGATGCGCTTCACTGACCTCGACACCGGGGCCGTTGAGGTCGGTGACCCGACCGTCGTGCTCGCTCAGTTTGATATTGCTGCGCGTCTCGCCGGGCACGCGGATAAAGGCATCGTGCAGGCCACGGGCGGCAAACAGCGCCTCGAAGGGCGCCGCGTTGTCCGCCCCCAGAAAGCCGCTGACGGTCAGGCTGTGGCCCAGGTCCGTGAGCACCTGGGCGACGTTCAGGCCTTTGCCGGCGGCGTGCTGGATCAGCCCAAGGCTGCGGTTCACCGAACCGAGGGTTAGGGTGTCGAGGCTGACGGTGATGTCCAGCGCCGGGTTCAGGGTCAGGGTCAGGATGCTCGCCATCAGCGTTGCCCCTCGACCAAGGCGCGCACGGCGCTGGCGCTGTCGAGCAACAGAGCGTCACGGGCCAGGGTCTGGCTGTGGCTCAGGTCAAGTTCGCGGACCCGCGCCTTGACCAGCGCGATAGAGCGCGCCGAGACGCTCAGCTCGTCCACCCCCAGGCCGACCAGCAGCGGTACGGCGAGCATATCGCCGGCCAACTCACCGCACACGCCGACCCACTTGCCGTGGGCATGGGCGGCTTCAACGGTCATGCTGATCAAGCGCAATACCGCCGGATGCAGGCCATCAGCCTGGGCCGAGAGCGTCGGGTGACCACGGTCGATGGCCAGGGTGTACTGGGTCAGGTCGTTGGTGCCGACACTGAAGAAGTCCACCTCGCGGGCCAGCACCGGCGCCAATAGAGCAGCGGACGGCACCTCGATCATGATGCCCAGTTGCAGTTCAGCCACCGGGATTTCCTCACGCAGCCGCAGGGCCATGTCGCGGGCCACGCGCCACTCCTCCACCTGCCCGACCATCGGGAACATGATGCGCAGGGCGCGCCCGTCGGCACTGGCGAACAGCGCGCGCAGCTGGGTTTCCAGCAATTGCGGCGCCTGCAGGCTGAGGCGAATGCCGCGCACACCGAGAAAGGGGTTTTCTTCGGCAGGCATCGGCCAATACGGCAGCGGCTTGTCGCCACCCACATCCAGGGTGCGCACCACCAGCGGCCGGCCATTAAGGGCATCGAGCACGCGGCGGTACTCGGCCTCCTGGGTGGCCAGATCAGGTGCCTGGGCATGATCCATAAACACCAGTTCGGTGCGCAGCAGGCCAATGCCCTCAGCGCCCAAGTCCACCGCCTGGACGGTCTCGCCACTGGCGCCGATATTGGCGAACACTTCAACGCTATGGCCGTCGCGGGTCACGGCGGGCTCAAAGCGCTCGGCATGGGCACGCTCGCGGCGCGCCTGGTTAGCTTCGCGCTCACGCTGGGCCTGCTCCAGAGTCTGGGGGTCGGGGGCGACCCGTACCAGGCCACGGTCGCCGTCGAGCAGCAGCACGGTGCCTTGGGCCAGGGCCAGCACGCCTTCACCGGCACCGACCACCGCCGGAATACCCAGGGCGCGAGCGATGATTGCACTGTGCGCAGTCGCACCGCCGCGTGCGGTGAGGATGCCGGCCACGCGCTGGCGATTGAGGCTGGCAACATCCGAGGGTGCCACCTCGTCCATCACCAGAATGTAGGGTTCGTCCGGCTCACGGGGCGCCTCGACGCCACACAACCGCGCCAGCACACGGCGGCCAATATCGCGCAAATCTGCGGCACGCTCGGCCAACAAGACATTGTGCAGGGCTTCCTGCTGCTGCGCGGCGGCTTCGATTTCAGCGTTCCAGGCCGCTTCGGCGCTTAGGTTCTGGGCCAAGCGCGCGTCAACATCCTCGCGCAGGGCTGGGTCGCGCAGCATGGCCTGATGGGTGACGAAAATATCGCGCACGCTGGCCTCGTCGCTGGCTTCGATCAGGTGCTGAATATCGGCCTCAATCTGCGCCAACGCTTCATCTAGGCGGGTGCGTTCCTGTTCGCTGCCCTGGCCTTGCTGCGCATATTCCAATTGCGGCACCAGACGCAGCAACGCAGGACCGATGGCAATTCCCGGTGAGGCGGCCACAGCTTGCAGGCGTGCACCCGCTTGCGGCGCAGGCAACGGCGTGACCCGTGCTACGGCTGCGGCAGCAGGCACGCTGCTGGTGACCGGTAAGGGCTCAACCGTTTCGCCAAGGCCTTCGCGCACCGCCGCTTCGAGGGCCGGCAGAGCATCGCCGGCAATGCTGGGTTCGGCGCTGAAGATCAGGGTCTGCCCGCGTTGCGCACCGAGCGCCAGCAACTTGCTCAGGCTCTTGGCCGAAACGCCAGCGGCCTGCTCATCAAGGCGCACGCGAATGTCACCATCAAAGGCCTGGGCAATCTCGCTCAGCTCCTTGGCCGGGCGCGCATGCAGGCCGTGGGTGTTGGCCAGGACGATGCGCAGCGACGGCCAATCCGGCGCCACCTCGCCGCCCAGGGCTTCAAGCACGCTGCGGCTCGAAGTTGGATGGCTGAAGGTGCCGCCCTGGCCATTGATCAGCAGATCACACAGGCGCTCAAGCAACTGCCGATGCGCCTCGCCCGCACTGGCCAGGCAGAACAGACCGCTCACCACCTGCCCGCCATGACGCAAGGACGCAGCCGGGGTGACGAACGCCAAGCCGGGGCGGCTGACCGCCTCTTCACTGTTGAGCCACCACAGGCCATTACCCAGAGGCAGCGGCGTGCCCTGGGCCAGGCTATTGGCAAAGCCTGAGTCAGCACAGCCGGCCTTTTTCAGCAGGCGCGCGCCTTGCCAGATCAATTCGTCGAAGTCTTCCGCCTGCACGCCTAGGCCAATCAATTGGCTGTCGAGCGCCAGTGCCTGGGGCGCGCCCTGCAACAGCTCCAGGATCTGCTCGGCAGCAGTGGCCTCGCGTAGGGCCTGGCTCAGGTCGCCCTCGCCGAGGGCGCGGGTCAGCAGTTGCAACAGGCGAAGGTGCTCGTCCGAGCGCGCGGCGATGGCAATCGCCAGGTACACCCGCTGGCCATCGCCCCAGTCCACGCCTTGAGGAAACTGGATCAGCCGCACGCCAGTGTGAAACACCAGATCGCGGGTTTGCGGCGTGCCATGGGGGATCGCAATGCCATGGCCCAGGTAGGTCGAGCCCTGCACCTCGCGGGCCTGCATACCGGCCAGGTAACCGGGGGCGACCAGCCCATCGGCGCTCAGGGCCTCGGCCAGCAACGCCAGCGCCGCCTGTTTGTCCGGAGCGCTATGGCCCACCTGAATTTGCGCGGCATTCAGTTCGAGCATTTTATTGTTCTCCTGGGCAGGTGAGGCTGGCTGTGCAGGCGCGCTGCGCTACCCACAGGATAGCCAGACGCCCCGCCTGCTGAATCGTTTCATCAAATGGATGGCACGTTACCCCATAATCGGCGATCCTTGAAGCCCGGCTGTCACTCTCCCAGGAGCATGCCTTGAAACTCAGCGATATTGCCCGCCTGGCCGAGGTCTCGGTCACCACCGCCAGCTATGTGATCAACGGTCAGGCCAACAAGCGGCGGATCAGCGCCGCCACCGTGGCGCGGGTGCTGGAGGTGGTCGAGCGTCACGGCTATCGCCCCGACCAGCAGGCCGCCGGGCTACGCCGCGGGCAAAGCCGCTGCCTGGGTTTTATCCTGCCGGACCTGGAAAACCCCAGCTACGCGCGCCTGGCCAAGCTGCTCGAACAACGCGCCCGCAGCGCCGGTTACCAGTTGCTGATCGCCAGCTCCGACGACGACCCGGAGTGCGAACGCCAGTTGCTCGAACTGTTCCGCTCGCGCCGCTGCGATGCACTGATCGTCGCCAGCTGCCTGCCCCAGGACGACCCCATCTACCCGCGCCTGGTGACCAGCGGCGTGCCGGTGATCGCGGTCGACCGCGCCCTCGATCCAACGCAGATCCGCTCGGTGGTCAGCGACGACCAGCAGGCCGGTAGCCTGCTCACCACCACGCTGCTCAGCCCGCCGCCCCGGCATATCGCCCTGATCGGCGCGCGTGGCGAACTGCCGATCAGCCAGGCCCGCGAACGCGGCTTTCACCAGGCCCTGGATGGCTTCGCCGGGCGTATCAGCGTCTGCCATGCCGAGCAGTTCAGCCGCGCCAGCGGTTGCCAACAGATGCACGCCCTGTTGGCCGATCCAGCCGGAGTTCCGGATGCCCTGATCACCACCGCCTACGTGCTGCTCGAAGGCGTGCTGGACGCCCTGCAGGCGCACAACGCAGAGGACTTCACCGAACTGCGCCTGGCCACCTTCGGCGACACCCAGTTGCTGGACTTTCTGCCTCTGCGGGTCAACGCCATATCCCAGCAGCACGAGCAAATTGCCGAGCGAGTACTGGCGCTGGCCATCGCCGCCATCGAGCAGAACCACTACCAGCCAGGCATCGAGGCGATCCCGCGGCTGCTGAAAATCCGCCGTACGTTGAAGGAAAAGCCGGGCGGCGTATGATTCGCCCATGCACCTGATCGATACCCACACCCACCTGGACTTTCCCGACTTCGATGCTGACCGCAGCGAGCTGCTGACCCGCAGCCGTAAGCTGGGCGTCGAGCGGCTGGTGGTACTCGGCGTGTATCAGGCCAACTGGCAACGGCTGTGGGATCTGGTGCAGGGCGATGCCGGCCTGTACGCCGCCTTTGGCCTGCATCCGGTCTATTTGGACGACCATAAGCCCGCACACCTGAGCGAGCTGCGCGACTGGCTGCAGCGCCTGGCTGGCCATCCGCAACTCTGCGCCGTAGGCGAGTTCGGCCTGGATTACTTTCTCGAACAGCTGGACCGCGCACAGCAGCAACAGCTGTTCGAAGCCCAACTCAAGCTGGCCATCGAGTTCGAACTACCCGCCCTACTCCACGTGCGCCGCGCCCACGCCGCGACCATCGCCACGCTGAAACGCTTAAAGCCCGCCCGTGGCGGCATCATCCATGCCTTTGCCGGCAGCACTGAAGAAGCCCGCGAATACCTCAAGCTCGGTTTCAAGCTCGGCCTGGGCGGCGCACCGACCTGGCCGCAGGCATTGCGTCTGCGCAAGGTGGTAGCGCAACTGCCGCTGGACGCCATCGTGCTGGAAACTGACTCACCCGACATGGCCCCCGCCATGCACCCCAACCAGCGCAACAGCCCGGAACACCTACCAGATATCTGCCAAGCTTTGGCCGAACTGCGCGGCATCAGCGCCGATGAGCTGGCCCGCGCCAGCAGTCATAACGCGGCCGAATTGTTTGGCTGGAACTAGCTAGAGGACATCCGCCCCCACCCGCAGCTGCCCACCCTCAACACGTGCCAGCAGGCGAGTAATGCTCGGGTCAGCCAGCAGGCAATCGGCAATTGCCGGCTCAAGTTCAGTACGCAACCTGCGCCCCATGGCCCGGGCACCGAAGCGTGCATCATGCTCACGGCAAAGGAAATCCAACGCCGACTCGTCCAGCAACAGCACCCGCCCTTGCTTGAGCAGGCGCTGGTTAAGCTTGCTCAGTTCGATCTCCAGCAACGCCTCTAACCACTCTTCCTCGATGTGCTGAAAACCAAGGATACGGTCGATTCGATTGAGAAACTCCGGCTCGAAGCGCCGATGCAAAGCGCGCTCAACGACCTGATTATCAGCCTGTGGGCTGAGCCCCAGCCAACGCCGCCAACCACGCGCATACCGCGCACGGTAATCACTGACCTCGCGTGCGCCGATATTGCTGGTCATAAAGACCATGCTGTTACGAAAGTCGAGGGTGCGCGTACCGGCGGCCAGGGTCAGCTGGCCATGTTCGAGAATGCCGAGCAAGCTGCGCAACACATCCTTACTGGCCTTTTCCAGCTCGTCGAACAGGACGATACCGGGGCGGCTGTAGCTACCCTGGATAGCCTCTGCATCAAACAACGTAGTGCCCTCCTTGCTGCCGACATAGCCCGGCGGCGCGCCAGTCAGCGCGGCGGCATAGTGCTCCTGGGCCAGGGTGTGCATGTCGATACGACAGAACGCATCAGGTCGCCCATGAATCGCCTGGGCCAATAGCCGCACGATCTCGGTCTTACCGACGCCGGTCGGGCCCATAAACAGATTCACCGTCAACGGCCGTTCGCGCTCGCCGATATCCACTTTGAGCACCTTGAGCAACGCGTCGACCTCGGCCAGCACGGCGTCCTGGCCAACGATGCGCGCACGCAGCAGGGCCATGACTTGGGCGGGCTCGAAAACGAAACGTGACAGCAGCGTTGCGGACCGGCTCTGCTCAGCAAGGCGCTCACAGTTGTGTTCGATCAGGTCATTGGCAAACGGCATGGGAGCCTCGGTAGGGTGCGCTATGCGCACCGCGACTGTTCATGTGCGCGCGGCGCACCCTACGCGGAGCGCTCCTTGCCGGGGTGCGGCAGTTCGCCCACCGGGCAATCCGCTACACCTATGGTCTTGCGGGTCAGTTTCTCCACGTCTTCCTGGGCCTTTTGTGCGTCCAGCACCCAGGTGCGGTAGAACTCGAACGGGCAATCGGCCACGCCCTTGTCGCCGTCGCCGGAGTTGTAGACCCCGGTGTAGCCACGGTGCAGCAGCTTGAACAGGTGGTTCTGCGATTGGTCGTTGGCGCGGGCGTCGCGGATCTGCGAGATGGACAGCTGGGCGTACTGGATGCCCATTTCCTCCTCGCCACACTCACCCAGGGTGCGACCGTCAAAGCCGATCAGCGCCGAGTGGCCGAAGTAGCTGTACACACCGTCGAAGCCCGCAGCGTTGGCCACCGCCACGTAGCAGTTGTTGGCCCAGGCCATGGTCTTGGACATCAGCACCTGCTGTTCCTTGGCCGGGTACATATAGCCCTGGCACCGCACGATCAGCTCAGCGCCCTTCATCGCGCAGTCGCGCCAGATTTCCGGGTAGTTGCCGTCGTCGCAGATGATCAGGCTGATCTTCATGCCCTTGGGGCCTTCGCTGACATAGGTGCGGTCGCCCGGATACCAGCCTTCGATCGGGCACCAGGGAATGCACTTGCGGTACTTCTGCACAATCTCACCCTGATCGTTGATCAGGATGAGCGTGTTGTACGGTGCCTTGTGCGGGTGTTCTTCGTGACGTTCACCGGTGAGCGAGAAAATGCCCCAGGTCTTGGCCTCGCGGCAGGCGGCAGAAAAGATTGCGGTCTCATCACCGGGGATGGTCGCGGCGGTGGCCATCATCTCGTCCTTGTCGTACATGATGCCCATGGTGCTGTATTCGGGAAACACCACCAGGTCCATGCCCGGCAGGCCGAGCTTCATGCCCTTGATCATCTCGGCAATCTTGCGCGCGTTGTCGAGCACCTCGGCCTTGCTGTGCAGGCGCGGCATCTTGTAATTAACGACCGCGACACCGACGGTGTCCGGGCTGCTGGAAATATCGCCGTGGCGCATGGCTGTAGATCCTCCGGTTGACTGCGGTTTGTGGGAGCGGCTTCAGCCGCGAAATTCTCTCTGTGTCGCCGTTTATCGCGGCTGAAGCGGAATGCCGCCCAGCAGCTCCTACAGGAACGCCCAGCAGCCTCAATGGCTGATCATCCAAGGCCGGGCGCTGGGCTTGGTCTTTAGCGCATGGGGGTTGGCCTTGGTTGGCGCCAGTGGCTTGTTCGGGGTGCAGCAGCCGCAACCTTTCGGGTGCTTGCGGCTCTGCGCATATTCCTCAACCGTTTGTGGTGCATTGGCACTGCGCTCGTTGGCCGCAATGGCGCGGCGCTGGCTGCCGGACATGGTAGCCAGGCTCGGCGCGCTGAGAATCACCCGTGCGCTTGGCGTGGCGCAGTAAGGGCAGGTGCAGGGCGCATCACGTTCGGCCATCGGCCGCAACTGGGTGAAGTCGCCACAATCGGGGCAATCGTATTCGTAGATGGGCATGCTGGCTCTCCTCGGAAAGACCGGTGCGCACGGCGCACCCTACGGTGGCCGTGCGCGCAGGCATCATTTGTCCGGTGCGATGGGCAGGTCGATGCTGCCATCGAGGAACTTGGTCGGACCGTTGGCGTTGGGGTTGATATCGAACTCGAAGATCTCCGTCGGCAGCCACAGGGTCGCGCAGGCGTTGGGCACATCGACGATACCGCTGATATGCCCCTGCACCGGCGCCGAACCGAGCAACGCATAGCCCTGAGCCGGCGAGTAGCCGAACTTGGTCAGGTAGTTGATGGCATTCAGGCAGGCCTGCTTGTAGGCGATATTGACGTCCAGGTAATGCTGCTTGCCGGCCTCGTCCACCGAGATGCCTTCGAAGATCAGGTAGTTCTTGTAGTTCGGGGTAATCGGACTGGGCTTGAACACCGGGTTTTTAATGCCGTATTTGGCCATGCCGCCTTTGATCAGCTCGACCTTCATGTGCACCCAGCCGGCCATCTCGATGGCGCCGCAGAAGGTGATCTCACCGTCGCCCTGACTGAAGTGCAGGTCACCCACCGACAGCCCGGCGCCATTCACATACACAGGGAAGAAGATCTTCGAACCACGCGACAGGTCCTTGATGTCGCAGTTACCGCCATGTTCACGCGGCGGCACGGTGCGTGCGCCGGTCAGCGCGGCCAGGTCGCGGGCTTCACCCTTCATCTTGCCCATGTGCGCGGTGGGCGCCATAGGCGGGTTGGCCAAGGCCGGCACGCGGTGCGGGTCGGTATCGATCAGTTCCTGCTCGCGCTTGTTCCAGTCGGCGAGCATCTTGTGGTCCGGCAGGCAGCCAATCAGGCCGGGGTGAATCAGCCCGGCAAAGTTAACCCCAGGGATGTGCCGGCTGCTGGTGAACATGCCCTTGAAATCCCAGATGGCCTTCTGCGCCATCGGGAAGTGATCGGTGAGAAAACCACCGCCGTTCTGCCGCGAGAAGAAGCCGTTGAAGCCCCACTGCGAGTCGGGCATCGCGCCGATGTCGAGCAGGTCGACCACCAGCAGGTCACCCGGCTCAGCGCCGTGTACGCCGACCGGGCCGGACAGGTAGTGCACAGTAGACAGATCCACATCGCGCACATCGCTGGCGTCGTCGTTGTTCTTGATCGCACCGGCGGTCCAGTCATAGGTTTCGAGGATGAAATCGTCACCCGGCTTGACCCAGCAGGCCATCGGAATATCCGGGTGCCAGCGATTGTGGATCTGCTCGTTTTCGGTGGCGGGCTGGTTGAGGTCGACCTTGATCAACGTTTCGGTCATGACAAAGCTCCTGGGACCATTGAGGGGGACTTGGCGCCACGGCGCCGGGGTACGGAGCTAGTCTTCAACGCGCGAGGAAATCGGCAAATACGTCGGATGACGTATGCCCTGCATCAGCGCTCATAAGGCCTGCAGGATTTTTTCGCGGACGCGAAAAAGCGGCCAGCGCATGGAGAACACGCCAGCCGCAAAGCTTGAAATTTGAGCTACTGCGGGTGAGCCATTAGACCGACAGGTAACGGCTGATCGTCGCTTCGTCGACCTTGTCGCGGCTCTCCTCGACGACGAACTTGCCCTTCTCTATCACCAGGAAGCGGTCGGCGATTTCCATGGTGAACGACAGCACCTGTTCGGACACCACGATGGTCAGGTCGCGCAGGTTACGGATCTCCTTCAGGGTGCGGGCGATGTCCTTGATGATCGACGGCTGGATGCCCTCGGTGGGCTCATCCAGCAGCAGCACTTTGGGGTTGGTGGCCAGCGCGCGGGCGATGGCCAGTTGCTGTTGCTGACCGCCAGAAAGGTTGCCGCCTTTACGGTGGCGCATCTCCTGCAGCACCGGGAACAGCGCATACAAATCGTCTGGCACCTTGCCCTTGGCTGAGGCTGGCAGGCCAGTCTGGATATTCTCCAGTACGGTCATGCTGGGGAAGATCATGCGGCCCTGGGGCACGTAGGCGATGCCGCTCTCCACGCGCTGGTGGGTCTCCAGTTTGGAAATGTCGCAGCCATCCACGCTGATCTGTCCGCCCCACTGCGGCAGCACGCCCATCAGGCTCTTGAACAGGGTGGTCTTGCCCATACCGTTACGGCCCATCACCGCGACAATCTCGCGCTTGGCCACATTCAGGTTGAGGTCATGGAGGATCTGGCTCTGGCCGTAGCCGGAGGCGAGGTTGCTGATCTGGAACATAAACGTCACTCCAACGTAGGGTGCGCTGTGCGCACCATTGCGTATCCGGCGGTGCGCATGGCGCACCCTACGAATGCTTGAGCCCTAGGGTGAGCCGTGCGCACCGGAAACGATGCACAGCCATGGCGCCCCCTGCGGACGGGTCAATGCCCCAAATACACCTCAATGACTTTCGGGTTGCTCTGCACCGCCTCCATGCTGCCTTCGGCTAGCACCTTGCCCTGGTGCAGCACGGTGACCTTGTGCGCGATGCTTTTGACGAACTCCATGTCGTGCTCGATCACCAGTACCGAGCGGCCCTTGCTGATGCGCTTGAGCAGTTCGGCGGTCTGCATGCGTTCGTTGACGCTCATGCCGGCCACCGGCTCGTCGAGCATCAATAGCGCCGGATCCTGCATCAGTAACATGCCGATCTCCAGCCACTGCTTCTGCCCGTGGGACAGCAAGTCGGCCTGCAGGTAGAGGTTGTCGGTAAGCATGATCTCCGCAGCAATCTGCTCGACCCGCGCAATCACCTCGGCGCTGCGTTTGAAGAACAGCGCGCCGAACACCTTGCGGCCCTTGGGGTAGGACATTTCCAAGTTCTCAAACACCGTGAGGTTTTCGTAGATCGAGGGGTTCTGAAACTTGCGCCCGACTCCGGCACGCACAATGTCGAACTCGCGCATCTTGGTCAGCTCGCGGTTCTCGAATTGGATGCTGCCGGCGGTGGCTTTGGTCTTGCCGCAGATCAGATCCAGAACCGTGGTCTTGCCGGCGCCGTTAGGGCCGATCACCACCCGCACCTCATTGCGGTCGATGTACAGGTTGAGGTCGTCCACTGCCTTGAAACCATCGAACGACACGGTCAGGCCCTCGATGGCTAGCACCGGCTTGGGCATCTGAAACGCACTTGGCTGACTCATGGGGTGGCCTCCAGTTGTTTGGCTTCAGGGGCAGGCGCTGGAGTCGGGCTAACGGCCGCGACCGGGGCTACGGATTTGCGCTCAAAACGTTGCAGCAACTTTTCCAGGCGCTTGCGCCCGTGGCTTTCCCAGACGCCGGCCAGGCCGTTGGGGAAGTACATGACCACGGCGATAAACAGCCCGCCCATCAGGTACAGCCACAGTTCGGGGAAGGTTTCGGAAAAGTAGGTTTTGCCGTAGTTGACCAGCAGCGCGCCGTACACCGCACCGAGCAGCGACATACGCCCACCCACCGCCGCAAAAATAACCATCTCGATCGACGGCACGATGCCGACGAAGCTGGGCGACATAAAGCCGACCTGCAAGGCGAACATCGCCCCGCCGATGGCGGAAAACGCTGCGGCCACGCAGAACACAAAGATCTTGAAGCTGGCCACGTCGTAACCGGAGAAACGCACCCGCTCCTCCTTGTCGCGCATGGCCATCAGCAGGCGGCCGAGCTTGGAGGCGAGGATAAAGCGACCGATCAGGATGCAGCCGAACAACAGGAAGGCGTTGATGAAGTAGAGGATCATCTTCGAGCTGTCGTCGCGGATATCCCAACCCATCAGGGTCTTCAGGTCGGTGATGCCGTTGACTCCGCCGGTCAGGCCCTGCTGGCCGATGATCAGCACCGTAAGAATCAACGCAATCGCCTGGGTGACGATGGAGAAGTACACGTCGCCGACGCGGCGTTTGAACATCGCCACACCGATCACCAACGCCAAAATCACCGGCACCGCAATCACCGCCAGTAGGGTAAAGCCGAAGCTGTGAAACGGCTGCCAGAGCATCGGCAGTTCGGTGATCTGGTTCCAGTCCATAAAGTCCGGAATGCCGGGGGTGGACTGGATCTTGGTGCTTTCCGGGTCGCTGGCTTCGAGCTTGAGAAACATCGCCATGCAATAGCCGCCGAGGCCGAAGAACACGCCCTGGCCGAGGCTGAGAATGCCGCCGTAGCCCCAGCAGAGCACCAGGCCAACGGCGACAAAGGCGTAGGTCAGGTACTTGCCGACCATGTTCAGGCGAAAGGCATCCAGCGCCAGCGGGAACACCACCAGGATCAATGTGGCCAGCACTGCCAGGCCAATCGCGCCCTGCTTGCCGCCAAGAAACTTATCAAGTGTCGGGTTCATGGGACGGCTCCTTACTTGCGCACTTTGATGGAGAACAGCCCTTGCGGACGCAGCATCAGAATCAGGATCACCGCAGACAGGGTGAACACCTTGGCCATCGAACCGCTCATAAAGAACTCCATCAGCG
>DASRUM010000158.1:0-52439 GCA_035655415.1 Pseudomonas sp.
CAACAAAGGAGGAAGCCCTGTGGCTGATGCAATCCGTTTGCCGCTTGAGGTGTTTTATGAGCGCGAGGCTCGGCACCCGAATAAACGCTACATGGTGCAGCCGCTGCCGGGCGGTCAGCTGCAGGAACTGAGCTGGGCCGACGTCGGCGAGCAGGCGCGGCGGGCGGCCAACTGGCTGCGTAGTCGCGAACTGCCGCAGGGCAGCCGCATCGCGATCATTTCCAAGAACTGCGCGCACTGGATCGTTACCGATCTGGCGGTCTGGATGGCCGGGCACGTCTCGGTGCCGCTCTATCCCAATCTCACTGCCGAGTCTGTCGGCCAGGTGCTGCGCCACTCTGAGGCCGCGCTGGTGTTCGTCGGTAAGCTGGACGATTGGCCGGCCATGGCCCCCGGTGTGCCGCCGGATGTGCCGACCATCGGCCTGCCGCTGCGCCCGCAGGGCGAGTTCAGCTTTACCTGGGATGATCTGCAGGCTTGCACGCCGATTCAGGACAACCCCAAGGCCGCAGCCGATCAGCTCGCCACCATCATCTACACCTCCGGTACCACCGGCACGCCGAAAGGCGTAATGCATCATTTCAGCAATTTCGGCTTTGCCGCCAGCCACGCCACCGAGCTGTTTGGTGTTGGCGAAAATGACCGGGTGCTGTCCTACCTGCCGCTGTGCCATGTGGCCGAGCGTATGTTTGTCGAGCTGGCTTCGATCTACGCCGGGCAGACGATCTTCTTCGCCGAAAGCCTGGATACCTTCCTTGAAGACCTCAAACGCGCGCGGCCAACCGTGATGTTCGGCGTACCGCGTATCTGGACCAAGTTCCAGATGGGCGTCTACAGCAAGATGCCGGCCGAGAAGTTGGATTTCCTGCTCAAGCTGCCGATCATCGGCCGCATCGTTGGCAAAAAGGTGCTGGTCGGCCTGGGCCTGGATGCTGTGCGTTATGCGCTGTCTGGCGCGGCGCCGGTGCCTGAAGCGCTGCTCAACTGGTACAAGCGCCTGGGCCTGGATGTGCTGGAGGTATACGGCATGACCGAGAACTGCGGTTACTCGCATGTGTGCCGGCCGGGTAAGTTCAAACAGGGCTGGATCGGCCAGAACAGCCCTGGCGTGGAAGTGCGCATCGCCGAGGATGGCGAAGTGCAGGTGCGCAGCGGCGCGACCATGCAGGGCTACTACAAAGATCCGGAAAAGACTGCGGAAACCATCACCCCAGATGGCTTCCTGCGCACCGGCGATAAGGGTGAGCAGGATGCCGAAGGCAACCTGCGCCTGACCGGACGGATCAAGGAAATCTTCAAAACCAGCAAAGGCAAATACGTCGCCCCGGCGCCGATTGAAAACCGCCTAGGCGAGCATTCGCGCATCGAGCAAGTGTGTGTGGTCGGCGATGGCATGGCCCAGCCGATGGCGCTGTGTGTGCTGTCTGACGTGGGCCGCAGCGAGGCCCTCAACGGCGCGCGTGGCGAGCTGGAAAACAGCCTGAAAAAGCTGTTGGAGGAGGTCAATCAACGCCTCGACAAGCATGAGCGCCTGCAGCGCCTGGTGCTGGTCAAGGAGGTGTGGGCGGTGGATAACGGCTTCCTCACGCCTACCCTGAAGATCAAGCGCGCGGTGGTTGAAGGCACCTATGGTGAACGCTTCGACGAGTGGACCACTCGCAGCGAAACCGTGCTCTGGCACGAGTGATCAGGCCCATGGCCGGCATGCAGTGTACCGGCCATGTTCTGGCTGAATCGACCTTAAAGGACTGACTATGGCCCTCTGGCAGCAAACCCCGAATCTCGAACAGCTCAACGCGATTCTGAAAAATACCATCGGCGAGCAACTGGATATCCGCTTCGAGTCGTTCGATGACGAGTCGATTACCGCCAGCATGGTGGTCGATGCGCGCACGCATCAGCCCTACGGCCTGCTGCATGGCGGCGCGTCGGTGGTACTGGCGGAAACCCTCGGTTCCACTGCCAGTCATCTGTGCATCGACAGCAGCAAGTTCTACTGCGTCGGCCTGGAAGTGAACGCCAACCACCTGCGCGGTTTGCGCAGCGGCCGGGTTACAGCGGTCGCCCGCGCCGTGCATCTGGGGCGCACCACCCATGTCTGGGATATCCGCCTGAGTGGCGCGGATGGCAAGGCCAGCTGCATTTCCCGGTTGACCATGGCCATTGTGCCGCTGGGTGAGAACGGCCCGGCGCTGCGTTAGAACCTGTCCAAAGTCTGCTGCGCGTCGGCCCTGCTGCGTTAAAAACAGGCTCGGAATGCTCATGTACAAAAGTACACTCCGCTTCCTCGCCTGTTTTTGCCTTGCATGGCTCTAGCTCGCGAGACTTTGCACAGATTCTTAGTGCTACCAAACCAATAACTTGTCAGCGTCGAGTCAACTGGCGGGCCTCCCATCAGCTTTGGCTATAGTGCCGTCATTCACTGGCCGTTTTGTCATTGCTGCATCGCTGGTGCTGCCGGACAATCATTGGCAACTTTCCAGATAAGCCCGCCGCCATGACCCAGTCCGTGTTCTTCGCCCATGCCAACGGCTTTCCCTCGGCCACTTACGGCAAGCTGTTTGCCGCGCTGGCGCCTGACTATTCGGTGCAGCACCTAGAGCAGCACGGCCATGACCCGCGTTTTCCGGTAAATGACAACTGGAGCAACCTGGTCGACGAACTGATCCATCACCTCGAAGCCAGCCCGCAGCCGGTATGGGGTGTGGGTCATTCGCTGGGCGGTGTGCTGCATTACCACGCCGCCTTGCTGCGCCCCGAGCTGTACCTGGGCGTGGTGATGCTTGATTCGCCAGTGCTGACCCTGGCCGACAAGATGGTTATTCGCGCGGCCAAACGCTTTGGCTTTATCGACCGTATCACCCCGGCCGGGCGCACCCTGGGCCGGCGTGAGGAGTTTGTCGACCTGGCCGAGGCGCGTGGCTATTTCGCCGGTAAAGGCTTGTTCCGCCGCTTCGATCCCGAATGCCTGGACGCCTATGTGCAACATGGCCTGCAAGCGGCGGGCAATAACCTGCGTCTGCGTTTTGATCCGGCCACGGAAATCAGTATCTACCGCAGCGTGCCGCACACCAGCCCGGGCCGGCCGCAACAATTGAAGGTGCCGCTGGCCATGGTTCGCGGCCGCCATAGCCGGGTAGTTATGCCGCATCACGCCCATCTGGTGCGGCGCGTGCCGAAGGGCGAGTACCTGACCCTGCCCGGCGGCCATATGTTTCCCCTGGAACGCCCGCAGGACACCGCTGAGCTGCTGAAAAAGCTGTTCCAGCGCTGGGCCGGACAACCTGCAAGCGAACAAAGTGCATGAGCCTGAATTTCGAAGAAGTGCGTCTGCGCCTGCCGCATATCGAGCTGGCCGCTCACCTGTATGGCCCCGAAGACGGCATGCCGGTGATTGCCCTGCATGGCTGGCTGGACAATGCCGCCAGCTTTGCCCGCCTGGCGCCACTGCTGCCGGGGTTGCGTATTGTGGCCCTGGATTTTGCCGGCCACGGTCATTCCGATCACCGCCCGCCAGGCGGCAGTTACGCCATCTGGGACTATGCCCACGATGTGCTGCAGGTTGCCGAGCAGTTCGGCTGGCAGCGTTTTTCCCTGCTTGGGCATTCCATGGGCGCGATTGTTTCGGTACTGCTGGCTGCGGCGATGCCGGAGCGTATCGAGCGCCTGGCGCTGATCGACGGGCTGATTCCCTACACCTGCGAGCCGGACACGGCGCCGCAGAAACTCGGCGAGGCGCTCAAGGCGCAGCTGGCCCTGGCCGGCAAAAGCAAGCCGGTATATGCGGAGTTTGCCCGCGCCGTGGAAGCGCGGATGCGCGGAGTCGGCGCAGTCAGCCGTGAAGCTGCAGAGTTGCTCGCTCAGCGCGGCTTGATGCCGGTGCCCGGTGGCTACACCTGGCGCACCGACAGCCGCTTAACGCTGCCGTCGCCACTGCGCCTGACTCATGCTCATGCGCTGGCGTTTGTGCGCAACCTGCAATGCCCGGCCAAGCTGGTGATGGCGCAGCAGGGCATGCTGCTCGCACAGCCGAGCATTACTCAGCTGGTCGAGGGCCTGGCCATCGAGGTGGCGCAGCTGCCTGGCGGCCATCATCTGCACCTAGATGACGACGTGGGCGCGGGCTTGGTAGCAGACTGTTTCAAAGCTTTCCTGGCCGCGCCTTGACTTGCTAAAGGCAACTGGGGAAAGGTGTCGGCGATACCCACGGAGATTCGCATGATCGACCTGTATACCGCCGCCACCCCCAACGGCCATAAAGCGTCCATCGCACTGGAAGAGTTACAGCTGCCTTACACCGTGCAGGCTTTGAGTTTCGACAAGCAGGAACAGAAGGCTGCGGCCTTCCTCAAGATCAACCCCAATGGCCGTATTCCGGCGATTGTCGACCGCGAAAATGATAATTTTGCCGTGTTTGAATCCGGCGCCATTCTGCTGTATCTCGCCGAGAAAACCGGCCAACTGCTGCCCAGCGACGCCAAAGGCCGCTCGCGGGTGATCCAGTGGCTGATGTTCCAGATGGGCGGGGTCGGCCCGATGCAGGGCCAGGCCAATGTATTTTTCCGCTATTTCCCGGAAAAGCTGCAGGGTCCGATCGACCGTTATCAGCACGAAACCCGCCGTCTTTATGAAGTGCTCGACACGCGCCTGGGCGAGTCGCAGTACCTGGCCGATGACTACAGCATCGCCGATATCGCCACCTATCCCTGGGTACGCATTCATGACTGGGCCGGCGTCTCCGTCGACGGCCTGGAACATCTGCAGCGCTGGATGGCTGAGCTGGCCGCGCGCCCTGCAGTGCAACGCGGTTTGCTGGTGCCGCAGCGCGAAGCAGACGGCGAAAAAGTTGTTAAAGCGGCGCAAGCGATGTTGATCAAATGAGCCGCCTTAATCGTTATTGCCTCGGTCTGAGTCTGCTGCTGAGCAGCGCCGTTGTCTGGGCAGATGTGGCCGGCAGTCAGGACCTGGACGTGTTGCCGCGCTTTGCCGGGAGCAAGATTGTCAGCTTCAAGGATGTTGCCGAACAGGAGCGTATTTACCCGCAAGGGGCGATTCGGCGGATCAGCGGCACATTGCGCTACGAGCGCGAAGTGGCCGCCCAGGGCCAGTTGACCTCCGTGACTTATGAGCTGCCGCGCACCCACACGGCCAATGAGGTGTTCGCCAAGGCCCGCGGCGATCTGCAAGCCCAGGACGCCGAGTTGCTTTACTGGTGTGTGGGCCGTGAGTGCGGTTCAAGCAGCCTGTGGGCCAATGCGGTATTTACCAATGCCACTCTGACCGGCTCCGATGACCAGCAGACCTACGCATTGCTGCGTCTGGCCGAACCGCGCCAGGACAGCCTGTTGGCGCTCTATAGCATTACCCGTGGCAACAAGCGCGCTTACCTGCATGCCGAGTTGCTGACGGCCAATGCGCCATTGGGTGACGTGCTGCCCACCCCAGCCACCCTGCAGCGGCAGCTGAAAAGCACCGGCGAACTGCGCTTGGCCACGCAGGTTGAACCCAGCGCTGCCTGGGTTGAACTGCTCGCACGTAGCCTCAAACTCGACAGCACCCTGCGCGTTATCATCAGCGGCGCGCAAGCCGAAGCCTGGCGGGAGGCGCTGGTTGAACAGCGTGTGCGCGCCAGCCGTCTGGAGCTGGGCGAGGCGGATGTGAACGGCGTACAACTCAACGTGCTGCGCTAAGACGCCACTGTCGGTACTCTTGTCGTTATTAATTGATCCGGCTCTGTCCCTCGTGGCAGAGCCTTTTTGCGTTGTGCAGGGAGCTGGTTGAATGGCCAATAACGATCGTTTGCTGGTGCAGATACTGCTGCTGGTTTTGTTGGGTGCCAGCCTGTGGGTGTTGGCACCGTTCTGGTCGGCGCTGTTCTGGGCTGCGGTGTTGTCGTTTGCCAGCTGGCCGGTGATGCGTGTGCTGACGCGCCTGCTCGGCGGCCGTCAGGCGCTGGCCGCAGGTCTGCTGACCCTGGCCTGGACTGTAGTGGTGGCAGTGCCGTTGGTGATGCTCGGCTTCAACCTGGCGGATCACATCAAGGATGTCACCGCGCTGCTCAAGGATTTCCAGGTCGATGGCTTGCCGCCGGCACCCACCTGGCTGGCCGGCGTACCGCTGGTTGGCGAGCGCCTGGTGGGTTTCTGGATGACCATCGACCAGCAGGGCGCGGCGTTCTTTGCCACCGTGCGGCCGTACTTGGGGCTGGTCGGTAACTGGCTGCTGGCGCGCAGTGCGCAGATCGGTGGCGGTATGCTGGAGCTGGCGTTGAGCCTGATTCTGGTGTTCTTTTTTTACCGTGATGGGCCGCGTCTGGCGGCGTTTGCCGAAAGCCTGCTGCAACGTTTGATCGGTGATCGCGCCGAGCATTATCTGGAGTTGGTGGCCGGCACTGTGCAGCGGGTGGTCAACGGGGTGATCGGTACTGCCGCGGCGCAGGCGATTCTGGCCTGGATTGGTTTCACCATCGCCGGTGTGCCGGGTGCGCTGGTACTGGGGATTCTGACCTTCGGCTTCAGCTTGATCATGGTGCCGCCGCTGATCTGGGGACCAGCCGTGGCCTGGCTGTTCTGGCAGGGCGAAGTCGGCATGGGGTTCTTCCTGCTGGTCTGGGGCTTCTTTGTGATCAGCGGCGTCGACAACATCCTCAAGCCGTATCTGATCAGCCGTGGCGGCAACTTGCCGTTGATCGTGGTGCTGCTCGGGGTATTTGGCGGCATTTTGGCGTTTGGTTTTATGGGGCTATTCCTCGGCCCAACCCTGTTGGCCGTGGCGTACAGCCTGCTCAGTGACTGGGTTGGTAGCCCAGTTGTAAACACCGCTGCGAGTAGCGCCGAGCCAACAGACAAGCCGCTCAACTGAGTTCGCAGTGCCACCGTGCTGGTGTTCGAGCCGGTTGGCATTCTCGGCAAATTTCCCCGGCGGCTTCTTGGTCGCCTGTGGCCGCAGTGGTAGCCTTGCTGCGCTTCGCGGCGCCTATCGGCTGCCGCAGCCAGGCGTTGGTCGCAAGCCCAACGCCGCGCCTTAGGCCGCAAGTATGCCCAGCAGTGGCAGGCGGCAGCAGGGAAGACCCCACACACGTAACGGACACGCAGGATTAACCATGAAGAAAATTGCAGGCAGCGCCCTTGGCGCAGTTGTCGTTCTCGGCGCATTGAGCACCGCAGGTGCCTGGTACACCGGCCAGCAGCTTCCAGCGGTGCTGGAAACCTCGATTCAGCAAGCCAACCAGGATATGGGCAAAACCCTGCCGGCCTTGGGCCTCAGCGCCACCATCGAGCTGGTTTCCCTGGAGCGCCAGCTGTTCAGCAGTAACGCGCGCTACCGCATTCAGTTTGCCGGCAGCCTGGATGGCGAATCGCCGAGCAACTTCGAGTGGTTCGTCACCGACCGCATCGAGCATGGGCCATTCCCGCTTTCGCGACTGCAAACCCTCAAGCTGCTGCCCGTTATGGCCACCAGCAACTATGAGCTGGAACGCAGCCCGGAGCTGGAGAAGTGGTTCGCCGGCAGTCAGGGCGGTGCGCCGCTGCAGGGCCAGGTCAGCCTCGGTTATGACCGTTCGCTGAGCGGCAACCTGCGTGTGCAACCGCTGCAAGTGGCGCTGGATGAGCAGACCAACATCGATTTCAGCGGCCTGGAAATCGACTTCGACAGCAGCGCCAATGTCGAGAAAATCAGCGCCAGCGGCGTGATGGACAGCTTCAAGCTCACCTCAACCCTGTCTACCGATGAAAGCATGCGCCTTGAGTTCAAGGGCATGGACCTCACCAGTAACACCCGCAAGGGCGTCAGCGATTTCTACCTGGGGCAGAACGAGGTGCGTCTGCAACAGATCGAGCTGCAGATTGGCGAGAGCGCACCCATCCTGTTCAAGGATTTCGTCCAGCGCGATGAAACCAGCGAAGCCAACCAGCAGCTGTCGGCGCGTTACAGCTATGACGTCGGCATGATCAGCTACCAGGGCAACGACATAGGTTCCTCGCAGATGCTCTGGACCGTGAAGAACCTCGACGCGGCGGCTTTACAGTCGATGATCGAGCTGTACGGCACGCTGCTGCAGAGCGGCAAGGTCGACAGTGAAAGCGGTATGCCGGAACTGACCGACGAGCAGACTGCGCTGTTCAAAACTGATCTGGAAAAACTGCTGGCCGGCAAACCGGGCCTGGCCCTGGAAAAACTCGCGTTCAAGACCGCCAACGGCGAGAGCAGCTTCAGCTTTGGCTTGGACCTGAACAAGCCGGTGTCCTTCGACTTGCCGGCGCCTGAACTGGCCAAGCAGTTGATCGCTCAGTTGGATGCCAAACTGCTGGTGTCCAAGGCGATGATTACTGATGTGATTGGCGTGCAGGCGACCCTGGCCGGGGAAACCGACAAGGAAGCGATTGCTCAGCAGGCTGCGATGGTGGGTGAAATGGCCAGCGGTATGGCGGTGGCCAGTGAGCTGGCCGTGCTGCAGGGCGAGGACATCAGCTCCAGCCTGCATTACGCCAACGACCAAGTGACCTTCAACGGCAAGCAGATGACCGTGGACCAGTTTGTGGCGTTGGCCATGAGCAGCGGCGGCGGTCTGGCTGGCATGGGCCATGAAACCCCGGCCGATGAAGTGCTGCTGGACGAAAGCGAGGGTGAAAGCACCATTCAGTAAAGCCTTCAGCGCTACGCCACCGGCGTAGCCTGCGCGGTAAATACGGCCAGACGACCTGTAAAGCAGGGCGCCTGGCCGTTTTTGTTTGCCCATGACCCGCGATCTTTACGCTTTCTTTATGCCGGGCGGCATCGCCCGCACTCGTTCCTTTACGCCCTGGTTGCCGACAATTTGCCCCAAGCGGTAGCCACCGTAACAAGGAGCAAACACATGAGCATTCTCGACGGGGTGTCCCTAGGCCTGGCCTTGGGACTTTTCATCTATTTGTTGGTTGCGCTACTGCGCGCTGATCAGGCGTAGGGGCGCATATGCACAGTTACGATTTCACTTTGATCCTGGCGTTCTTCGTCCTGGTTCTGCTGCCGGCGCCCTTTATCGGGCGTTACCTGTACCGCGTGATGGAGGGCGAAAAAACCTGGCTCAGCCCCGTGCTGCAGCCGGTCGAGCGGCTGTGCTACCGGATCGCCGGTGTCGATAGCAACCGCGAGCAGGACTGGAAAACCTACAGCCTGGCGTTGCTGGCCTTCACCCTGATCAGCCTTCTGACGCTGTTCGCCATCCTGATGCTGCAAGGCAGTTTGCCGCTCAACCCGCAGCAATTGCCGGGGTTGGAGTGGACGCTGGCGTTCAACACCGCCGTGAGTTTTGTCACCAATACCAACTGGCAGGCGTATAGCGGCGAAGCGCAGATGAGCTATTTCAGCCAGATGGTTGGCCTGGGCGTGCAGAACTTCGTCAGCCCGGCTGTCGGTCTGGCCGTGCTGGTGGTGTTCTGCCGCGGCATCGCCCGGCGTTCGAGCAATAGCGTCGGCAACTTCTGGGTCGATCTGACCCGCGCCACGCTCTACGGCCTGCTGCCGTTCTGCCTGGTTCTGGCGCTGCTTCTGGTGTGGCAGGGCGTGCCACAAACCTTCCTCGAATACGTCACTGCGCACACCATCGGCGGCACCGATCAGGTTGTGCCACTTGGGCCTGCAGCCAGCCAGATTGCCATCAAGCAGTTGGGCACCAACGGCGGCGGTTTCTTCGGCGTCAACTCGGCGCATCCGTTCGAGAACCCAACGGCCTGGAGCAATCTATTCGAGGTGGCCTCGATCATCCTGATTCCTGCTGCGCTGCTGTTCACCTTCGGCCATTACGTCAAAGACCTGCGCCAGAGCCGTGCGTTGCTGGCCTGCATGCTGATTCTGTTCAGTGTCGGCCTGGGTGGCACCCTGTATGCCGAGCATCAGCCGAACCCGGCGCTGGCCGCATTGCCGATTGAGCAGAGTGGTTCGCTGGAAGGCAAGGAAAGTCGCTTCGGCACCACGGCCTCGGCGTTGTGGGCGGTGACCACCACGGCCGCGTCCAACGGCTCGGTCAACGCCATGCACGACAGCTTCAGCGCGCTGGGCGGGATGATCCCGCTGTTCAACATGATGCTCGGCGAGGTGATCTTCGGCGGTGTCGGTGCTGGTCTCTACGGCATGCTGCTGTTTGTGCTGATCGCGGTATTTCTCGCCGGCCTGATGATCGGTCGCACCCCGGAATACCTCGGCAAGAAGCTCGAAGCGCGCGAAGTACGCCTGCTGGTGGCCACCTTGTTGGTGATGCCGATTGGTGTGCTGGTATTCGGCGCCCTAGCGGCCAGCCTGCCTGGCCCGGCGGCCTCGGTCACCAACCCAGGCGCACACGGCTTTAGCCAGATTCTCTATGCCTACACCTCGGGTACCGCCAACAACGGTTCGGCCTTTGGCGGCTTTGGTGCCAACACGCCGTATCACAATCTGATGATTGGTCTGGCCATGTTGCTCGGTCGTTTCGGCTACATCCTGCCGATTCTGGCGATTGCCGGCAGCCTGGCGGCGAAGAAACGCGCGCCGGTGGGCAGCAACAGCTTCCCGACCCACGGCCCGCTGTTTGTCACCTTGCTGACCCTGACCATTCTGCTGGTCGGCGGTCTGACCTTCCTGCCCGCACTGGCCCTCGGCCCGATTGCTGAGCATATGACTCTGTTTCAGGGCTTCTAAGGGAGAACCATGATGAATGCCCAAACTCAAGTAAAAAGCCCGGCGCTGAACAGCGCCCAGCAACACCCGAAAACCTCGCTCGCTGCATTGTGGAAGCCGGCGCTGCGCCAGGCCTTCGTCAAGCTTGATCCACGCCAGCTGCCGCGCTCACCGGTGATGCTGGTGGTCGAGCTGACTGCCGTGGTCACCACCGTGCTGTGCTTTATCCCCAACCCTCAGGTCTCTACCGGCCTGGCCGTGCAGATCGCTCTGTGGCTGTGGTTTACCGTGCTGTTTGCCAACTTCGCCGAAGCGCTTGCTGAAGGCCGTGGCAAAGCTCGCGCTGACAGCCTCAAGGCCGGCAGCCAGGGGCTGAATGCGCGGCGCAAGAATGGTCAGCAGTTCGAGACCGTGGCGGCCAGCAGCCTGCGCCGGGGCGATATCGTGCGGGTCGAGGCCGGCGAACTGATCCCTGGTGACGGCGAAGTCGTCGAAGGCATCGCCGCGGTCAACGAGGCGGCGATTACCGGCGAATCCGCGCCGGTTATTCGTGAGTCCGGCGGCGACCGTTCGGCCGTCACCGGCAACACCCGAGTAGTCTCCGACTGGTTGCTGGTACAGATCACCGCCAACCCCGGCGAGTCGACTCTGGACCGGATGATCGCCCTGGTTGAAGGCGCCAAGCGGCAGAAGACGCCTAACGAAGTGGCGCTGGATATTCTGCTGATCGGCCTGACCCTGATCTTCCTGCTGGTGGTGGCGACGCTGCAGCCGTTCGCTCGTTTTGCCGAGGGCGACCTGCCGCTGGTGTACCTGGTGGCGCTGCTGGTGACGCTGATTCCGACCACCATCGGCGGCTTGCTCTCGGCCATCGGCATCGCCGGCATGGACCGCTTGGTGCGCCTGAACGTGATCGCCAAGTCCGGCCGCGCGGTGGAAGCGGCGGGGGACGTGCATGTGCTGCTGCTCGACAAGACCGGCACCATCACCTTTGGTAACCGCCGTTGCAGCGCGCTGTACAAGGCGCCGGGGATCTCCGGCAAGCAGCTTGGCGATGCGGCGTTGCTGGCTTCGCTGGCGGACGACACCGCAGAAGGCAAGTCGATTGTCGAATACCTGCGCGCGCTGAATACCATGGTTGAGCCTGAGCGCAGTGCGATCAAATCGATTGCCTTCAGTGCCGAAACGCGCCTGTCCGGCGCCGACTACAACGGCCACAGCTACCGCAAGGGTGCGGTGGATGCGGTGCTGCTTTATTTAGGTCTGCAGCGCAGCGACGTACCGCCGGTATTGGCCCGTGAAATCGAGATAATCGCCCAGAGCGGCGGTACTCCCTTGCTGGTGGCCGGTGATGGCCAGTTGCTCGGCGCTATTCACCTCAAGGACGTGGTCAAGCCGGGTATTCGCGAACGTTTTGCCGAGCTGCGTGCCATGGGCATCCGCACCGTGATGGTGACCGGCGACAACCCGCTGACCGCCGCCGCCATCGCCGCCGAAGCGGGCGTCGATGACGTGATTGCTGAAGCCACCCCGGAGAAGAAGCTGCAGCGCATCCGCAGTGAGCAGGCCGAAGGCAAAATGGTCGCCATGTGCGGCGACGGTGCCAACGACGCCCCGGCCTTGGCCCAGGCCGATGTGGGCCTGGCGATGAACGATGGCACTCAGGCGGCGCGTGAGGCGGCGAATCTGGTCGACTTGGACAGTGATCCGACCAAGCTGCTCGACGTGGTGCAGGTGGGCAAGGAGCTGCTGGTGACCCGCGGCGCGCTGACCACCTTCTCGGTGGCCAACGATGTGGCCAAGTACTTCGCCATCCTTCCGGCGCTGTTCGCCGGCATCTACCCGCAGCTCGGCGCACTCAACCTGATGCAGCTGCACAGCCCGCAGAGCGCGATTCTTTCGGCCATCGTGTTCAACGCGCTGATCATCGTCGCGCTGATTCCGCTGGCCCTGCGCGGGGTGCGTGTACAGGCCGCCGATGCCGCCAGCCTGCTACGACGCAACCTGCTGATCTATGGCCTGGGCGGCCTGCTGGCGCCCTTTGTCGGGATCAAGCTGATTGATCTGTTGTTGGTGGCTGCTGGCCTCGTTTAACCAAGCGCAATCCGTAGCCCGGATGAAATCCGGGAGATCCCATCCCCGGGTTGCAGCCGGGCTACACAAAAACTGGAGAGTCATCATGTTTAAGCAAATCCGCCCAGCCATTAGTGTGCTGGCGTTTATGACCCTGGTCACCGGTGTGGTTTATCCCCTGACCGTTACTGGGGTGGCGCAGCTGGCGTTCCCGGCGCAGGCCAATGGCAGCCTGTTGCACAATCAACAAGGCGACGTGCTCGGTAGCGCGTTATTGGCGCAACCCTTCGAGGGCGCGCAATGGTTTCAGCCGCGCCTTTCAGCCGGTGGTTACGCCACCGTGGCCAGTGGTGCGAGCAACCTGGCACCGAGCAACCCGGCGTTGGCTGAGCGTATCGCTACAGATGCCCAGCGCTTGCAGGTTGAAGACCAGGGCGCAGTACCCATGCAGCTGGTGACCACCTCGGCCAGTGGCCTCGATCCGCATCTGTCGCCGGCAGCGGCGCAGTTTCAGATCGCCCGAATCGCCGCAGCACGTGGCATCCCGGCGGTCAGCCTGGAACGACTGATCGAGCAGCACGTGGAAAAGCCACTGGTAGGGCCGGCAGTGGTCAATGTGCTGGCGCTGAACCTGGCGCTGGCCGACAATTCGCCTCCCGCAAAAGCTGAGTAACCTGCATGAGTGATGCCGTACGCGCCGACGCCCTGCTCGATGAGATGCCGCGAGAAGGGCGTGGCCGGCTAAAGGTCTTTCTCGGCGCGGCGCCTGGCGTAGGTAAGACCTACGCCATGTTGCAAGCGGCGCAGGCGCAATTGCGCCAGGGCGTCGACCTGCGCGTTGGTGTGGTGGAAACCCACGGTCGTGCGGAAACCGAGGCGATGCTTACCGGCTTGCCGCAACAGCCGCAGCAGCGTCTGGAATACCGTGGCGTGGCGCTGAGCGAGATGGACCTCGACGGCATTCTGGCCAAGCCGCCAAAGCTGCTGCTGGTTGATGAGCTGGCGCACAGCAATGCCCCCGGCAGCCGCCACAGCAAACGTTGGCAGGATGTGCAGGAGCTGCTGGATGCCGGCATCGACGTGTACACCACGGTCAACGTGCAGCACCTCGAAGCACTGAATGATCAGGTGCGCGATATCACTGGCGTGCAGGTGCGCGAAACCCTGCCGGACTGGGTGTTGCAGGAAGCCGACGAGATTCTGCTGATCGACCTGCCGCCGCGTGAGCTGCTGGAGCGCCTGCGTGAAGGCAAGGTGTATGTACCGGAACAGGCGCGCGCCGCCATCGATGCGTTTTTCAGCCAGACCAACCTCACCGCGTTGCGTGAACTGGCGATGCAGACTGCTGCTGCGCGGGTCGATGCGGATCTGAGTCGGCGCTACCGCCAGCAAGGTCAGCAAGCGCCTGCGCTACGTGGCCGCTTGCTGGTCGGTATTGACGGCGATGCCCAAGCTGAGCGCCTGGTGCGGCATGCCTGTCGGGTGGCCGAACGCCGTCATCTGCCCTGGTCGGTGGTGTATGTGGACACCGGCGGTGAGCGCGATGAAACCCGTTTGAGCTACCTACAGGGCGCGCAGCAACTGGCCGAACGCCTGGGCGGTGAGGTGGTCAGCCTGCGCGGTAGCGAGGTGGCGAAAATCCTGATCGAGCATGCCCGCGAACGCCGCGCCAGCCTGATTCTGGTGGGCCGCAGTCGACAACGTCTACGGCGTATCTGGCACCTCGGTCGTGGCCTGGCGGAGCGCCTGTTGCAGCAAGGGCAGGGCCTGGAAATCAGCGTGCTGGATACCGAGGCGAGCAATGCCCCGGCACTGTCGCGGCGGCGTCAGCCGGTGGTCTGGCGTGACTATCTGCTGGCGCTAGTAGCTACTCTGCTGGCCTCGGTCGTGGCGCTGGGCTTATCCCGTGTACTGGAACTGCCGAATATCTCGCTGATTCTGCTTGCGGCGGTCTTGGTGGTGGCGGTGCGCAGTAGCCTGGGCCCAGCCATGGCGTGCGCCGGGCTGTCGTTTCTGGCGTACAACTTTCTGTTTATCCCGCCGACCTTGACCCTCACCATCGACCGTCAGCAGGACGTGCTGACCCTGCTGTTCTTTCTGCTGATGGCTGGCCTCACCGGTAACCTGGCCAGCCGTCAGCGTCGACAGTTGCAGGCCCTGCGTGAGACGCAGCGAGAAACCAGCGCACTACTGGAGTTGTCACGCAAGCTGACGGCGGCCACCGACCGCCAGGCAGTGCTGGCGGCGGCCATGCAGCAGCTGGGCCTGTGGCAGGATGTCGAGGTCAGCCTGCTGTCGCGTAGCCCGGATGCACTCTGGAAGGTGGAGGCGGGGGCGCAGCGCCTGCTCACTGATCTGGAACGAGCGGCGGCGGACTGGTCCTGGCAGCACGATCAGCCGGCCGGGTTGGGTACTGGCACCTTGCCGGATGGGCGCTGGTGGTGGTTGCCGTTGTCGGGCGAAGAGGGGCCGTTGTTGTTGCTCGGGGTCAGCCCCAAGGACGGCAGGGCCTTACCGGCCGAACGACGGCGCCTGCTTACGGCGTTGGGCCAGCCCCTAGCCCAGGCCCTGGAGCGCGCACAGCTGGCCGAAGACTTGGAAGCCGCACGTCTGCACGGGCAAACCGAAGAGCTGCGCAGCGCGCTGCTGGCGTCGGTGTCCCATGATCTGCGCACGCCGCTGACCGCCATGCGCGGCTCGATCGACAGCCTGCTGGCACTTGGTGAGCAAATTCCCCTGGCTGATCGCCGCGAACTGCTGGAGGGCACCCGCGATGAGGCCGAGCGCCTCGACCGTTATATCCAGAACCTGCTGGATATGACCCGCTTGGGCCACGGTGGACTGAAGCTGGCGCGTGACTGGGTGGCGCCGGCGGATATCGTTGCCAGTGCGACCCAGCGCTTACGCCCGGTATTGTCCGCCTTGAAACTGGAGATACAGGTGCCGCAGGAGCTGCCGCTGCTCTATGTGCATGCCGCGCTGATCGAACAGGCGCTGGTCAATGTGCTGGAGAACGCCGCGCGGTTTTCCCCGCCTCAGGGCCGTTTGCGTGTGGCCATCGAGGCGGATACAGCAGAACTGCGCTTTATTGTCAGTGATCAGGGGCCGGGTATTCCCGAGCATGAGCGCACGAAGATTTTCGATATGTTCTACACCGCCGCCCGGGGGGATCGCGGCGGGCAGGGCACTGGTCTGGGCCTGGCGATCTGCCAGGGCATGCTCGGCGCCCATGGCGGCCGAGTGACGGTGGGCGAAGGGCTGGATGGCCTGGGAGCAAGCCTGACCCTGCACCTGCCGTTGCACACGCAGCCGCAGATGGAAGAAGAACAGTGATGGATAGCCGATGAGCCAAAACCCCGCAACCATTCTGGTTATCGATGACGAAGCGCAGATTCGCAAATTCCTGCGCATCAGCCTTACGGCCCAGGGCTACAAAGTGCTGGAAGGCGCTACTGGGCAGGAAGGTCTGGCCCAGGCCGCGCTGGGCAAACCGGACCTGGTGGTGCTCGACCTCGGCCTGCCGGATATGGATGGCCAGCAGGTGCTGCGCGAGCTGCGCGCCTGGTCGCAGGTGCCGGTACTAGTGCTGTCGGTGCGCGCCAGCGAGGGCGAAAAGGTCCTGGCCCTGGATGGCGGCGCCAATGATTACGTGACCAAACCGTTTGGCATTCAGGAGTTCCTCGCCCGCGTGCGCGTGTTGCTGCGCCTGGCCGGCGGTGTGGAACAAGCCAGTGCGGCAGTCAGCAGCGGCCCGCTGCAGGTGGATTTCGCCTACCGCAGGGTTAGCCTCGATGGTGTTGAAGTCAGCCTGACCCGTAAGGAATACGCGGTGCTGGCGCAACTGGCGCGGCATATCGGCCGGGTGGTGACCCAGCAGCAACTGCTCAAAGACATCTGGGGCCCGACCCATGGCGAGGACAGCCACTACCTGCGCGTGGTGGTCGGCCACCTACGGCAGAAACTCGGCGATGACCCCACCGCGCCGCGCTTTATCGTCACCGAGGCAGGTGTTGGCTATCGCCTGCGTGATTCCGCCTAGGTTCTAGAGCTTATTTACGATCTCGCGAGCTAGAGTCCTGCAAGGCAAAAACAGGCGAGGAAGCGGAGTGTACTTTTGTACATGAGCATTTCGAGCCTGTTTTTAACGCAGCAGGGCCGACGCGCAGCAGATCGTAAAAAGTCTCTAGCGGTCGCCGCGCTCGTACTTATCGAGGGTATCGCTGGCAATCTGCCGGCCGAGCATGATCAGCTCCGGCGCCTTGTAGAACTCGAAGAAGCGGCATACCCGCTTGGGTACGTTGATCAGGATATCCGGCGGGTAGCCGGCGATCTTGTATTGCGACAACGAGGTCTGCATTACTTCGAAGCTCTGGTTGATCAGCTCCAGTAGCGAGGCGGGGCCGCTGAGGTCGGCTACACGCGAGCCACTGGCGGATTTCGGCGCGGCCGGTTTGTCCAGGCTGCCACGGGTATTCTGCTGCCAGGGGTTGATGGCTTCGGGCTGCATTACATGGTTCTGGTCTTCTAGCAGAAGCAATCCGTCGTCTTCGCCGGGTTTGCGTTTGAATGAGGGCAGGCGCGAACCGAGCGAACTCATCAACAGATCGAAGCGCCCCTTGAGCGCCGGCGTACGCTCGATAATCGGCAGCTCGTAATGCCGCTGATGAGCCGAGTTGAGGTTGACCGCGACAATCAGATCGCAGTGCGCGGACACTACCGGGACGATGGGCAGCGGGTTGAGCAGGCCGCCATCGACCAGCATGCGTTTGCCCTGTACCACTGGGGTAAACAGGCTGGGAATCGCCGCTGAGGCGCGCATGGCCTGGTGCAGGCAGCCTTCCTGAAACCAGATTTCCTGCTGATTGGTCAGGTCGGTGGCCACCGCGGTGAAGGGGATCGCCAGGTCTTCAATATTGATTTCGCCGACTATTTCGCGAATCTTGCCGAACACCTTTTCACCGCGAATCGCCCCCAAACGAAAGCTCACATCGAGCAGGCGCAGCACGTCCAGATAATCCAGACTTTGCGTCCAATCGCGGTATTCATTGAGTTTGCCGGCGGCGTAGATGCCGCCGACCACCGCGCCCATGGAGCAGCCGGCAATGCAGGCGATTTCATAACCACGGGCTTCCAACTCCTCAATCACGCCGATGTGCGCATAACCGCGCGCACCACCGGAGCCCAGTACCAGCGCAATGCGCTTACTCATCCTGATGTCCCCCATACTGTTTATGCAGCTTATGCAGCGAACATACGCGCCGTGCCGCGCGCCGCCAAGGCGCGATTTGCTAGTATCCAGCGCAGTCGAGTTTACGCGCTGTGGCTTGCTAGAGCGGTTGCAGCGGTGTTGGCACTTTTCTCTGTTCTACGCGTCATACTGGCAGCATTGATGCATCGCGAACATTGACGGCGATGTGTTCGGATGCCGAGTCAATTGTCTGTCTATCTTGCAGGAGTTACCTGATGAAACTGTGGATCGTGGTGCCCATGTTGCTGTTGGTGCTGAGCGGTTGTGCGGGAAAAACGGCTTATCGTGACAGCTGCGCCAATCAGTTGGACGCTGCCTGGCGTGAGCTGGATCTGGCCAAGGCTGAGGGCTTTGCCGGTACGGTGAGTTACTCCAAGGCGGTGTCGCTGATGACGGCGGCCAAAACCCAGCAGCAATTCGAGGCTTATAAGGGCTGTACGGCGAAGTCCGAGCGCGCCCGTTTCTATATCCGTGAGTCGCGAGCAGGCCGCTGATGCAACTGGATTTCAGTGCACTCGAACCGCTCGAACGCTACCGCTGGTTGGCATCGACCATCACCCCGCGGCCGATTGCCTGGGTTTCCAGCCTGTCGGCCGAAGGGGTCAGTAACCTGGCCCCGTTCAGCTTCTTTCAGGTGATCAGCGATGACCCACCGACCCTGATGGTCAACGTCAATCACCGCGCCGATGGCGGCCTGAAGGACACCTTGCTGAATGTGCAGGCCAGCGGCGAGCTGGTGATTCAGTTGGTGTCCTTTGCCCAGGCCGAGGCGATGAATGCCAGCGCGGCGGTGCTGCCCTACGGCATCAGCGAGTTTGAGCAGTGCGGCATCGCCAGCCAGCCTTCGCAGCGAGTCGCAACGCCTCGGGTGGCCGGTGCGGCGGTGGCCTTTGAGTGCCAGGTGGCGCAGATTCAGGCCTACCCGGCAGATAAGCCCAATTGCCATCTGATCTTTGCCGAAGTGCTGTTGGCGCATATCGACGATGCGGTGCTCAATGAGCAGGGCCGTATCGATGCGCACAAGCTCGATCTGGTCGGGCGTTTGGGCGGCATGGCCTATAGCCGTACCCGCGATACCTTTGAGATGCGCCGCCCTGGCTGATGCGCGTGGCTGCCTGCGGCCACGCCTAGCCGCACGAATCGGCGCAAAAGCGACCTCCGTTTAGCTATTAGCACCATGCCCCAGCCTGCTGGCTTGTCGCCAGCACGGCTGTGCTCCTATGTTGCCAATCTTGAATGCAGACAGCGCAGGGCTGTCTTGTGGTCATTCGGGCAGGGGGAGCTATGTGGACTGTGGTGCAGCGGCAGGTCGCCAGTTTGAGCACGGCGAGCAAACTGGCCTTGGGCTTTGGCATTGTTCTGGCGCTCACCGCGCTGGTGGCGGCCACCGGGTTTCTTGCGCTGCGCGATGTCAGTGCGCGTTCGACGCTGCTGGAGCGCATGAGCGCGATCAATAGCCAGGTCATGCAGATCCGTCGTAGCGAGCAGGATTTCGTCCTCAGCAGCGACAAGCAGCACGCCACCCGGCTACACGAACAGGCGCAGCAGATTCTCGATGCCAGTGCCGCGCTGCAGGCCCAATTACCGCAAGCCGAGCGCGTGGGGCTGGATCAGGTGGCCGAAGCCATGACGGCCTATCGCGCTGCTTTCGATCGCTATGTCGAGCAGAGCGACAATATGCATCTGTCGCTGGAGGCCGCGACCTGGCTGGTGGTGAGTGCGTCCAACAGTCTGGATCTGCTCAAGGATGGTCTGGCCGAAGACGGCGTCGATCTGCTCAAGAGCAGCCAGGGCCAGCAGGGCGCCGAGTCTGTGTTGCAGGCTGGGCAGATCAGTCAGGTGCATCAGCTGTTGCTGCGTGCGCTGGACCAGGCCCGCGTGTTGCTGGAACAAAGCCGCAGCAGCGGTGAGGCGATCCCAACCCGCATTCAGGAAGCCGCCGACGCGCAGGCGTTGGCCGGTGAGCTACGCGATGCCATGGAGGATCCCGGCTATGCAGCGGTGCTGGCTGAGGTGATCGGCAACGTCAACTCCTTCAATGACCGGCTGGGCGAATACACCGGGTTGCTGCAGCAGCAAAAACGCGAATACCAGAACCTGGTACAGCAGGCCGAACGTATTCTGGCCCTGGTTGATCAGGCCTACGCACGGCAAAAGGCTAGCCTGGACCAGCAACTGCAGACCAGTACTTGGCTGATCGTGCTGGCCACGGCGTTGGCGCTGCTGATTGGCCTGCTGGCGACGCTGACCATCACCCTGCTGATCGTGCGCCCGCTCAAGCAGGTGATCGAGCAGGCACGGCGCATTGCCGATGGCGACCTCAGTGCACGTATCGAGGTGCAGCGTGGCGATGAGATCGGCCAGTTGCAGGCCGCCATGCAGGGTATGTCCAGCAACCTGCGCGAGATGGTCGGGAGCCTGCAGGGCGGGGTGCTGCAGATTTCCGCGTCCGCGCAGTCGCTGTCGGCCAGTACCGAGCAAACGCGTCTGGGGGTGAATGAGCAGAAGGCGGAAACCGATCAGGTCGCGACGGCCATGAGCGAAATGACCGCCACCGTGCATGAAGTGGCGCGCAATGCCGAGGCCGCAGCATCTTCCACCGAACAGGCGGATCGCCGGGTCAACAGTGGCGTGACTGTAGTGCAGCAGACCCTGGCGCGGATCAACCAACTGGCCAGTGCCATGCAGACCACCACCCAGAGCATTGAGCGGCTCAGCCAGGACACCCAGCGCATCGATTCGGTGCTGGATGTGATCAAGAGTGTGGCCGAACAGACCAACCTGCTGGCGCTCAATGCGGCCATCGAGGCGGCGCGGGCGGGCGAGCAGGGCCGCGGTTTCGCCGTAGTGGCCGATGAGGTGCGTGCGCTGGCCCGGCGCACCCAGCAGTCCACCACGGAAATCGAAGGGCTGATCGCCACCCTGCGTGAGGGGGCGCGGCGCTCCGTGGCGGACATGCATCAGAGTGGTGTGCTAGTGACGCAGACCGTAGAGGATGCCAACCAGACCGAGGGCGCGTTGGCGGAAATCGCCGCAGCAGTGAGCCAGATCTTCGAGATGAACCAGCAGATTGCTGCCGCCGCCGAACAGCAGACGGCGGTGGCGGAGGAAATCAGCCGCAGCGTTACCTCGATTCGCGATATTGCCGATCAGTCCGCGCTGGCCATGGACGAGTCCGCCAGCTCGAGCATTCAACTGGCAGAACTGGGCCGCGAGCTGCAGGGCATGGCGGGGCGCTTTCGCTTGTAAAAGCCCCCGCGAGCGGCTGCCTAGGATATTTCGGCAAGGGCTCCAGGGCGTTTGTCATGGCCCCTAGCTGCGTTTTAGCCGCCGCAACAGCCACTTCTCCGCTTCAACACAGGCGCATACCCCCAGCGCTACCAGCAAGCACCAACCCCAGGCGAATGCCGGCAGGGCGGCGGTGGCGAAGACCTGCTGCATGGCCGGCCAGTAGGTGAGCAGCAGTTGCAGGCTGAGTAACAGGCCGACCATGCTCCAGATCATCGGGTTGTCGCGTAGGCCGAAGTTCGCCGGTCCTTCGAGGCGACGGCTGTTGAACAGGTAGCCGATTTCGCAGGCAACCAGCGCGTTGACCGCCAGGGTGCGGCTGCTTTCAAGGCTCCAGCCGAGCATCTGCGTGTAGAGGAACAGGCCCAGGCTGGCCAACGTCATCAACACCGCAATAAAACCCACGCGCCAGAGCAGGTGCTGGCTGAGCAGATTGACCTTGGGATTCCTTGGTGGGCGGCGCATCAGGTCGGCTTCTGCCGGCTCAAACGCCAGGGCCAGGGCCAGGGTCACGGCGGTGATCATATTGATCCAGAGAATCTGCAGCGGGGTGATCGGCAAGGTCAGCCCCAGGGCGATAGCCGCCAGCAGGATCATCGCTTCGCCGCCATTGGTGGGCAGGATAAACAGGATGGTCTTCTTCAGGTTGTCATAGACCGTGCGGCCTTCCTCGACCGCATGGGCGATGGTGGCGAAGTTGTCGTCGGCCAGCACCATCTGCGCGGCTTCCTTGGCCGCCTCAGTGCCCTTGATGCCCATGGCGATGCCGATGTCCGCACGTTTCAGGGCCGGCGCGTCGTTGACGCCGTCACCGGTCATCGCCACCCGCGCGCCGCAGGCTTGCAGGCGTTCAACCAGGCGCAGTTTGTGCGCCGGGCTGGTGCGGGCGAATACGTTGGTGGCAGGTAGCAGCTGATCCAGCTGGCTGTCGCTGAGGCTGTCGAGATCGGCCCCGGTCAGCGGTTTGCCATCTCCCAGGCCAAGGCGCTGGGCAATGGCGCTGGCGGTGCCGGCATGGTCGCCGGTGATCATCTTCACCGCGATGCCGGCGCTGTGGCAGTCGGCGATGGCGGCAATGGCTTCCTCGCGGGGTGGATCGAGCATGCCGACCAGACCGAGCAGCACGTAATCGCCGTCCAGGTCCTGATAGTCGAGGCTCTGCTGCGGTTCGCCGAGCGGCCGAATGGCCAGGCCGAGCATGCGCAGCCCCTGGCTAGCGCCGCTGTCCAACGCCTGATGCCAGTGGCGTGGGTCGAGCGGTTCAGGATGGCCGTCGCGCCATTGGCGGTTGCAGGCTTCGAGCACGCGTTCCGGTGCGCCGATCATATAGATCAGGCCATGGCGGGCATGGTCATGGTGCAGGCTGGCGGTGCAACGTTGCTCGGAACTGAAGGGGATGGCGTCGACTTGCGGCAGGTTGCTCGCTTCGTGCTGCAGCTCCAGGCCGACCTTGCCGGCCAGGGTCAGCAGGGCGGCTTCGGTGGGGTCGCCGGTGATGCACCAGCCGTTCTCGCCGCTGCGCAGGCTGGCGTTATTGGCCAGCAGGCCGGCACGGGCCAGCTCGCGCAGGTCGTCAGCGGCGTCCAGTTGGCAGAGCAGGCCGTCATCGCAGTGAATGTTGCCCTGCGGTGCATAGCCGACGCCATCGACGCTGTAATGGTGTGCGGCGGTAAACACCTGCTGCACGGTCATCTCGTTGCGCGTCAGGGTGCCGGTCTTGTCCGAGCAGATCACCGTGACCGCGCCGAGGCTTTCCACCGCTGGCAGGTGACGGATGATCGCCCGGCGTTTGGCCATGCGCTGCACGCCGAGGGCGAGGATGATCGTCAGCACCGCCGGCAGGCCTTCGGGAATGGCCGCCACCGCCAGGCTGACTGCGGCCAGCAGCATGTCCTCTGCGCTGTAACCACGCAGCAGGACGCCAAAGGCAAAGGTCAGCAGCGCCAGAATGAGAATGCCCAGGGTCAGGTGGCGGGCAAATTTGGCCATGTCGACCAGCAGCGGGGTTTGTAGGCTGACCACGTTTTCCAGCATATGGCTGATCTTGCCGAGCTCGGTCTGCTTGGCCGTGGCCACCACCAAGCCTGCAGCGCTACCAGCATTTACCAAGGTGCCGGAATAGGCCATGCAGCGGCGGTCGGCCAGGCTGGTCGCGGCGTCAACGGCATCCTGGTGTTTATCCACGGGCAGAGATTCACCGGTCAGTGCGGCCTCATCAATGCGCAAGCCGCGGGTCTCCAGCAGGCGCAGGTCAGCGGGCACGCGGTCACCGGCCTCCAGCAGCACCCAGTCGCCGGGCACCAGTTGCTCGGCGGCAATGCTGTGTACCTGGCCGTTACGGCGCACTCGGCTTTCCAAGCTGAGCATCTGCTGAATCGCCAGCATGGCCTGCTGGGCTTTGCCTTCCTGGACAAAACCGACCAGGGCATTGATCAGCACCACGGCAAAGATCACCGCACTGTCGAGCCATTCGCCCAGCAGCAGGGTAAGCAGGCAGGCGCCGAGTAGAACGTAGATCAGCAGGTTGTGAAATTGCAGAGCAAAGCGCTTTAGCGGCCCGCTGGCCTGTTGTTGCGGTAGCAGGTTGGGGCCGTGCTCGCTGAGGCGTTGGGCGGCGTCGGCGCTGCTCAGGCCCTGAGCGCTGCTGTTGAGATGCTGCAGGCTTTGTTGCCCTGGCAGGGCGTGCCAGTCATGACCAGATGGCGCTTGCATTCGATGTGCTCCAGCGCTGATTGATCCTTTAGCCTAAACACCACAGACGAGGAGGGTGTTGGCTTGGGTCAATTGAATGGGTCACAAGTTCGTCAGTAAAGATTTCCAGCCGCTATGCCGTGGCAACGCGGCGCAGTAGCATCGCCAGTCTGTCTTAAAGGAGTGATACATGCGCGCCAAACTGGAAACTGTGCTGCAGACGGTCAATCAAGTGCTTCTAGGCAAGGAGCCGCAGGTGCGGTTGGCGTTGACGTGTTTGTTGGCCCAGGGCCATCTGTTGATCGAGGACTTGCCTGGCATGGGCAAAACCACCCTCAGTCACGCTCTGGCCAGGGTGCTGGGGTTAAGTTTTCAGCGCATCCAGTTCACCTCCGATCTGCTGCCTGGTGACATCCTCGGCACCTCGGTGTTCGACAAGGACACCGGGCAGTTTATCTTCCACCCAGGGCCGATCTTCGCCGAGCTGGTGCTGGCTGATGAGATCAACCGAGCCACGCCGAAAAGCCAGAGTGCGCTGCTCGAAGCCATGGAAGAAGGCCAGGTGACCATCGAAGGCGCGACCCGGCCTTTGCCCGAGCCGTTCTTTGTAATCGCCACGCAGAACCCGGTCAGCCAGGGCGGCACCTTCGCCTTGCCTGAGTCGCAGCTGGATCGTTTTTTGATGCGTCTGTCGCTCGGTTATCCGGGTAAGGCCGCGGAAAAGGCCCTGCTGCTGGGTGACTCGCGGCGCTCGCTATTGCCAACGTTGCCGGCACTGCTCGATCACGCTGAACTGGCCCTGCTGCAGGCCGAAGTACCGAAGGTGCGTGCCAGCGATGCGTTGATCGACTATGTGTTGCGCCTGGTCGATGCCACCCGCACCCAACCGCAGTTCGCCTGGGGCCTGTCGCCACGGGCCAGCCTGGCGCTGCTGGCAGCGGCGCGGGCCTGGGCCTTCCTCGCTGGGCGCGATTATGTGATTCCAGAAGATGTGCAGGCTGTGCTGCCTTCGGTAGTCGGCCATCGCCTGCGCGAGCGCGCCGATCCCGCCGGGCATGGTGCCGGCAGCCTGGTGCAGTGGTTGCTGCGTGAGGTGCCGGCGCTTTGATCGCCCAGCTCAAACCGCGCTGGAACCGTTGGCTGGCTCGGCGCATTCCTGCGGCTGCCAGCGTACGGCTCAATCAGCGGCGGATCTTTATCATCCCCAGTCGGGTTGGCGCGGCTTTTATGCTGGCGCTGCTGTTGATGCTGCTGGCAGCGATCAATTACCAGAACAGCCTGGCCTATGGCCTGACCTTTCTGCTGGCCTCGGTGTTCGTCGTGGCCATTCTGCACACTTACCGCAACCTGGCCGGGATGATCCTCAAGGCTGGCAGTGCGCCGGCAGTATTCGTCGGAGAACCCGCCGGTTTTCGCGTGCGCCTGGAAAGCAGTCAGCGGCCCCATCAGGCCGTCAGCCTGGGCTGGCCACCGGCCGAATTGCAGACGCTGGATGTGCCAGCTGAAGGCGTTAGCGAGTGCCAGTTAAACCTACCGGCGTTGCAGCGCGGCTGGTTGCGGCCCGGCCGGCTGCGGGTCGAGAGTCGTTTCCCCTTGGGGATACTGGTGGCCTGGAGCTGGGTCGATCTGGATCAGCGTGTGCTGGTTTATCCACGGCCCTTGCCGGGTGATCTGCCGCTGTCCGCCGGCGCCAGTGAGGATCAGGACGAGGAGGGCAGCCGACCCCATGGCCAGGGTGTGGACGATTATCAGGGACTGAAAACCTACCAGCCGGGTGATTCCAAACGCCGTCTGCACTGGAAAGCCTATTCCCGTGGCCAGGGTTTGCTGGTCAAGGATTTCGCCTCGATCACTGGGCGTGATCTGTACTTGGATTTCGAGGCAGTGGCGGGCGATGTGGAGACTCGCCTGTCGTTGCTCTGTCATTGGGTATTGCAGTTGTCCGAGCGGCAGCAGCCGTTTGCCCTGAGCCTGCCGGGCCTGGTGCTGGGAGCCGACAGCGGCGAGCTGCACCGCGACGCCTGCCTGCGCGCCCTGGCGCTGTTCGGGCGTGCGCCATGAGCCGTATTGCCGTGATCCCGCGGATCAGCCTGACCTGGTTGCTGGTGGCGCAGGTGCTGGTGATCATTCCTCACCTGACGCATTTGCCGCTATGGATCATCGGCCTGTGGCTGGGCAGCGCGGCCTGGCGCATTCAGATTTTCCGCATGCGCGCACGCTACCCGAATGCCTGGGCCAAGGGTGGATTGATGCTGGCTGCGGCGCTTGGGGTGTTTCTTTCCCGTGGCAGCCTGATCGGTCTGGATGCCGGGGTGGTGCTGCTGATCGCCGCCTTTGTGCTCAAACTTCTGGAGATGCGCACGCGGCGTGATGCGCTGGTGCTGATCTTTCTCGGCTTCTTTGTGGTGGTCACTGCTTACCTGTTCGATGACAGCATGTTGATGGCTTTCTACAGCCTGCTGCCGGTCACCGCCTTGCTCGCAGCCTTGATTGGCCTGCAGCAGAGCAGCCTGGCCATTCAGCCCTGGCCGACCGCGCGCCTGGCCGGCGGGCTGCTGCTGCAGGCGCTGCCGGTGATGCTGCTGCTGTTTGTATTCTTCCCGCGCATGGGGCCGCTGTGGTCCTTGCCGGTGCCGAATGACAAAGCCACTACCGGCCTGTCGGACAGTATGGCTCCGGCGGATATTGCCGATCTTAGTCGCTCCGCAGCCCTGGCGTTTCGCGCCAGTTTCAATGGTGAAACCCCGCCGCGCAGTGAGCTGTACTGGCGCGCGCTGACCCTGGATCGCTTCGATGGACGGCGCTGGTCGCAATCCGAATACGCCAAGCTTGGCCCCGCTGCGCAGTGGCAGAAACGTGGTGAGGCGCTGAGTTACAGCGTCGTGATGCAGCCCAGTGCACAGCGCTGGCTGTTTGCCCTGGATGTGGCGGAAACCACGTTGGAACAGGCCCGGCAGATGAGCGATTTCCGTCTACAGCGTCGGCAACCGGTGGATCGCTCGCTGATCTATCAGGCTACCTCTTGGCCACAGGGGCTGCGCGAACCGCAACTGCCCCAGGCAGCCCAGCGCCGTGCCTTACAGTTGCCGGATCAAGGCGAGCCGCGCAGCCGCGCCTGGGCTGAGCAGCTCAAGCGCGAGCATCCGCAGCCCGAGGAGCTGGTGCAGGCGCTGCTTAGCCACTTCAACCGCGAGCCCTTTGCTTACACCCTGACCCCGCCAACATTGGGGGTAAACAATATTGATGATTTTCTGTTCGAAACCCGCAGCGGCTTCTGCGCCCACTATGCCGGGGCCATGACCTATGTGCTGCGTGCTGCGGGCATCCCGGCGCGGGTGGTGGCCGGTTATCAGGGCGGCGAGTTCAACCCGGCGGGCAACTACGTGCAGGTGCGTCAGTTTGATGCCCATGCCTGGGTCGAGTACTGGCAAGAGGGGCAGGGCTGGGTCAGCGTCGACCCGACGTTTCAGGTGGCGCCCGAACGGATCGACATGGGCTTGGAAGAGGCCCTGGCGGGTGAGCAGAGCTTTCTTGAGGATTCGCCTTTCTCGCCGCTGCGCTATCGCAACCTCAGCTGGCTGAATGAGTTGCGCTTGGCCTGGGACAATATCAATTACGGCTGGCAACGCTGGGTGTTGGGCTACCAGAGTCAGCAGCAGCTGGAGTTTCTCCAGCGCTGGTTGGGGCGGGTGGATGCGCAGTCGCTGGTGATCGGTCTGGTCGGTGGCGGGGCGCTGCTGCTCGGTCTGCTTTCGCTCTGGCTGTTCAAGCCTTGGCAGCGTGAGCGCGATGTGCAGCAGCGCTTGTTCCGCCGTTTCGAGGGGTTGCTGGCGCGTCATGGCGTGCCACGTAAACCCGGCGAAGGGCCGCGCGACTATGCCACGCGGGCAGCTCTGTTGATGCCGACCCAAGCGCAGTCGATTGGCGACTTTGCGGCGGCCTTCGAGGCGCAACGTTATGCAGGGCAGGAGCCTTCTGCCCTGCAATTACGTCAGCATTTGAAGGCGCTGCGCCGGGCGTTGCCTTGGCGTTTTACCCGTTTGGACTCATAGCGACCATTGGCCACTTGTGGCCGCTCAATAAGCGCATAAGCTGAGCAGCGATTTCACAGGAGTGAGGCGATGCAAGACTTGATTGATGAGGTGCCGCGACACGTACTGCGTATTCAGATGCGCTTGTTCGCCTGTCGTGAACGGCTGCGAGCGGGCACCGACGATGAGGCCTTGCACGATCTGCGTATCGCCTTGCGTCAATTGCGCAGCCTGCTGCGGCCGCTGTCCTCGGTCGCAGTCTGTGAGGACTTGCAACAGCGTGCGGCCGAGCTGGGCCGCTTGACCGGTCCGCTACGCGACCTTGAGGTGCTGCAAGGCTATCTGCAACAGCAAGGGCTCGATAGCGCCGCGCAATCGCGCCTGCCTCTTTTGCAGCAGGGCTACCTGCAGCTGTTGGACAGCGCGCCGTTGGCGCATCTGCTCAATGCATTGGATGACTGGCCGCAGCAGTGGCGTCAGGCGGCCAACAACGGGCAACTGCGTGGCCTGCACAAGCTGATCAAGCAACGCTTGCGCAAGGATCACAAGCATCTGGCGCAGGCGCTGCTTGATCCTGCCCATGACCGTCACCGCCTGCGCTTGCTGGTCAAGCGCCTGCGTTATGCCGCCGAGGCCTATCCGCAGTTGGCCGATTTGTCCGGGCGTATGCGCATGCAGCTGAAACAGGCGCAGTCAGCGCTGGGCGATTGGCACGACCACTGGCAGTGGCTGCTGCGCGCGGAAGCCGAAGCGGATCTGCAGCCCTGTATGCCGGCTTGGCGTGAAGCGATGCAGAGTGCCGAGCAGCAGGCCGATCTGGCCTTGCAGGCATTGATCGCGGGTTTTGCTCGCAGCGGCTGAGTTGGCGGAAAAGTCGTTATACCTTCGGCTTGTTTGGCCGAAATGTCGTGTCACCCATAGCCGCCTTTGCCCTAAGATCACCCGCATCTTCAGTGTTCGAGGTGGTTATGGGTTTTTCCGAATTACTCCAGGCGGTGCGCGACAACCCTCAGGCGGTGATGATTCCCGCGCAGTGGGGGCAGGGCCGCGCCAGTTTTGGCGGCTTGGTGACGGCGCTGGTGTACGAAGCCATGCGCGCTCAGGTGCCGAGCGGGCGGCCGCCGCGCTCCCTGGCAATTACCTTTGTTGGCCCAGCCGCGCCGGATGTGCCGGTGCGCTTTGAAGTGGAAGTGCTGCGCGAAGGCAAGGCCGTCAGCCAGGTGCTGGGCCGGGCGATACAGGATGGTCAGGTGGTAACCCTGGTGCAGGGCAGTTTTGGTGCCGGGCGCGAGTCGCGCATCGCCGTGCAGGCCGATCCCGCGCCGCAGGCCAAGGCGGTGGAGGATTGCCCAGAGCTGCCGTATATCCCCAACGTCACCCCGGAGTTCACCCGTTTTTTGGCCATGCGCTGGGCGTTTGGCGGCATGCCTTTTACCAACACGCCATCACGGGAGATGGGCGGCTGGGTACGCTTGCGTGATCAAGGCGTTGCTGAGGCGGCCAATGAGGCCCATCTACTGGCCTTGGTGGATGCTTGGCCGCCTGCGGTGTTGCCGCATTTGAGCGCACCGGCGCCGGGCAGCTCACTGACCTGGACCATCGAGTTCGTCCAGCCGATGAGCGACCTGAGCACGCTGGATTGGTGCCTGTACCGCGCGCAGATCGAGCATGCCCGTGATGGCTACGGCCATGTCGCGGCGGCGCTGTGGTCGCCGGCCGGTGAATTACTCGCGATCAGCCGACAGACCGTGGCGGTATTTGGCTAGAGCTTGAGCTGGCGAATCGCCTTGTTTAGCTCGCCAGCCAGGTTGGCCAGGTCGGCACTGGTAATCGCCGACTGACCGGTCTGGCCGACGGTCTGTTCGGTCACGTCGCGGATGCGGATCACCGCGCGGTTCATCTCTTCGGCCACCTGGCTCTGCTGTTCGGCCGCCACAGCGATCTGCGTATTACTTTCCCGCATAAGCGCCACGGATTCGGTGATGGCCACCAGCGCCTGACCTGCTTCACCGGCCTGTTTGACGCATTCATCGGCCTTGATCGAGCTGTCCTGCATAAAGTCCACGGCATCACGGGTGCCGCTTTGCAGGGTGTTGATCATCTGGGTGATCACGTCGGTGGAGTCCTGCACGCGCTTGGCCAGGTTGCGCACTTCATCGGCCACCACGGCAAAACCGCGACCCATTTCGCCGGCTCGGGCGGCCTCAATCGCTGCGTTCAACGCGAGTAGATTGGTCTGTTCGGCAATGCCGTGAATCTCACTGACCACGCCGCCGATCTTTTGGCTGTCGACCGCCAGCTGTTCGATCATCTGCGCGGTCTGCTGCACGCCGCTGGACAGCCCGGAAATCGACAGGCTCACGCGGTTCACCGCCTGCTGGCCGCTGCGCGCCAGCTGTTCGGCGTTTTTTGACTGATCGCGGGTATCAGCCGTGTGCTCGGCAATATGGTGCACGGTGGCAGACATTTCATTGATCGCCGTGGCCGCCTGTTCGGTTTCGCTCTGCTGTTCGAGCATGCCCTGGCGCACATCGCGCATATTGCCGGCCAGGCGTTCGGCACCCTCATCCAGCTGTGCTGCCGACTGGGCGACAATGCCGACTACGCGCTGGTAACCGGCCTGCATGGCATTGAAGGCGCTGGCCATCTGGCCCACTTCATCCTTGCAGTCCAGTGGCACGCGGGCACTGAGGTCACCGCTTTTTTCCACCTGCAGCATCACGTCCTTGAGGGTGTTGAGGTGGCTGAGCAGAAAGCGAATCAGCAACTGCGAGGCCGCCAGCAACAGCAGCATCAACAGCGCGACAACCAGTGCATAGCTTGGCGCACGGTCGAAAAACACTTCGGAAAGGCTTGGTGCGGAGGCTGTAATTGCCAGGTGCTGACCGTCTTCACGAACGATGACTTCGGCGCCGATCAGCCCATCGCTACCGTTTAAATCGACCCAACCACGGGCGTTAGCCAGAGCGCTGCCCTGATTATCCGGCAAGCGTGGAGTCTGGCCGGCTGCAACGCTCAGCAGGTTGCTCGCGCTTGGCAGGGGTTGCTCCTGCGGCCATTGGCTTAATAAGCGTGCCTGCTGCTGCGCAGCCTGCTTGGCGGCGGTGTGATGCACCTGCTGCTCCAGCTGCAGGGCATAGAGCACCAGCAGCAGCGTAGTAACGAAGGCCACGGCATTTACGGCCCAGAATTTGTACTTCAGGGAAAGGTCGCTGATCCAATGGCCCATGCAGGTGTCTCTGTGTGAGGTGAAGGCTTGGCAAAGTGCCAGTAGTGTCGGTCAACGCCACTGTGGCGCTATTGATCCTTATCAACAAGCTAGCATTCACTGTGCTACTCGGCGATCATTCGGCCGTGCCCTTGAATGCGGGTAGCTTGAAAAAGGCCTGTGCCGCAGCGCTGGTATGTGCAGCCAGTACTTGCTCGGTTTCACCACGGTGCAGCGCCACTTCACGCAACACCTCAACGAGAAACGCCGGTTCATTACGGCCGCTCTTCGGTTTCGGCCTAAGGCTACGCGGCAACAGGAAGGGCGCATCACTTTCCAGCATCAGCCGGCCACGGGGGATTTCCTTGACCAGTGGATGCAGGTGACTGCCACGGCGCTCGTCGCAGATCCAGCCGGTGATGCCGATATGCAGGTCCATATCCAGGTAATTGAACAGTGCGCGCTTTTCCCCGGTAAAGCAGTGCACCACGGCCGCCGGCAGCTGGTCGCGGAAATGCCGCAGGATCGCCAGCAGGCGCTCGTCGGCATCGCGCTCATGCAGAAACACCGGTAATTGCAGCTCCACCGCCAAAGCCAGTTGCTGCTCCAGCACCAGTTCCTGTTGCGAGCGAGGTGAGAAGTCGCGATTGAAATCCAGTCCACATTCGCCCACCGCGCGCACTCTGGGATTGGCCAGCAGGGCCTTGAGCTGCGCATGGCTGTCGCTGTTCCAGCTGCTGGCATCGTGGGGGTGAATGCCGGCAGTGCTGAACAGATGCTCGGCGCGGTCATCCAGCTGCCGGCACAGCTCCAGAGCGTGCTGACTTTCCGTCAGGCTGGTGCCGGTCAGCAGCATTTGCTGGACGCCCGCCGCATAAGCGCGAGCGAGGAGTGCTTCGCGTTGTTCGGCAAAGCTTGGGTGAGTCAGATTGACGCCGATGTCGATGAGTTGCATGGTGCTACCTGCTGAATTGATTGGGCAGCATAGCAGAGCTTTTTTAATAGATTAAAAGCTAACCAATACAGCTACTTAAAGCTTGAATGTGATGTTGTGTGTGATTGCTGGCTAGCATCCATGAGCGGGCTGTGCGACCCTCCGCGCCCCGCGCGAGGGGTCAGTTGCCTTATACGCAGCCTGTTCAGACGAGCCGCTGCGCTGATCTGTCGGTCGATTCTGCCCTGGAGCCTTGATGTTGCGAGTGCTGCTCACCTGCTGCCTATTGCTGCTGTCTTGCACAGCGGTGGCGCGCGTGGCTGGCCCGCTGGAAGTCGAGCAGCCCAAGGCCGCCCGTGACCTGGCGAGCATCCGCAACAGTGGTGAATTGCGCGTGCTGGTCAATCAGAGCCGCAATAGCTCAGGCGAGGTCAAAGGCCAGAGCATCGGCGTCGAGTACCAGCGCATGCGCGCATTCGAGCAGCACCTCAATCGCAACTCGCGTGATGGCCGCACACTCAAACTGAAGATCATTCCTCGCGCCAAGGATCAGCTGCTGGCTGCCTTGCAGCGTGGTGAAGGCGATCTGGTCGCTCCCGGTGAGCTGCTGAATATGCCGCGCGGCAGCAAGCTCAGCGCCAGCGCGGCCATCCGCAGCAATGTGCCGATGATCATCGTCGCCAAACAGGGTAACCGTCGTTACCAGAACCTCGAACAGCTCTCCGGGCGGAGCCTGGCTTTGCCCGCGGGCAGCGTGGCAGGGGAAGCGGTGCGGGCGGTCAATCAGCGGCTGATCGACAGCAAGCGTTCGCCGATTATTGTCGAGTGGGTCGACCCCAGCCTGGCAGTCGAGGACGTGCTGGAAATGGTCCAGGCCGGCATCTTCAGCGTCACGGCGGTCGAGCAGCCGATTGCCGAGCGCTGGGCCAAGGTGATGCCCAAGCTGCGTCTGGATCGCCACCTGCAATTGACCAACGACGGTGATATGCGTTGGTACGTGCGCCGCGACACGCCAATGCTCGGCGCAAGCATCGACCGCTTTCTCAAGGGCTATCGTGATCCAGCGGATCAGGATGCAGCGTTCCAGCGTGTCTACCGGCGGTTGTACAAGGTGCATTACCCGCTGGGCCGCACTGAACGCCAGCGCCTGGAAAAAGTCCGCCCGGTGCTGCAGCGCTACGCCAATCAACATGATTTCGACTGGCTGGCCTTGGCTGCCGTGGCCTTCAAGGAGTCCACCCTTAACCCCGCCGCGCGCGGGGCCGGTGGCGCGACCGGGCTGATGCAAATCACCCCGGCGGCCGCACGCAGCGTTGGCGTGAGCAATATCAGCGTGCTGGATAACAATGTGCAGGCCAGCGCCAAGTACCTGGCAATGATTCGCCGCAACTACTTCAATAGCCCGCAGCTCAATGAGCGTGAGCGCATGGCCTTTATCCTGGCCGGCTACAACATGGGCCCGCAACGGGTGCAGAGCCTACGGGCGGAAGCGCGCAGGCGCGGCCTGAACCCCAATCAATGGTTCTTTCAGGTGGAGCGGGTGGCGATGGAGCAGCTGGGCATGGGCGTGGTCAGCTATGTGAATAGCGTGAATAAGTACTACCTTGCTTATGACCGCGAGCGCTATCTATTGGAGCCCTAGCGCGCAGGTTGAGAATGTCGATTTATTAATTTATTCGATGTGTTATAGCGATTTTATTCGCTTTAATTATTGATTAATTGGTTTAATCTTCGCCCATCAACTCCCCACTACAAGGACTGCTGCACATGAACGCTCTGATCAAATCTGTTGTTGCAACTCAAGCTGGCTATGGCCTGACCGTGCTGCGCATCATCGCCGGCATCACCTTTGCCGCCCACGGCGCGCAGAAGCTGTTTGGCTGGTTTGGCGGTTACGGCCTGGAAGGCGTAGGTCAGTGGATGGAAAGCATCGGTCTGGCGCCGGGCTATCTGTTGGCACTGATGGCCGGCAGCGCTGAGTTCTTTGGTGGTATTGCCTTGATCATCGGTCTGCTGGCGCGCCCAGCTGCAGCGGTGCTGGCGCTGACCATGGTGGTGGCGATTGCCACTGTGCACCTGGCCAACGGCTTCTTTATGAGCAACAACGGTTATGAGTTCGCCCTGGCACTCTTGGCGATCAGCGTAGCGATCCTGATTGAAGGCGCTGGCAAGCTGTCGCTGGACAAGCGCATCGCTGGTTAAGCGACTCGGCAGCAGCCAGTAAAAAGCCCACTTCGGTGGGCTTTTTGCATTTCAGGGCTGGGGCTTGTTCTGCGTCGCCAACTGTTCGGCGGCCTCCAGGCGCAGTTGTTCACGCTCATCGAAGTTCTCCGCCGCCAGTTGGGCAATGGCTGCACGTTTGTCGCTGGCGCTCATGCCGGTGTTGTTTTCGATGGCGGCTTTTTCAGTGCTGTACTGGGCGATGCGCTTTTTCCAGGTTTGTCGCTGCTGGTCGAGCACTTCGAGGCGCTGGGTGGCTTCGGCGCCGACCAGTTGCTGACGCAGCTGGCGGATCTGCTCCGGTTTGGCACCGGCTGCTTGCAATTGCGCGGTTTGCTGGCGCAGCTCGTTCTGCAGTTGCGGCAGCACGGTGTCCTGCATCTCGGCAGGCAGGCTGTTGCGCAGTTGGTCGACGGCGGCGGCTTTGCCGGCATCGTCCAGCTGGCTGTTATGCAGAATCGCCAGGCGCTGCAGGGTGAACTGGTTGTAGGCCTCTTCGCGGGCAAAGAACGCCTGTTGGGTCTGGGCATCGAAGATGCGCGCGCGCAAAGCCTGTACGGCGGCCTCACGCTGACGCAGGGCATCCAGGTTGGCCATCTGCGGCAGATCACGTTCGAGCAGCACCAGCTCGCGTTTGTAGTCGAGGTACTGGTTAAGCAGCGCCAGGGCTTGCTCCCGGGCATTGGCCGGTAGTTGTGCGGCGATGTAAGCGCGCAGCCTTTCGACACTGGTACGCAGTGGCTCTTCACCCACTGCGGCGAGGAAATAATCGAAGATCCGCCGGATGTCTTCGCTGATCAGCAGGTTGCCATCGGCATCCAGGCGAAAGACGCCATCCACCGTGGTGCCGCCGAATGAGGCGGGCAGGGTTTTCAAGGGATCAGCCGCGTTCTTCGGCTTGTGCTGGGTTTGATTGGCGGGCGCTGAGTCCGCGCTTTCGACGGCAGGCGCCGGCGTATCAGCGCCGAGCTGCGCGGGAATATCCACGGGTTGCAGGTACAGCGCGAGGGCCAGGCAGGCGGCGAATACTAGTGGGGACAACAACAGAAGTTTTTTCACAGGCACTCTTCAAGCGGGTTTGGCGAGGCGAGGCAGAAGAAACGCCGGGGGCTGTAACAGCCCCCGACGAAGCTGTTACAGCCCGTCGTTTTTCAGGCGATTAGCGTGCTGGCGATAGACCGTGACCGGGTCGGTCTCGAACAGGCTGGTCAGACCGAGGGTCTGGTTGACCTCGTCGAGGTGGTTCATCCGGTAGTTATCGCGGATCACCTTGCCCATGCGCGAGCTGCAGCGACCGACCAGACCATCGTTGGCTTCACCGTTGAAGGTCAGCGCGGTGGCGCCCAGCAGCAGGTCGCTCGGGTCAATGATATTGGTCACCGGGCTGGTGCCGCTCCAGGAGTAGTAGCGCACGCCGCCGACGCTGTAGGCACCTTCACCGCAGGCGCTGGTAGGAATGCCCTGCGGGAACTTGGCGTTAAACCGTGCTGCACCTTGGCTGTTAAGTGATTCCAGGGAACCCAGGGCGTTCTGCGGGCTGGTGCTGGAGCTGCCAGAGAGGAAGTTGATCAACGTGCCGAGGCCGTTGACGATGCCGGCCAGCAAGGTTTCCCCGGCCGAGCCTGGCGGCACCTGACGGATAAAATCGGCAGTTGCCGAGCCTTTATGCGGGGCCCCGACGCTGGTGGCCGAAGCAATCAGGTTGGGGCTGACAGCGGCGACATAGCGAATGGTCGGCCCGCCATGGCTATGGCCGATCAGGTTGACCTTGGGCTTGCCGCTGATGGCGACGATGTCTTCCACCTGGGCCAGCAGTTCTTCGCCGCGGGCTTCAGAGGTGTTCAGCTGGCTGACTTCAGTGATGTACACACTGGCGCCGTCGCGGCGTAGCGCTGCAGGAATGCCATACCAGTAATCGACACCAAGGAGGCTGTCGAAGCCGAGCATACCGTGGGCCAGTACGACTGGGTATTTGGTCTGGGTGTAGCCGGAGGAGCCGAACCAGAAAGCATGGGTGTTGCCAGAGGCCAGCAAGCCGGCGCCCAGGCAGAGGGCGAGCAGAGTTTTATTGTTGTTCATTGGTGCTCTCGCTAGGGTTGATCGGGCAGTTCAAGGCGCTCCCTGCAGCCAAAACGCCCATCCCGTGGCGCGTACATCAGCTCAAGGGTAGTGGCAGAAAGCATGCCAGCCAGTCGCACCGGGCTTGAAAGGCTCTGCCACGGGCGCTGCGGGGCTGTCGTGCTTGGTTCGGCAATCGCGCACTGGCATGCGGTTGTTACAGGGTGAAACGACGCAGGCCTCGATACAGACCCCATATGAATGGCCAGCAGCTCGTATGCCAGCGGCAAAAAGCCAGTTTGGCCGGCCGAATAGTGGTGCCACCAGTCAAAGGTTGGGGTGGTTGGATAGGGCCGCGGGATAGAGCCTTGACAGCTTTGCGCGGGCTTCTCTAGGATGCTGACCCATGCGCCGATTTAAACAGCTACTTGCGGGGCGCCGGGTTACCTGCTGATTGCAGCGCCCTAAGAAGCACTCTTCGGAGGCTTCGAAATTCCGCTAAAGCGCTGGTTCGGTGTCGCCTCTCACCGCTGCCCAGCGGACTCAATGAGGCGGAGACATATCGATGCACTGTCCCCAACCGCTTATTCGTCTGGCCCCGATCACCTCTGGGCTGACCCTGCGCAATCCGAAAATTCTGCTTGGCGGCAGCCACCAGCCAACCTTGCTGCGTTACCTCGATGGCTGGCCCAAACGTTGGCCGGGGCCGCGGACCTTTCTGATCAACTTTGTTCATGACGGCGAGTCTCTCGCGCGATTTGCCAGCAATCACTTCGATATGGCGGTGATTGAAGCGCCGGCCGCCGCGCAGCTGGAAGAAACCGTTCGCCAGCTGACGCGCGTGGCCAAGCAGGGGTTGATCACGCGGCGCTGAGTGAATCGCACAACGGCTTGGCCACAGCCACTGCCGATCCGCTAGGCTCAAACGATATTGTCAGGGAGTTGGCTATGTTCGAATCCGCCGAGATCGGCCGCAGCATCGATAAAGAAACCTATGAGGCCGAGGCCCCAGCACTGCGCGAAGCGCTGCTGGAGGCGCAATACGAGTTGCAGCAGCAAGGACGCTTTGCCGTGCTTATCCTGATAGATGGCATCGAGGGCGCGGGTAAGGGCGAGACGGTCAAACTGCTCAACGAGTGGATGGATGCCCGGCTGATTCAGGTCAATACCTTCGACCAGCAGACTGATGAAGAGCTGGCGCGGCCGCCGGCCTGGCGCTACTGGCGGCAATTGCCGCCCAAGGGGCGCATCGGCATCTTCTTCGGCAACTGGTACAGCCAAATGCTGCAGGGGCGGGTGCACGGGCGGATCAAGAATGCCGTACTCGATCAAGCCATCGACAGCACCTTGGGGCTGGAGCGCATGCTCTGCGATGAAGGCACGCTGATCTTCAAGTTCTGGTTTCATCTGTCCAAGCAGCAGATGAAGGCGCGCCTCAAGGCGCTGCAGGACGACCCGCTGCACAGTTGGCGGATCAGCCCTTTGGATTGGCAGCAGTCGAAAACCTACGACAAGTTCGTGCGGGTTGGTGAGCGCGTATTGCGCCGCACCAGTCGTGATTACGCGCCCTGGTATGTGGTGGAGGGCGTGGATGAGCATTACCGCAGCCTGACTGTCGGGCGCATCCTGCTCGATGGCCTGCAAGCGGCGCTGAAGGCGCAAAGCCAGCCGTTGCCACATCCGCATGCCGCGCCGCTGACCTCCAGCCTGGATGAGCGTGGGTTGATCGACAGCCTGGACATGACCCAGGCATTGGACAAGGACAGCTACAACGAGCAACTGGTGATCGAGCAGGCGCGGCTGTCCAGCCTGATGCGTGACAAGCGCATGCGCCGCCATTCGCTGATCGCGGTGTTCGAAGGCAATGATGCGGCGGGTAAGGGCGGGGCGATTCGCCGGGTGATCGGCGCGCTCGATCCGCGTCAGTACCGCATCGTCCCGGTTGCCGCGCCAACCGAAGAAGAGCGCGCGCAGCCCTATCTGTGGCGTTTCTGGCGGCATATCCCGCCGCGCGGCAAGTTCACCGTGTTTGATCGCTCCTGGTATGGCCGGGTGCTGGTGGAGCGGGTCGAGGGCTTTTGCAGTACAGGCGACTGGCTGCGCGCCTATGGCGAAATCAATGACTTCGAAGAGCAGCTCAGTGAAGCCGGCGTGGTGCTGGTGAAGTTCTGGCTGTCGATCGATCAGCAAACCCAGCTGGAGCGCTTCAAGGCGCGCGAGCAGATTCCCTTCAAGCGTTTCAAGATCACCGAAGAAGACTGGCGCAACCGCGATAAGTGGCCGCTATACCGCGATGCGGTGGGCGATATGGTCGACCGCACCAGCACCGAAATTGCCCCGTGGACGTTGGTGGAAGCCAATGACAAACGCTTTGCCCGGATCAAGGTATTGCGCACCATCAATCAGGCGCTTGAGGCGGCCTTCGCCAAGGGCTGAGCGGCGGCTGCGCATGGGCACGGGATGGTCGCGCATACGGCTGATGAATGATCGTCGCCGAGCGAGATTGTCCGGCTTTATTCTTGTTGGCAACTGAACCCAATAACAATGAGGTGCTACATGCGTGAAGTGGTGATCGTTGACAGCGTACGGACTGGTTTGGCCAAGTCCTTCCGTGGCAAGTTCAATCTGACCCGTCCCGACGACATGGCGGCTCATTGCGTCAATGCACTGTTGGCGCGCACCGGTATCGATCCAGCGCTGGTGGATGATTGCATTGTCGGCGCTGGTTCCAATGAAGGCGCCCAGGGCATGAACATCGGCCGCAACGTTGCGGTACTGTCCGGCCTGGGCACCAATGTGGCTGGTATGACCCTCAACCGTTTCTGCTCCTCGGGTCTGCAGGCCATTGCGATTGCCGCCAACCAGGTGGCGTCCGGCTGCAGTGATGTGATCGTGGCGGGCGGCGTCGAGTCGATCACCATGACCATGAAAAGCATGAACACGCAGAACCTGTTCAACCCGCTACTACAAAAAGATGTGCCGGGTATCTATTACCCCATGGGGCAGACCGCCGAGATCGTCGCCCGCCGTTACAACGTCAGCCGCGAAGCCCAGGACGCCTACGCCCTGCAGAGCCAGCAGCGCACTGCACGGGCTCAGGCCGAAGGCCTGTTCGACGATGAAATCGTGCCGATGCACGTCAAGTACCAGGTCGAAGACAAAGCCACGGGCGAGAAGAGCATCGTCGACGGCATCGTCGCCCACGACGACTGCAACCGCGCCGACACCACTCTGGAAAGCCTGGCCGCGCTTAAGCCGGTGTTTGCCGACGACGGTTCGGTCACCGCTGGCAATGCCTCGCAGCTGTCCGATGGCGCGTCGATGACCTTGGTGATGAGCCTGGAAAAAGCCATCGAACTAGGCCTCAAGCCGCTGGCGTTCTTCCGCGGCTTCGTTGCCGCTGGCTGCGAACCAGATGAAATGGGCATCGGCCCGGTATTCTCGGTGCCAAAACTGCTCAAGGCCAAGGGCTTAAGCGTGGCCGATATCGATTTGTGGGAACTCAACGAGGCGTTTGCTTCGCAGTGTCTGTATGCCCGCGATCGTCTGGAAATCGACAACGCCAAGTACAACGTCAATGGCGGCTCAATCTCCATCGGCCATCCGTTCGGCATGACTGGTTCGCGCCAGGTCGGCCACCTGGTGCGTGAGCTGCAGCGACGCAACCTGCGCTACGGCATCGTCACCATGTGTGTGGGCGGCGGCATGGGCGCGACCGGGCTATTTGAAGCGGTGCGCTGATCAGCGGCGCCATAAGTGGCAGCCAATAAAAAACCGCGAGTACTCGCGGTTTTTTATTGGCTGGAGTTTTGCGTTTTAGAACGCGCGGCTCTCGATGATCTCGTTAGCCTGAATCATCCGGCGGATATAAAAGGCAATCTCGCGCTCGGCATCCGTTCGGTTGAAGTAGGGCCCTTCCAACGTGCCCTCGCGGGTGGAGAAGAAGTATTGGCCGTTGACCGCGCTAACGCGTTCGCTGCGGTAGTGGGTGCCGGGGTTATGGTCGATATGGCGTTGGCCGAACATAAATAAACCTCCCGCAAAATGAGCTGCTGAGGTCAGTCTAAACGGCGTTTTTCTGGCTGCATGAAATAACGACAAATGGTCGTTTTTGCCGAAATTCGGCGTCTTTTTCCTGAATTTAATATTTTTTGACGCCAGAACCGTGGCTTTGTGTCGCGTGGCCATCAGTACAGTGCCCGGTGTCGCGGCACGGAGCTGTGGCTGTGCCGGTTTTTAACGCTGCAGAGCGTTAGCCGGTTCTCAGGCGCGCACACCCAGTGCTTCGGCGCGGCGTAGCCAGCTCTGGCGCTGCTCTTCGGATGAAGGGCGTACCGGCGCGAATTCGGCCAGGCGGCGGGTTTTGATGCCGCTGAAGCCGAGAATGGTGCGAGTCATCTGCCGATGCCCAGGCGCGCCGTAGATCCAGCGGAAGTACCAGGGCGGCGTGTCCATGGTCACCAGCAGGTCGGCAGTGCGCCCAGTCAGCAGCTTGTCCCAGAGTTGCGAGCGGTTGCGGTACTTGAAGGCAAAGCCGGGCAGAAAGGTGCGGTCAAAAAAGCCTTTGAGCAGCGCGGGAATGCCGCCCCACCAGACCGGGTAGACGAATACCAGATGCTCGGCCCAGTGGATCTGCCGCTGCGCTTCCAGCAGGTCGGGTTCCAGGGTTTGGCTCTGCTCGTAACCGTCGCGTAGCACCGGGTCATAACTCATCTCGCCCAATTTCAGCTGGCGTACCACATGCCCCTTGCTGCGTGCGCCCTGGGCATAGGCTTCGCCGAGGGCATGACAGAAGCTGCTGTTCTTCGGCGTGCCGAGAATCATCAGGATGCGTTTGCCGTCACCTTCCAGTGGCGTTGCGCCGCTCTTTGCCGCTTCACTCATGTTGTCCTGCCTCCAGCATGTTTTCAGGACGCACCCAGGCGTCGAATTGTTCATTGCTCAGGTAGCCCAGCTGCAGCGCTGCTTCACGCAGGGTGGTGCCATCCTCGTAGGCCTTTTTGGCGATCTGTGCGGCTTTGTCATAGCCGATATGCAGGTTTAGCGCGGTCACCAGCATCAGGCCGCGCTCCAGGTGCTCGGCCATTTTCGCCGCATCGGGTTGCAGGCCAGCTACGCAATGCTGCTGGAAGTTATGGCAGCCGTCTGCGAGTAAGCGTATCGATTGCAGCAGGTTGTGAATGATCACCGGCTTGAACACGTTGAGCTGCAGATGCCCCTGGCTCGCGGCAAAGGCAATCGTGGTGTCGTTACCGAGAACCTGGCAGGCCAGCATCGACAGCGCCTCGCATTGAGTAGGGTTGACCTTGCCCGGCATGATCGAGCTGCCCGGCTCATTGGCTGGCAAGCGCACCTCGGCAAAGCCTGCGCGCGGGCCGGAGCCCAGTAAACGCAGGTCATTGGCAAGCTTCATAAGGGCGACCGCGAGGGTTTTCAAGGCGCCTGATAGCGCCACCAGCGGCTCGTGGCCGGACAGGGCGGCAAATTTGTTCGGCGCGCTGACCAGCGGCAGGCCACTTAAAGCGGCCAGTTCGGCGGCCATGGCGTCGGCAAAGCCCTGCGGCGAGTTCAATCCGGTGCCTACTGCCGTGCCGCCTTGGGCCAGTTCGCAGACTGCCGGCAGGACAGCCTGGACGGCCCGCTCGGCGTAGCCCAGCTGTGCGACAAAGGCCGATAGCTCCTGGCCGAAGGTCATCGGTGTGGCGTCCATCATGTGTGTGCGCCCGGTCTTGACCAGCCGCGCATGGCGCTCGGCCTGCTCCTGCAAACCGTCGCGCAGTTCACGTACGGCCGGTAGCAGTTGCTGTTGCACGGCCTGCACGGCGGCGATATGCATGGCGGTGGGGAAGCTGTCGTTAGAGCTTTGCGCGCGATTGACATGGTCGTTGGGGTGCACCGGCGTCTTGCCGCCACGGCCGTTGCCGGCCAGTTCATTGGCGCGTCCAGCGATTACTTCATTGACGTTCATATTGCTTTGCGTGCCGCTGCCGGTCTGCCAGACCACCAGGGGGAATTGTTCATCGTGCTGACCGGCCAGCACCTCATTGGCGGCCTGCTCGATCAGTCGGGCGAGGTCGGCCGGCACTTCGCCGATACGCTGATTGACCCGCGCGGCGGCCTTCTTGATTAGCGCCAGGGCATGCACCACCGGCAAGGGCATACGTTCCTGGCCGATGGCGAAATTGACCAGTGAACGCTGGGTCTGCGCGCCCCAGTACGCCTCATCGGGTACTTCGATGGGGCCCAGGCTGTCGGTTTCAGTGCGGCTCATGGCGGCTCTCCTGATGGTTGCGCGTGCAGCAAACGGACTGCCAGGCCGGCGATTGCCAGCCTCGGCGTATCTCAGCTTAGGTCGCTATGCATCAGTAGAGGTTCAATAGCCGCAGGTAACTACCAGCGGGCGCGGGTCTCACCGAGCCAGCCGAGGGCGTTGTTGACTGGCACGCGCTCACCTTCTGGACCGCGCAGAACACCCTCGAAATGCCCGAACCACTGCTGCGTATCGGCATAGAACGGCCCAAGCCGGCGGTAGGCCTGGTGACGTTGGCGTGGGGTGAAGGTCAGCTGTACGGCATCATCAGGGCTGCGCAGCTGCCAGGGCGCCAGCGGGTTGTGTGGTGCCTGGGTAATGGTGATGGGCGTATCCAGGTGCTGCAGTTCGCCGCCAAACCACAGGGTGTTCTCGGATAGGCCGCTGTGGTCCGTCCAGCCAGAGCCGAAGTTGCCGGCAATACCGCCGGGCGCGGCGAAGGCGGCGCGGGTCCAGTGGCTGTTGAGTGGCCAGACGCCACGGCCGAAATCCAGCGAGGCAAAACTTTGCCCGGTGACGCAGCTGTAATGCTGTTTGCCCAGCTGCACGCTGCCACTGCAGGGCAGGCCCAGCTGGCGGCTGGTGGCGTGAAAGCTATGCGGGCCGAGCGGGGCGACCAAATTGACCGAGTCCAGGTGGGCAGGGCGCTGAATATCCAGAGCTACCTGCAGCGGTTGCCCGCCAATATCCGGCGCATTGATGGTGATGCGCGTGCGCCCGGTGTGTTCAGCTACACGCAGTTGCAGGCGTGGGTGGTTGAATTCGTGGCTGGACTGCGGTTGATCTGGTAAGTCGCAGCCAAGGCCGAACAGGCGGTACTGGCTGTAGGCGACGGCTTGACCGCTTTGCAGATCAAGGAAGTAGGCGGCAGCGTAACCCAGGTAGTCGAGGTCGGCCTGGGTAAACGAGAGCATCCACTGCGGGGTGGTGATGCACCAATGGTTCCAGCGTTTACGCCGGCCGAAGTGCCCGGGTATCGCACAATCGACCATGGGTCTGGGCGACCAGCCGATGGCTTGCGGGTTAAGCAGGCCGTGGCTGTCGCATAGCGCGATGGCGGCAAGAGGCTCTGGATGAGTGAAACTGTTCATCGACACGTCCATGTGTGTGCTGGCGCCTCGCCTTGTGGGCGGCGGCACGCTGAAACAGAAGATGATTTACCTTGTCGAGCATGCACAGGCGTTGGTCTACTCGGCAAGTGCTGGCATTTTGGCCTTTTAGCAAGCAGTGCGCCAGTGCACAGTTGTAGTGTGAGTTGATCGACGCGGCTCACTTACTTGAGTGTGACCAGCGCTTGGGCACAAAATGCCGATAATCGAGTCCAACAGGACTCATTCCCTTCCCCAGGAGTAGTACATGTCTCGTTTACCTGCCTTTTGCGCTGCCCTAATACTGACGTGCGGTAGTGCTCAGGTACTCGCCGATGCCAAAAGCCATGCCGCTGACGCCGAGCGTTTCCTGCTGCTGGCCCGTGCCGACAAGCTGGCTGTACCGGTGTATGCCCAGGTACAGCAAATGTTTGCCCAGCGTTTTGCCGAGAGCAATGCGCCGCAGAGCGAGAAGGCTGTGCTGGAAACCTACCAGGCCCAGGCCAATGCAGCCCTTGAGCAGGCCGTGGGTTGGGACAAGCTCAAGCCGGATATGGTCAAACTCTACACCAGCAACTTCAACGAGCAGGAAATGAAGGACCTGATCCGTTTCTACGAGTCGCCGCTGGGCAAGAAAGTCCTGGAGAAAATGCCAACGCTGACCGCACAGTCGGCGCAGCTGACCCAGGGCAAACTCAAAGGCGCCGTACCCAAGGTCAACCAGCTGTTGGCGGAAATGACCACCAAACTGACTCCGAAGAAGCCCTGAGTGACTGTACCGATGCCGAAGATCGATCTGCTGCAGGCCGCTCTGGCAAGCCTGCAGCCCCAGCACCTCGATGTGTTGGATGAAAGCCATATGCACAGCCGGGGTCTGGAAACCCATTACAAGGCGGTGATCGTCAGCGAGCAGTTCGCCGGCCTGAATGCGGTCAAACGCCACCAGAAGGTCTATGCCGCCGTAGGTGAGCTGATGGGCCAGATCCATGCCCTGGCGCTGCATACCTACACGCCTGATGAGTGGTCGCAGCAGGGCGTGGCTCCGGCTTCGCCGACCTGCAAGGGCGGGCACTGAGAACCTGCTTACGATCTCGCGAGCTAGAGACCAGCTAGGCAAAAGCAGGCGAGGAAGCGGAGTGTACGAGTTGTACATGAGCATCCGAGTCTGCTTTTAACGCAGCAGGGCCGACGCGCAGCAGATCGTAAGCAGGTTCTGAGGCAATTCGCCTCTACACGGTTCCCCTCAAGGGCAGTAAACTGCGCACCCCGCCGGCCTAGCGCCGGCGGTTTTGTTTGTGTATCCCGGTCCGCCCTTTACGTGGGCGACTACTGAAGGGTTTGCTTATGACTGACAAGATCGTTGTCGCCGCGCTGTATAAATTCGTTTCCCTGCCTGACTTCCACGCCCTGCGCGAGCCTCTGCTGCAATGCATGCTGGATAACGCTGTGAAAGGCACCTTGCTGCTGGCCGAAGAGGGCATCAACGGCACCGTCTCCGGCTCGCGTGCCGCTATCGATGGCCTGATGGCCTGGTTTGGCCTGGACCCACGCCTGGCCGATATCGACCACAAGGAATCCTATTGCGATGAGCAGCCGTTCTATCGCACCAAGGTCAAGCTGAAGAAGGAAATCGTCACCCTGGGCGTGCCCGGCGTTGACCCGAACCAGAAGGTCGGCACTTACGTCGAACCCAAGGACTGGAACGCGCTGATCAGCGACCCCGAGGTGCTGCTGATCGATACGCGCAACGATTACGAAGTATCGATTGGTACCTTCGAAGGCGCGGTAGACCCGAAAACCAAGTCGTTTCGCGAGTTTCCCGAGTACATCAAGGCGCACTTCGATCCGGCCAAGCATAAGAAAGTGGCGATGTTCTGCACCGGCGGTATCCGCTGCGAAAAGGCCTCCAGCTATATGCTCGGTGAAGGGTTTGAGGAGGTTTTCCACCTCAAGGGCGGCATCCTCAAGTACCTCGAAGAAGTGCCGCAGGAAGAGACCAAGTGGCAGGGCGACTGCTTTGTTTTCGATAACCGGGTTACTGTGCGTCATGACCTGACTGAAGGCGATTACGACCAATGCCACGCCTGCCGCACGCCGGTGTCGGTGGAAGATCGTCAGTCCGAGTTCTACACCCCAGGTGTCAGTTGCCCACATTGCTGGGATTCGCTGCCGGAGAAGACCCGCGCCGGTGCCCGCGAGCGGCAACGGCAGATCGAACTGGCCAAGGCGCGCAATCAGCCGCACCCGCTGGGCTACAACCCCCGACAATCGCGCGAGGCTTAAGCATGCAAGCACGCCTGCTCTATGTGATGGACCCGATGTGTTCATGGTGCTGGGGCTTTGCCCCGGTACTCGAGTCCCTCGCCGAGCAGGCCGCGGCTGCAGGCGTTGGCCTGCAGCTAGTGCTGGGTGGTTTGCGCCGTGATGGCGTGGCCATCGATGCGGCGGCGCGGGTGCGCTACCTGGGCTACTGGCAGGCGGTCAATGCCAGCACCGGGCAGCTGTTCAACTTCAACGAGGGTCTGCCCGAGGGGTTGGTGTACGACACCGAGCCGGCCTGCCGTGCATTGGTTACGGCGCGCAGCCTGGCTCCTGAGCTGGCCTGGCCGCTGGCACAGTTGATCCAGCGCGCGTTCTATACCCAGGGCGTGAATGTCACTCGCGCCAGTGTGCTGGTGGAGTTGGCCGAGCGCGCCGGGATTCCGCGCATCGTGTTTGCCGAAGCTTTCGACAGCGCCGCGCAACGCGCCGCCACTGCAGCCGATGTCAGCTGGGTGCAGGATCTGGGCATCGCTGGCTTCCCAACCCTGCTTGCCGAACGCAATGGCCAGATGGCCCTGCTGACCAACGGCTACCAACCGCTTGAGGTGCTGCAGCCGTTGCTGGCGCGCTGGCTGGAGCGCGCCGCCCATGCCTGATCGCCTGAGCTGGGCGGAAATCCGCCGGCTGGCCCTGCACCACAAAAAAGCCCTGATCCTGGCCAATCTGGTCGCCGTGCTGGCCACCCTGTGCAGCGTGCCGATCCCGCTGCTGCTGCCGCTGCTGGTCGACGAGGTGTTGCTCAACGACGGTGACGCCGCGCTCAAGGTGATGGACAACTTCCTGCCGGCGCACTGGGAAACCGCCGCCGGCTATATCGGCCTGATGCTGGTGCTGACCCTGTTTCTGCGCGGCGGTGCGCTGATCTTCAACGTGCTGCAGGCGCGGCTATTTGCCCGCTTGTCGAAAGACATCGTCTACCGCATCCGCATTCGCCTGATCGAACGGCTCAAGCGGATCTCCCTTGGCGAGTACGAAAGCCTCGGCGGCGGCACTGTGACCACGCACCTGGTTACCGACCTCGATACCCTGGACAAGTTTGTCGGCGAAACCCTTAGCCGCTTTCTGGTGGCCGTGCTGACCCTGGCTGGCACCTCGGCGATTCTGATCTGGATGCACTGGCAGCTGGCGCTGCTGATCCTGTTGTTCAACCCTCTGGTGATCTACGCCACGGTGCAGTTGGGCAAACGGGTCAAACACCTGAAGAAGCTGGAAAACGACAGCACCTCGCGCTTTACCCAGGCGCTGACCGAAACCCTCGAAGCGATTCAGGAAATCCGTGCCGGCAACCGTCAGGGCTTCTTCCTCGGTCGCCTCGGTGGTCGTGCCAAGGAAGTGCGCGACTACGCCGTCGCCTCGCAGTGGAAGACTGATGCGTCGAATCGCGCCAGCGGTCTGCTGTTCCAGTTTGGCATCGACGTGTTCCGCGCGGCGGCCATGCTCACCGTGCTGTTCTCGGATCTGTCGATCGGCCAGATGCTCGCGGTGTTCAGCTACCTGTGGTTTATGATCGGCCCGGTCGAGCAACTGCTCAGCTTGCAATACGCCTTCTACGCCGCCGGTGGTGCGTTGACGCGGATCAACGAGTTACTGGCGCGTAAGGACGAGCCGCAGTACCCCGGCCGCGTTGACCCGTTCAAGGGCCGCGACACCGTCGGTATTGAGGTCAGCGGGCTGACCTTCGCTTATAACGACGAGCCGGTGCTTAACCAACTCAACCTGAGCATCGCGCCAGGCGAGAAGGTCGCCATCGTCGGCGCCAGCGGCGGCGGCAAGAGCACCCTGGTGCAGCTGCTGCTCGGGCTGTATACGCCGCAGGCTGGGACTATCCGTTTTGGTGGCAGCAGCCAGGAAGAAATCGGTCTGGAAGGCGTGCGTGAACACGTCGCGGTGGTGCTGCAGCATCCGGCGCTGTTCAACGACACGGTGCGCGCCAACCTGTGTATGGGTCGTGAACGGGGCGATGACGCCTGCTGGCGCGCCCTGGAAATTGCCCAGCTGGCCGACACCATTCGCGGCTTGCCGCAAGGCCTGGACAGTATTGTTGGCCGCTCCGGCGTGCGTCTGTCTGGCGGTCAGCGTCAGCGCTTGGCAATTGCCCGCATGGTGTTGGCCGAGCCGAAAGTGGTGATCCTTGATGAAGCCACCTCGGCCCTGGACGCCGCCACCGAATACGCCTTGCACCAGGCGCTCAATCAATTCCTCCATGGTCGTACCACGCTGATCATCGCTCACCGGCTGAGTGCGGTTAAGCAGGCGGATCGAGTGTTGGTATTCGATGGCGGCAGCATCGCCGAAGACGGCGGCCACCAAGAGTTGATTGCCGAAGGTGGGCTGTACGCCAAGCTGTATGGGCATCTGCAGCATTGACGATTTTGGTGGATGAAAAAACGTCATCCACCCTACGGTCCTTGTGAGCACGACACTTTTTTCGCGGGCATGGCCCGCTCCTACGGGTAAACCCCCGACTGTAGGAGCGGGCCATGCCCGCGATTTGCTGTGGGTTTCAACATAGGTGCGAGCCCCTGCGGCCTCGCACCTGGCAGTTAAATCGACCGCTTTGTAAATTTATCGTTACGCATGCCGAGTGCTTTCGGCCAGCATTCCCGCTGTTTCTCTAGTTGTATTAAAAACTTGCCGAAAGCCTTGGCCAAGCCTGGGGCAGGGCGCTCTGGGCCGGCTTGTTAGCGGGCCTGCGCTCGGTTGTTATGAGGTCAATCCCGCTGACGCAGCGGCTGATCAAAACAACAACGAGGAGGCGCAATGAACGCCGTGAACAAGATCGAACAGCACAACCCTATCGGTACCGACGGCTTCGAGTTCGTTGAATACACCGCGCCTACCCCGGAAGGCATCCAGCAGCTGCGTGAGCTGTTCACTGCCATGGGCTTCACCGAAACGGCCAAGCACCGCTCGAAAGAGGTCTGGCTGTTCCAGCAGAACGACATCAACTTCGTGCTTAACGGCAGCCCTACTGGGCACGTGCGCGAGTTCGGTCTGAAGCACGGCCCAAGTGCCTGCGCCATGGCATTCCGTGTGCAGAACGCCGCCCAGGCCGCCGCCTATGTGGAGTCCCAGGGCGCCAAACTGGTAGGCAGCCACGCCAACTTTGGCGAGCTGAATATTCCCTGCGTGGAAGGTATCGGCGGCTCCTTGCTGTATCTGGTGGACCGTTACGGCGACAAGAGCATCTACGACGTCGACTTCGAGTACATCGAAGGCCGCACGCCGAACGACAATTCGGTCGGCCTGAAAGAGCTGGATCACCTGACCCACAACGTCAAACGTGGGCAGATGGACGTGTGGTCGGGCTTCTACGAGCGCATCGCCAACTTCCGTGAGATCCGCTATTTCGATATCGAAGGCAAGCTCACCGGCCTGCTGTCACGCGCCATGACCGCGCCGTGCGGCAAGATTCGCATCCCGATCAACGAATCGTCCGACGACAAGTCGCAGATTGAGGAATTTATCCGCGAGTACCAGGGTGAGGGCATCCAGCATATCGCCCTGAGTACCGAGGATATCTACGCCACCGTGCGCCAGCTGCGCGCCAATGGCGTGGATTTTATGGTCACCCCCGGCACTTACTACGACAAGGTCGATACCCGTGTGGCCGGGCATGGCGAGCCGAGCGATGTGCTGCGTGAGCTGAATATCCTGATCGACGGAGCTCCGGGCGTCGGTACGTCGGGCGATGACGGCATCCTGCTGCAGATTTTCACCAATACTGTGATTGGCCCGATCTTCTTCGAGATCATCCAGCGCAAGGGCAACCAGGGCTTTGGCGAGGGCAACTTCAAGGCGCTGTTCGAGTCCATCGAGGAAGATCAGATCAAACGCGGCGTGATCTCCGAGGAGTGAAGCCATGAGCCGTAACTGGATCAGTTTTCCCCTGCGTGAAGGCGAGTGTTCGCGCCAGGCGCACTGCGACTTTCCTGAGGGCACTTATGAGCGCGAGATGGGCCGCGAGGGCTTTTTCGGCCCTACGGCGCACCTGCACCACAAGCATCCACCGACCGGCTGGATCGACTGGCAGGGGCCGCTGCGCCCCCACGCGTTCAACTTCAATGATATTTCCAGCGAGCGTGATTGTCCGCTGGCCGCACCGCTGACCCTGCATAACAGCGATGTGAAGCTGCGCGTGTGGAAAACCCACGGCGCCATGCGTCATCTGGTGCGCAACGCCGATGGCGATGACCTGCTGTTTATTCATGAGGGAGCAGGGCACTTCTATTGCGATTTCGGTCATTTGACCTACCGCGACGGCGATTACCTGCTGATTCCGCGCGGCACCGCCTGGCGCATCGAGGCCAGTGAACCGACCTTTATGCTGCTGATCGAGAGCACCGATGGTGCCTATCAGCTGCCGGACAAGGGCCTGCTTGGGCCGCAGGCGATCTTCGATCCGGCGGTGCTCGATCATCCGCGCATCGATGATGCCTTCAAGGCGCAGCAGGATGAAAACACCTGGCAGATCCGCATCAAGCGGCGTGCCCAGATCAGCACCGTGACTTACCCGTACAACCCGCTGGATGTGGTCGGCTGGCATGGCGACAACACCGTGGTGCGTCTCAACTGGCGTGATATCCGCCCGCTGATGAGCCACCGCTATCACCTGCCGCCATCGGCGCACACCACCTTTGTCGCCAATGGTTTTGTGATCTGCACCTTTACCCCGCGCCCAGTGGAAAGCGACCCCGGCGCGCTGAAGGTGCCGTTCTATCACAATAACGATGACTACGACGAAGTGCTGTTCTACCACCGTGGCAACTTCTTCAGTCGCGACAATATCGAGCAGGGCATGGTCACCCTGCACCCGTGCGGCTTCCCCCACGGCCCGCACCCCAAGGCGCTGAAAAAGGCGCAGACCGATCCGGCGACCTTTATCGATGAAGTGGCGGTGATGATCGATACCCGCCGCGCCCTGGAAGTCGGCGAAGCCGCCGCCGGCGTGGATGTTCCTGAATATGTGAATTCCTGGCGTGCGCCGGGCAAGGAATCCTGATGAAACTCGCATCACTGAATCAAGGCCGTGACGGCGTGCTCGTTGTGGTATCGCGCGACCTAAGTCGCGCCACCGAAGTCCCGGCGATTGCCGTTACCCTGCAGGGAGCGCTGGATAACTGGGCGGTGGCCAAGCCCAAGCTGGAGGCGGTGTATCAGCGTTTGAACGATGGCCTGGAAGAGGGAGCGTTTGCCTTCGATCAGGCGGCCTGCCACAGCCCATTGCCGCGTGCCTATCACTGGGCCGATGGCAGCGCCTACGTCAATCATGTGGAGCTGGTGCGCAAGGCGCGTGGCGCCGAAATCCCGGAAAGCTTCTGGCATGACCCGCTGATGTACCAGGGCGGTGCCGACTGCTTTATCCCACCGCACAGCCCGATCCAGATGGCCGACGAGGCCTGGGGCATCGACCTGGAAGCCGAGATCGCGGTGATCACCGATGACGTGCCGATGGGGGCAACCGCCGCCGAGGCCGCCTCGCATATCCAGCTGCTGATGCTGGTCAACGACGTGTCGCTGCGTAACCTGATTCCCGGCGAACTGGCCAAGGGCTTCGGTTTCTACCAGAGCAAGCCCTCATCCAGCTTCTCGCCGGTGGCGATTACCCCGGATGAGCTGGGCGATACCTGGCGCGATGGCAAGGTGCATCGGCCGCTGGTTTCGCATATCAACGGAGCGCTGTTCGGTCAGCCGGATGCCGGCGTGGACATGACCTTCAACTTCCCAACCCTGGTGGCTCACGCCGCCAAGACCCGGCCGCTGGGCTGCGGCACCATCATCGGTTCCGGCACCGTGTCGAACTACGACCGTAGCGCGGGTTCTTCCTGCCTGGCAGAGAAGCGCATGCTGGAAATCATCGAGAGCGGCGAGGCGAAAACCCCGTTCCTCAAGTTCGGTGACCGGGTGCGCATCGAGATGTTCGACGCCGCCGGCCATAGCCTTTTTGGCGCCATCGATCAGGCGGTAGAGCGCTATGAGCACTGAGTTGACGCTCTACGGTTACTGGCGCTCCAGCGCCGTCTACCGGGTGCGCATCGCGTTGAACCTCAAGGGCCTGGCTTATCAACAAGTGCCGGTGCACCTGGTCAAGGACGGCGGCCAGCAGCATTCGGCCGAATATCAGGCGCTGAATCCGCAGGAGCTGCTGCCCTTGTTGGTGGATAAGGGCAACGGCGGGGTGCGTATCGCCCAGTCGCTGGCGATTCTCGAATACATCGACGAGGTGTTTCCGGCGCAGGCACTGCTGCCCAGCAATCCGGCGCAGCGCGCTCAGGTGCGCGCCCTGGCTCTGCATATCGCCTGCGACCTGCATCCGCTGAACAACCTGCGGGT
>DASRUM010000159.1:0-10088 GCA_035655415.1 Pseudomonas sp.
AACTGCCAAGCGTCCTGGTTTATCCGACGCGCCCACAGCACCTGGCCGACATCATTGGTCAGAATGATGCCGACATTCGGGCGAAAACCATCGGAATCGATCACGGCACACAACCTCGTAAACGCCTGAATTTAAGACATGCGGGCATTGTTCCACAAAGGCCGCGGCAGCAGCAACGCGAGCGGCCCGTGTAATAGGAAAGCCTTATAAAAGCCGTTATTCTGGCCGCCTTTCGTGGCTGGCAATCAAAGGGGCTCCCGTGCGTTTGGCTTTATTCGATCTCGACTACACCTTGCTCGGCGGCGACAGCGATCACGCCTGGGGCGACTACCTGTGTGAACGCGGCATCCTCGACGGCATCGCCTACAAAGCGCGCAACGATGACTTCTATCAGGACTACCTGGCCGGCCGCCTGAACATCACCGACTACCTGAATTTCAGCCTGGAAATCCTCGGCCGCACGGAAATGGCCCAGCTAGAGCAGTGGCACCGCGAGTTTATGCGCGACTGCGTCGAGCCGATCATCCTTACCAAAGGTGAAGCGCTGCTCGCCGAGCACCGCGAAGCCGGCGACAAGCTGCTGATCATCACCGCCACCAACCGCTTCGTCACCGCGCCGATTGCTGCGCGCCTTGGGGTCGACACCCTGCTGGCCACCGAATGTGAAATGGCCGACGGCCGCTACACCGGACGCACCACCGACGTGCCGTGCTTCAAGGAAGGCAAGGTCACCCGCCTTAACCGCTGGTTAGCGGAAAGCGGCCTTAACCTCAACGACAGTTACTTCTACAGTGACTCAATGAACGACCTGCCCCTGCTGGAGCAAGTCACTCATCCCTTCGCCGTCGACCCCGATCCAAACCTGCGCGCCGAAGCGGAAAAGCGCGGCTGGCCGGTTATATCGCTGCGCTAAATCCGCCGCAAATAAAAACGCCGCCTGATCAGGCGGCGTTTTTGTTTGGGTACAGATCAGGCCGGCTTGGCCCCCATCAGGCCCATGATTACCAGCAACAGCAGCACAATCAGCCCTGCATACACCGCGCAGAAACCCAACAGGCGTTTAGATGCCGGAGCTCCATTCAGAGCTTGCCAGGCGCTCAGGCGGCCCGCCAGCAGCAACCCGGCAACCATCAGCACGCCAAACAGCACGCTGCTGAGCAGCAGCCAGGTTTGGCTCAGCGGCAAACCGATAAGGTCAACCAGCAACCAGCCGGTTACCGGCAGACTCAGGGCCAGCAGGCCGAGAACCGGCATGCTGATCAAGCGGGTGCGTTTAAGCTTGCGCTGCAAGATGGCGGCATCACCACCACGTGAGGCCTTCCATAGCATAAACAGATGCACCAGCACCCCAACCAGCAAGAGGATGCCGGGCAGCATGTGCAGCATTTTCAGCAATGGGTAATGTTCCATTGTTTCAGTCCTACCGGGTTTCCGGCTTATCCAAGAAAGAGTTTGTACGCCGGATTGTCGCTCTCATCCCAATAGGGATAGCCGATGGCTTCCAGCGCCGCCGGCACGAGATGACGCTCCGCTTGCGGCACTTGCAGACCCGCAACAACGCGGCCATCGGCCGCGCCGTGATTGCGATAGTGGAACATCGAGATGTTCCAGCGCCCACCTAATTTCTGTAAGAAATTGAACAATGCACCCGGACGCTCAGGAAACTCGAAGCGGTAAACGCACTCATCCGGCACCGCTGCCGCATGACCGCCGACCATATGACGGATATGCAACTTGGCCAGTTCGTTGTCAGTCAGGTCCAATACCGGGAAGCCCTGGTCGCGCAGACCCTGAACCAGCGCGGCACGCGGGTCGCTTTCCGGATGGGTTTGCACGCCGACAAAGATGTGCGCCTCCTTATCTTCGTGATAGCGGTAGTTGAACTCGGTGATCTGCCGCTTGCCGATGGCTTCGCAGAACGCCTTGAAGCTGCCCGGTTGCTCGGGGATGGTCACGGCGATGATCGCTTCACGCTTCTCGCCCAGTTCGGCGCGTTCAGCAACGTGGCGCAGACGGTCGAAGTTGACGTTGGCACCCGAGTCGATGCCCACCAGCACCTGACCGCTGCAACCTTCACGCTCCACGTACTTTTTGATCCCGGCCACGCTCAGCGCACCGGCCGGCTCGGTGATTGAGCGGGTGTCGTCGTAAATGTCCTTGATCGCCGCGCAGATCTCGTCGGTGCTGACGGTGATCACTTCGTCGACATAGTCCTTGCAGACGGCAAAGGTGTGCTCGCCGATTTGCGCCACGGCCACGCCATCGGCAAACAGCCCGACCTGCGGCAATACCACACGCTCCCCTGCAGCCATGGCAGCTTGCAGGCAGTTGGAGTCGTCCGGTTCAACACCGATAACCTTGATGTCCGGACGCAGGTATTTCACATAGGCCGCGATACCGGCGATCAGGCCACCGCCGCCAACCGGCACGAAGATCGCGTCGATAGCGCCTGGCTGCTGACGCAGTATCTCCATGGCCACGGTGCCCTGGCCAGCGATGGTGTGTGGATCATCGTAAGGATGGATATAGATGTAGCCCTTTTCATCCACCAATTTCAGCGAATAGGCCAGCGCCTCGGGGAAGCTGTCGCCGTGCAGCACCACCTTGCCGCCACGGGAACGCACGCCCTGAACTTTGATCTCCGGCGTGGTTTTGGGCATCACAATGGTGGCCTTGACCCCCAACACCTTGGCCGCCAGTGCCAGGCCCTGGGCATGGTTGCCGGCCGAGGCGGTGACCACACCACGGGCCTGCTCTTCAGCCGAGAGCTGCGCCAATTTGTTGTAGGCTCCACGAATCTTGAACGAGTACACCGGCTGCAGGTCTTCGCGCTTGAGCAGAATCTGGTTACCCAGGCGCTCGGAAAGCTGGTTGGCGGCTTGCAGCGGGGTTTCCACCGCCACGTCATAGACGCGCGAGGTGAGGATCTTCTTGACGTACTGTTCGAGCATGGCGTGATCGCAGGCGGCTTTCGAGGGAGTCCGCGAGTCTACCCCAGGGCTGCGCAGATCGACCACATAACGCGCAGGGTTTTCCCGCCTCAGGTCCGCTGGCGGCCCAGCCGCGCTATAATTCGCGCCTTTCCTCACTCCCACGCCAGGCACCATGATGAACCAGGATCAACTCAAGCAAGCCGTCGCCCAGGCTGCCGTCGACTTTATTCTCCCCAAACTCGACGCCAAGAGTGTGATCGGAGTCGGCACTGGCTCCACCGCCAACTGTTTTATCGATGCCCTGGCCAAGCACAAGATGGAATTTGACGGCGCCGTCGCCAGCTCCGAAGCCACCGCCGCACGCCTCAAAGGCCACGGCATTCCGGTGTATGAACTGAATACGGTCAGCGACCTGGAGTTCTATGTCGACGGCGCCGATGAGAGCGACGAGCACCTCAACCTGATCAAGGGCGGCGGCGCAGCCCTGACCCGCGAGAAGATCGTTGCTGCCGTAGCTCAGACCTTTATCTGCATCGCCGACGCCAGCAAGCTGGTACCGGTACTGGGTGCCTTCCCGCTGCCGGTGGAAGTGATCCCGATGGCGCGCAGCCACGTCGCCCGCCAACTGGTCAAACTCGGCGGCGACCCTGTGTACCGCGAAGGCGTGGTGACCGATAACGGCAATATCATCCTCGATGTGTTCAACCTGTCGATCACCAACCCGGCCGAGCTGGAAAGCCAGATCAACGCCATCGTCGGCGTGGTCACCAATGGCCTGTTCGCTGCCCGCCCGGCCGATCTGCTGCTGCTGGGCACAGCCGACGGAGTGAAGACGCTTAAACGTGCCTGACACCATGAGAGGCAAGAGCTAGCGGCTGTGCAAAAATGGATCAAGTCGGCAGACAACCCATGTCCTTGGCGTCATGCTGCCGGCAGTGTTTAGTGTTCAGGATCGTCAGGGAACTTTATGTCCGCATTTGTCTCGTCCGCCCATGATCGCCAGCTTGACCTTGGCGACCTGCTGCGTGAGCTAGTCGCCCAAGGCCGAACCGACCAAGACAATGCCGAACAGTGCCTGGCGATCCGCCGCAGCGCCGTAAACAATAAGCAGCACCCGCTGGAATTTCTTGCCTCCCAGCAACTCGATGACCTGAAAAATCCAGGCAAAAAGCTTGAGCTGGAAGGATTGACCAGTTGGCTGGCGGAGCAATGCGGCCAGCCCTTTCTGCGTATCGATCCACTGAAGATCAATGTCGCGGCCATCACCCCGCTGATGTCCTACGCCTTCGCCCAACGCCACAAGATTCTTGCCGTGGCGGTGGACAATGACAGCGTGACCATCGCCAGCAGCGAGCCTCTGGTAAACAGCTGGGAAGCCAACCTGACCCACGTACTCAAGCGCCCGATCAAGCGCGTGGTGGCCAGCCCTGCGGATATCCAACGCTTTACCGTGGAGTTCTACCGCCTGGCCAAGTCGGTCAGCGGCGCCTCGGCCGGCGACATGAAGGTCAGCGGCGCGGGCAACTTCGAACAACTGCTCAACCTCGGCGCTCAGGATCAGGAGCCCGACGCCAACGACGCGCATATCGTCAATATCGTTGACTGGTTGTTCCAATACGCCTTCACCCAGCGCGCCAGCGATATTCATATTGAGCCGCGCCGCGAGCAGGGCAGCGTGCGCTTTCGTATCGACGGCGTGCTGCACACCGTCTACCAATTCCCGCCCCAGGTAACCATGGCCATCGTCAGCCGCCTGAAAAGCCTGGGCCGGATGAATGTTGCAGAAAAGCGCAAACCCCAGGACGGCCGGGTCAAGACCAAGACCCCAGACGGCGGCGAAGTGGAGCTGCGCCTGTCGACCCTGCCCACCGCGTTTGGCGAAAAGATGGTGATGCGGATTTTCGACCCGGAAGTGTTACTGAAAAGCTTCGACCAATTGGGTTTCTCCAACGATGACCTGCGCCGCTGGGAATACATGACCAGTCAGCCCAACGGCATCATTCTGGTCACAGGCCCCACCGGTTCGGGGAAAACTACCACGCTGTACACCACGCTGAAGAAGCTGGCGACTAGCGAGGTCAACCTGTGCACCATCGAAGACCCAATCGAGATGATCGAGCCGGCCTTTAACCAAATGCAGGTGCAGAGCAATATCGACCTGACCTTCGCCAGCGGCGTGCGCGCGCTGATGCGCCAGGACCCGGACATCATCATGGTCGGCGAGATCCGCGACCTGGAAACCGCCGAGATGGCGATCCAGGCGGCGCTGACTGGCCACCTAGTACTCTCGACCCTGCACACCAACGACGCGCCAAGCGCCATCACCCGCCTGCTCGAGCTCGGTGTGCCGCACTATCTGCTCAAAGCCACCCTGCTCGGGGTCATGGCCCAGCGCCTAGTACGCACCCTGTGCCCGCACTGCAAGGTGCCGGTGGATATTGTCGACGAAGACTGGCAAGCGCTGACCAAACCCTGGAGCTCACCGGCCCCGACCGGCGCGCACAAGGCCGTTGGCTGTTTGGAGTGCCGCGACACCGGCTACCGCGGCCGCGCCGGAGTGTACGAGATCATGCAGTTGAACGACGGCATCAAGCCGCTGATCACTGCCGACACCGACCTGATTGCCCTGCGCCGGCATGCCTTCAAGGAAGGCATGCGCAGCCTGCGCCTGTCCGGCGCGCAAAAAGTCGCAGCCGGCCTGACCACCATTGAGGAAGTGCTGCGGGTCACCCCGCAGAGCGAGCAGAAATAGCCTTCCCGCGAAATTTCAGCTGCGAGGTAACCGCTGCTGGCGCGCCAGGATGCTCGCCACCCGCTGCGGCTTGCACTCCAGATAGGTAGAGGCCTGCATCAAGCGTTGATTGGAGTGCCAGGCGAAAAGAAACTGCCCGCCCTTAAGCTGATCGACCACCATCCGTGCCACTTCCGGCCGCACCGCTGGGCAACCCAGACTGCGGCCGATACGACCCTGTTTCGCTACCCAGAGCGGATTCACATAATCGGCACCATGAATGACGATAGCGCGCTCACGGGCCAGATCATTTAGCCCAGGCTCCAGGCCGTCCATACGCAGGGAATAGCCATGCTTGCCACTGTAGCTTTCCGCGGTGCGGAACAAGCCCAGACTGGTCTGATGGCTACCCAGACTATTGGAAAACACCTCGGCAAAGTTATCCCCGGATTTGCGCCCATGGGCGACAAAGTCGCGCAACAGCAAACGCTTTCGCTGCAGATCGAAAATCCATAAGCGTCGCTCGGTAGACGGCCGCGAATAATCGATCACCGCCAGACGGCGCGCAGGGTCGGCGCCATGATTGACCGCACACTGCATAGCCGCCAGGGCATGCCGCAGTGCCTGTTGATTAAGCCCGGGAGCAATCCGCGTGAGATCCTTGAGCAGCCCATCCTGCTCGGCTGCGGTCGCCGAAAACGGCATATAAGCAAGCCACAACCCGATTAGGCAGAACCTGCCAAGACGTCCAAACATTGCGCAAATACCTCTAGTACCTTCGGACGTCCTGTCACAAGATCCAACCATCGCCCGCCTATACTGGCTGCGGCCAAGTTGTTTTAGCCCATGGAATGGAGCAGTTGATTGTTCAAAAAACGCACACTCTACCTGAGCGCTGCCCTGCTCACCCTGCCATTGGTCGCCAACGCCACCGATGCGCTCTTCGCCACCAGCGCCGATCTGCGCCCATTGCTGGCCCAGTTGACGCAGCGCTGCAGCCCATTACCGACAAGCCTAGACGAGAATGCCCAGCGCCTACTGCAGGCTTTTTATGCCCAACGCGACGGCCAACCCGCCTGGCAGAACAGCGAACAGCTGCTGCAATTGCGCGAGCAGCTGGCCCAATTGGCCGATGACGGTCTGCAGCCAAACGACTATCGGCTGCCCAGTTTGGTTGCGGAAAGCTTCACCGAGCAGCGCGACTGCGCGGAACTGCTGACTAGCCACAGCTACCTGCAAGCCCTGCTGCACTTGCGCCGCGGCCGCTTGCTGCAACAGCGCCTGGAACCGCTGTGGCAAGCGCCAGGGCAAACCAACCCGGACCCGCAACTGGCGACCCTCTCACTGGCGTTGCTGCATGTGCATATGCCGGCCGCGGCCTTTGTCAGTGCGCGGCCGGCCACCGTGCAATACCAGCGGCTGCGTAACGCTTACGCGCAACAACGCCTGCAGCCGCTGCAGGAGTGGGCGACGCTGGCCAGCGGGCCACAGCTCAAACCCGGCGGTAAGGATGCGCGGCTGCCCGAATTGCGCGAACGCCTGATCGCCCAGGGCTACCTGGCTGCACCGCTAGAAGATCTGGGCAGCACTTATGATCCAGCCACGCAAAGCGCCCTAGAGAGTTTTCAGCGCGATCATGGCCTCAACCCGGATGGCATCCTCGGCCCCGCCAGCCTGAGCGAGCTGAATATCAGCCCACAGATGCGCCGCGAGCAACTGCGCGCCAACCTCGAACGCCTGCGCTGGCTGGCCGACACCATGGATGAGGCCGAAGTGCTGATCAATGTCGCGGCCGCCGAAATCCAGATACGGCGCAATAACCAGCTGCTGTGGCGCACCCGCACCCAGGTCGGCCGCGCCGAACGGCAAACGCCGCTGCTCGCCTCAAGCATCGTGCGGCTGACCCTCAATCCAACCTGGACCGTGCCGCCAACCATCCTGCGCGAAGACAAACTGCCAGCCATTCGCGACGACATCGGCTACCTGGAAAGCCAGCAGATGAGCGTGCTCGACCGCGACGGCAACCTGCTCGACCCTCACAGCATCGATTGGGATAACCCCGGACCGATCCGCCTGCGCCAGTCGGCCGGCAGCCATAACCCACTCGGCCGGGTCGCCGTGCGCTTCGATAATCCATTCGCGGTATATCTGCACGACACCCCCAGCCAGCAGCTGTTCAGCAAGGCGCCGCGTGCGTTCAGCTCGGGCTGCATACGGGTCGAGGCCGTCGACACCCTGCTCGCCTGGCTGCTCACCCCGGATGAGCTGAGCAGCGTGCAAACGCGCATCGCCAGCGGCGAAACGCAGCAATACCGTCTGCAACATCCGGCGCCGCTGCTGATCGCCTACTGGACGGTCGAGGCCACCAAGGACGGGGCCCTGCGCTACTACCCGGACATCTATGCGCGTGACGCCCGCCTGATCAAAGCCCTGGCGCCAAGCGTGCACTGATCGGCAGCCATGACCGTTGATCGGCACACTCTGCAACGGCATCGACAGCCGCGCCAACGCTAACTGTGCTTAGATACCTGAACAGCCAAACCACAGACTAAAACCGCCAAGGAACTACACCACATGGAAATCGGCAGCGTCATTTTTCTCTTCGTCGGCCTCGCCGTCGCCATCGTCTTTATGGGCTTCAAGGTTGTACCGCAGGGCTTCGAATGGACAGTGGAGCGCTTCGGCCGCTACACCAACACGCTCAAGCCGGGCCTGAACATCATCGTGCCGGTGATGGACAAGGTTGGCCGCAAGCTCAACGTGATGGAAAACGTGCTGGATATTCCGCCGCAGGAAGTGATTACCGCCGATAACGCCACCGTGCAGATCGATGCCATCTGCTTCTTCCAGATCATCAACTCGGCCCAGGCGGCATACGAGGTAAACAACCTCGAACACGCCATCCGCAACCTGGTGATGACCAATATTCGTACCGTGCTCGGCTCCATGGAACTGGACGCCATGCTCGGCCAGCGCGATGCGATCAACGAAAAGCTGCTGCGTACCGTCGATGAAGCAACCGCGCCGTGGGGCATCAAGATCACCCGTATCGAGATCAAGGACATCAGCCCGCCCGCCGACCTGATGGCCGCCATGTCCGGGCAGATGAAAGCCGAACGGATCAAACGCGCACAGATTCTCGAAGCCGAAGGCCTGCGCGCCGCCGCCATTCTGACTGCCGAAGGGCAGAAACAGGGCGATATCCTCAAGGCCGAAGGCCAACGCCAGGCCGCTTTCCTCGAAGCCGAAGCGCGCGAACGTGCCGCCCAGGCAGAAGCCGAGGCCACGCGCATGGTTTCCGAAGCCATCGCCCAAGGTAACGTGCAGGCGGTCAACTACTTCGTCGCGCAGAAATACATCGAAGCCCTTGGCCAACTGGCCAGCGCCAACAACAGCAAGGTCATCCTGATGCCGCTGGAAGCCAGCCAGGTGATCGGTGCGGTCGGCGGCATCAGCGAAATTGTCAAAGCCACCTTCGGCGAGAAGAAGGGTTAAACCATGTGGGACTTTTTACAGCACCTGTCGTACTGGAACTGGCTGGCGTTCGGCACCCTGCTGCTGATCCTCGAAGTGTTCGGTGCCGGTGGCTATCTGCTGTGGATCGGCCTGGCCGCCGCCAGCGTCGGCCTGCTGACCTTTATCTTCCCGGACCTGCCGTGGGCTGCGCAGTTCATCCTGTTCGGCCTGCTCTCGATCCTCACGGCAGTGTTCTGGTGGCAGCGCCAGCGTAGTGCAGCCAAGCCTTCCGACCAGCCGGGGCTGAACCAGCGCGGCAGCGAATTCGTCGGCCGCACCTTCGTCCTGCACGAAGCGATCAATGGCGGACGCGGCAAGATCAAGGCCGGCGATTCGCTGTGGCTTGTCTGCGGTCCGGAACTGCCGGCCGGCACATCTGTACGTGTGATGGGCCAGGAGGGCGTGGTGTTGCAAGTCGTTGCCGCACAACCAGACTGATCGCCAACGCTGTAAACGACAACGCCCCGCATTGCGGGGCGTTGTCGTTTAACCATGAACCTTATGCGTCGCTGTCGGCAGTGGCCTTATAGGCAGCAGCATCGAGCAGCTTGTCCAGCTCGCTAACATCGCTTGGCTTGAGCTTGAAGAACCAGCTGCCGTACGGATCGCTGTTGACGCTTTCCGGGCTGTCGGCCAGGCCTTCGTTGATGGCGATCACTTCACCGGAGATCGGTGCATAGATGTCGGACGCGGCCTTGACCGACTCCACCACCCCAGCTTCCTGGCCGGCATTCAGGCTCTTGCCGACTTCTGGCAGCTCGATAAACACCACATCACCCAGGGCTTCCTGCGCGTGATCGGAAATGCCTACGGTAACGCTGCCATCGGCTTCCAGGCGCGCCCACTCGTGGCTGGCGGCGTAACGCAGATCGGCGGGGATATTGCTCATGTGTCGTTCCTCATCTGAC
>DASRUM010000160.1:0-2032 GCA_035655415.1 Pseudomonas sp.
CGATAATGTTCAAGTTGTTTCTTAACGAGTCCTAACGCGTGCATCTTTCGTCGAAAAAGCAGCGTATAGCGCGCTACGCTGAAGGTGGTTGGCTCTAGCCGATTCCGCGGTGGCTGTAACCTTCATGGCAATAAAGGTACCTATTAACGACAAGACGATTCCAATTGCCGCAATTTTTCCATGTCGCGTGAGCCTGCCCTCAGAATCCCTGGGGGGGTTGCCGAGGCCGTAAAGGCCAAAACCAGCGCTTAGAAGCGGGCCTAGTATTGGAACACATAAATAACGATACATGTATTATGCTGTCGCATATCCATCCCGAGACGAGGAGTTGGCCATGCGACAGACCGAATTGCATCTTACCGATGAGGATCGCGAGTTGATCGAGTCATACCGGGCAAAGGGTTTGCACCACGCGCGGGAAGTCAATCGAGCGCATGTGCTTTCCGCGCTGGATCGGGGTATCCCGGAGGCGCAGATCATGGCAGTTCTCGGCGTCGGGCGGACGGTCATCTGGCGAACACGAGTTGCATACCTGGAGGGCGGCGTGGAATATGCGGTGCAGGATGTCGAACGCCCGGGTAAGCCACGGAAATACGACACCGATGTCGAGGCGCAAGTCGCTGCCTTGGCTTGCTCAGAACCGCCTGCGGGTGCCCAGCGCTGGACGCTTGCCTTGCTGGAACAAGCCGCACAAGCACAGGCCGGAGTGGGGCCCATCAGTCGCGAAACCGTTCGCCGGCTGCTAAAAAAAACTGCATCAAGCCGTGGCGCAAGCTGATGTGGTGCATCGGACGACTGACAGAGGAGTATCGACAACGGATGTACGATCTGCTCGACCTCTACGCGCGTCCATTCCGGGCGAAGGAACCTGTTATTTGCTTGGACGAGAAGAGCAAGCAACTGCTCAAGGACTCCCGCGCGCCTTTGCCCATCCGTCCCGGAATGCCTGTGCGGCAGGATTACGAGTATGTGCGTGCCGGTACCTGCAATCTGTTTGTGGCGGTCGAACCCAAGGGCGGACGGCGAACGGTCGTGGTCACCGACCACCGCGCCAAGACCGACTTCGTGGCTTTCGTCCAGTATCTGCTCGAACAGGTCTATGGCACGGCGCGCCGCGTCCATCTGGTCATGGACAACCTCAATACCCACTTCCGCAAGTGCTTCGAGGACGTGCTTGGAGTCAAGGAGGCGAAAGCGCTGCTGCGGCGCGTTGCCTTTCACTACACCCCAAAACACGCCAGCTGGCTCAACATGGCTGAAATCGAAATCGGTATCCTTGATCGCCAGTGTCTTGACCGGCGTTTGCCAGACCGCACTACGCTGGTCGCCGAGGTCGACGCTTGGCAGCAGCGCCGCAATGCCGAACAGCGCGGCATCGCGTGGTCGTTCACTCGGCAGGATGCGGATCAGAAAATGGCGCGGCATTATGTTTCGTAATTAATGGTTCGCGATACTAGCGCTTGCTGGCGGCCAGCGCCTGGGCAACCAGGTCTTGCAGCGGCTCGTAACCGAAACGCGGCAGCGGCTGGCCATTGACGAAGAAGTCCGGCGTCTTGCTGACCTTGAGGGTTTGCGCATCGATCAGGTCCTGCTCGATGACGCGGATGATTTCCGGCGCCATCATGTCGCTGCGCAGTTGCTGCAGATTCAGGCCGGCGCCTTCGAGGTGCTTCCATATTCGGTCCACTTCCGCCCGGTGGTGCGGTGCCCAGTCGGCCTGCGCCTTGAGCAGGGCCTCCAGCGCCGGCCAGAACTTGCCCTGCTTGCGCGCCGCCTCCAGCGCCGCCACGACCTGGTCCGAGCCCTGGTGGAATGGTGCATAGCGCAGCACCAGGCGAATCCGCCCGGGGTTCGCCGCCAGGATTTCCTTGACCAGCGGATAGAAGGCCGCGCAGGTTTCGCAGGCGGGGTCGAGGAATTCGACCACCACCAACGGCGCCTCGGCCGGGCCCAGGGTCGGCGAGTGCATGCGCACCAGCGCCGCGTTGTTCGCCGCGGCGAACTGGCTCGCCTGTTCTTCCTTCTCGACGTT
>DASRUM010000161.1:0-3770 GCA_035655415.1 Pseudomonas sp.
GCCAATTCGGTGATGGCTTCCGGGAAGATCATGTCGGCACCAGCCTCAACACAGGCTGCAGCACGGTCCAATGCCGAATTCAGGCCTTCAACCGCCAGCGCATCGGTACGTGCCATGATCACAAAGCTGTCATCGGTACGCGCATCAACGGCCGCTTTGATACGGTCGACCATTTCCTGCTGGGTCACGATCTCTTTATTAGGACGGTGACCGCAGCGCTTGGCGCCAACCTGATCCTCAATATGAATCGCCGCCGCGCCGAACTTGATCATTGATTTGACCGTGCGCGCGACGTTAAACGCCGAAGCCCCAAAGCCAGTGTCGACATCCACCAGCAGCGGCAGATCGCACACGTCAGTGATGCGGCGCACATCGGTCAGTACATCGTCCAAGCCGGTAATGCCCAGGTCCGGCAAGCCGAGCGAACCCGCCGCTACGCCGCCGCCAGACAGATAGATCGCCTTGAAACCGGCACGCTTGGCCAGCAGCGCATGGTTGGCGTTGATCGCGCCAATAACTTGCAGCGGATGCTCTTCGGCAACGGCATCACGGAAACGCTGGCCTGGACTCTTCAAGCTCATGACTCACCTCGGGTTTTGGCTGTCTTGGGATGCGCGCCCTGCCCCATGCTCATGGCGTTAGCGGAGCTCATGGAGTAATGGCGCTCGATATTGCGTTTGGAGGCACCGATGTGTCGGCGCATCAGCAGCTCGGCCAGCTCGCCGTCACGCTCGGCAATGGCATCGAGAATGCGGTGGTGTTCGGCAAACGCCTGGTGCGGCCGATTGGGTGTGGCGGAGAACTGCAGGCGATACATGCGCACCAGCTGGTAGAGCTCGCCGCAGAGCATCTGGGTCAGGGTCTTGTTGCCGCTGCCCTGGATAATCCGGTAGTGAAAGTCGAAATCGCCTTCCTGCTGGTAATAGCCGACACCAGCCTTGAAGGCGGCGTCCTGCTCATGCAGGTCGAGTACCGCACGCAGCTCATCGATTTCCGCCTGGGTCATGCGCTGGGCAGCCAGGCGACAGGCCATGCCTTCCAGCGACTCGCGGATTTCATAGAGTTCGATCAGCTCGGCATGACTAAGCGAGACTACCCGCGCGCCAATATGCGGCACGCGAACCAGTAGACGCTGGCCTTCCAGGCGATGGATCGCTTCGCGCAGTGGGCCACGGCTGATGCCGTATGTGCGCGCCAGCTCAGGCTCGGAAATCTTGCTGCCGGGAGCAATCTCGCCTTTGACGATAGCTGCCTGAATACGCCGGAAAACCTGCTCGGAAAGGGTTTCCGAGTCTTCCTGACTGGACTCAAGGGGCTCAATTACATCAAGCATATTGTCGACACTGTGCGAATTAATTGCCTAAAAATTACGCCTAGACAGCATTACTGTCAAACAAACCAATAATATTGTTGACAGTATGCAGCGCTACTTTAGTCGCCCTCAGCCGCGACCTTACTTGCATAAACGCCTATAAGCGCCTGTCCTGACTGAAAAAGCCCATGATAGAATGCTGCCCGCTTAAGGCTTGCAGAGGAATTTCTGACTGCCTGCTAGACTCCAAACCCAGGTGCGCCAACTGCAACATGCGCAACCGGCATTTGCTTGACCCATCATCAACACCATACCCAGGACTTATGACACTAAAGCCCTCCATCCTTTTGCTATGCCTGCTACTTGCTCCCGGCCTGAGTTTCGCCGCGGATAAGACAGTCTATGGGCTTAATGAATACGTCCGACTATTCGACCTCGATCTGAAGCTTGCCGCCAAGCTCGACACCGGCGCCAAGACCGCTTCGCTCAGTGCTCGCGACATCAAACGCTTCAAGCGTGATGGCGAGACTTGGGTGCGTTTCTACCTGGCCATCGACGAGGCGCACAGCAGCCCGATCGAACGCCCACTGGCGCGCATCAGCAAGATCAAACGCCGCGCGGGCGACTATGATCCACAGGAAGAAAAAACCTATACCGCACGCCCAGTGATCGAAATGGATGTCTGCATGGGCAATGCCCTACGCACAATTGAAGTGAACTTGACCGACCGCAGTGCTTTCCAATACCCGTTGTTGATAGGCTCCGAAGCACTTAAACGGTTTTCGGCCTTGGTCGACCCGAGTCTTAAATACGCAGCAGGCAAACCTGCTTGTGCCCCTGACGCAAACCTTGGCGAGTAACTCCCATGCGCTCTCTTACCCTCCATCTGAAAGTCCTGGTCATACTCCTAGTGAGCCTGGGCATTCTGATTACGGCCTATCAGATTTTTATCCTCGGCATCCCGATGACCGAAGACGAGACTGATGATCTATGGAACATCGACGCCAAAGTCGAGTTCCAGGCCAGCCCACGCGAACCGGTCAAGCTGCAGATGTTCGTGCCGCCGCTGGCCCAGGATTACGTCAGCCTGAATGAGAGCTTTATCTCGAATAATTACGGCGTGAGCATCAATCGCGCCGACGGCAACCGCAAAGTCACCTGGTCCGCACGTCGCGCCAATGGCAAGCAGACCCTCTACTACCGCCTGGTGCTGACCAAGCGCTACAGCGGTGAGCAAGCCAAGGCCAAGGGCCCGATCTTCCGCGACAGTATCCCGGTTGAGGGCGCCGAGAAGATTGCCGCCGAAGCGCTGCTCGCACCGATTCGCCAACACTCGGCGGACGTTGAAACCTTTATCAGTGAGACCATCAAGCGCGTTAACAACAGCAATGACGACAACGTCAAACTGCTGCTGGCTGGCGATGCCTCAACGCCAAACAAAGCCAAAGCCATCGAATTGCTGTTGTCCATCGCCCACGTACCGATGGAGCGCGTGCACACCATTCGCCTGGCTGCCGATATCCAGCAAAGTCCTGAGTTGTGGCTGCGTAGCTTCAACGGCGAGAACTGGCTGTACTTCAACCCGGAAAGCGGCGAACAAGGCCTGCCGGCTGATCGCCTGGTCTGGTGGATCGGTGATGACAACCTGGTCACGCTGGAAGGCGGCAAGCAGGCGCAAGTCAGCTTCAGCCTCGACAATAGCGAGATGAATGCCATTCGCCTGGCCAAGCTGACCGACGAAAACACCGACGCCGACTTCCTCGAATACAGCCTGTATGGCCTGCCACTGCAGACCCAGCAAACCTTTATGATCATGGTGATGATCCCCATCGGCGTGCTGGTGATTCTGATCCTGCGCAACCTTGGCGGCCTGCAGACACTCGGCACCTTCACCCCGGTACTGATCGCCCTGGCCTTCCGCGAGATGCAACTGGGCTACGGCATTATGTTCTTCACCGTCATCACTGCCCTGGGTCTGTCGCTGCGCTCCTACCTGGAGCACCTGAAGCTGCAAATGCTGCCACGCCTGTCGGTGGTACTGACCTTCGTCGTGGTATTGATCGCTGCCATCAGTTTGTTCAGTCACAAGCTGGGGCTTGAACGCGGTCTGTCGGTGGCATTGTTCCCGATGGTGATTCTGACCATGACTATCGAACGTCTGTCGATCACCTGGGAAGAGCGCGGCGGTGGCCATGCCTTTAAAGTGGCTATCGGCACCCTGTTCGCTGCAACCCTGGCGCACCTGCTGATGAGCGTGCCGGAGCTGAACTACTTCATCTTCACCTTCCCGGCCGTACTGATGATTCTGGTGGGCTTTATGCTGGCGATGGGTCGCTACCGTGGCTACCGCCTGACCGAACTGTTCCGCTTCAAAGCCTTCCTCAAGGACTAATGCCATGTTCGGTCTGATCAAGACGTGGAAAGCCCTAGAAGCCAAAGGCATCATGGGCATCAATCG
>DASRUM010000162.1:0-2904 GCA_035655415.1 Pseudomonas sp.
TGATAAATCTGCCGAATTCAATAAAAGTAGAGGAGGTGCGGCGTCTACGTAGGCTTATCTGCGCAGGTGCCCATAAGCGATGGGACGATTGACCACACACGTACTGGATGCCGCCCATGGTTGCCCAGGCAGCGAACTGAAGATTGAGTTGTATCGCGTTGAAGGGGCTCAGATGGAGCTGCTCAATAGCGTAGTCACCAACCACGACGGCCGTTGCGATGCGCCGGTGCTGCAGGGTGACGATTATCGTAGCGGGGTTTACCAGCTGCACTTCCATGCCGGCGATTACTACCGCGCTCGCGGCGTCAATTTGCCTGAGCAGGCCTTTCTCGATGTTGTGGTGCTGCGCTTCGGCATCGATGCCGGGCAGGAGCATTACCACGTGCCGTTGCTGATTTCCCCTTACAGCTACTCCACCTACCGCGGTAGCTGAACCGAATGCTTGTCACCCTCTGACTCAATTTAAGAGTCCTTAGCCCGTACACACTGCGGGCTTTTTTTGCCCGCGATTTGTCGGGTTTCAAGCGCTGGAGTAGGAGCGGGCGCGACGCGCAGTCCCATGCCCGCGAAGCTTTGCGGCATATGCCTATCGCGGGCATGGCCCGCTCCTACATGGTGTTGACTGCGCTGCTTAGCGGCTAAGCAGCGAAGCTGCACCGGCCCCGCCAAACAAGGCAGCGCTGATGCGGTTGAACCACACCTGGCCCTTGCCCGAGCGCAGGTAACGCGCAGCGCCCTGGGCGCTGAGGCCGTAGAACAGTTTGCAGGCCAGGTCCAGCACTGCCCAGGTGGCGATCATCACCAGCAGCTGGCCAAGCATGGGCCGCTCGGCGTTGATGAACTGCGGAAGGAAGGCGGCGAAGAACAGAATGTCCTTGGGGTTACTGGCGCCCAGGCCGAAGGCCTTCCAGAACATGGCGCGAAAGCTCGGATTGACCGGCTGCTCTTCGGCCGTCACCGGCTTGGCGGCTTTGCGCGATTCCTGCCAGCTTTGCCAGGCGAGGTAAAACAGGTAAAGCGCGCCGACAATCTTCAGCAGGCTGAACAACTGCTCCGAGGCCAGTAGCAGCGCGCCAAGGCCGAGTGCCGAGGCGCTCAACAGGCAGATCGAGGCTGACACCCCACCAATAAAGGCCGGGGCCGAGCGGCGCAGGCCATAGTTCAGGCTGTTGCTGACCATCAACAGTGACAGCGGCCCGGGGATCAGAATCACCACCAGTGCAGCACTTGCGAACAACAGCCAGGTTTCCAGGCTCATTAGCGATTCTCCAGATGCGCAAAAGCCCTGACGCCATGTCAGGGCTTCGGTCTTGCTTGGTTCATGTTCCTTTGTTTTGAAAATGTAGCGAGCGATGACTAGGCAAGGCGAAGTCAGGCGAAAAAGCGGAGTGTACGACTGTACATGAGCATTTTGAGCCTGACTTCAACGCTGCATAGTCGAGCGCAGTAGTTTTCAATTACAGGAAGGCGAACTTGGCGATAAAGATAATGCACAGAACGTACAAGCTCAGCGATACCTTGTCGCGCTGACCGGTCAGCAGTTTCAGCGTCGCGTAGGTCAGGAAGCCCAGGGCAATACCGTTGGCGATGGAGAAGGTCAGCGGCATCATGACCACGGTGACGATCGCCGGGATGGTGTCGGTGTGATCTTTCCAATCGATATGCGCCATGCCGCTCATCATCAGCATCGCTACATAAATCAGCGCGCCAGCGGTGGCGTAGGCGGGGATCATCCCAGCCAGCGGGGCAAAGAACATCGCACAGAGAAACAGCACGCCCACAGCAACAGCCGTCAGACCAGTACGGCCACCGGCAGCAACGCCTGCAGCACTTTCCACATAACTGGTTACAGGCGGGCAACCGACAAAGGCACCAACCACGCTGGAGGTACTGTCAGCCTTGAGAGCCTTGGACAGGTTCTGGATCTTGCCGTCTTCATCCACCAGGTTGGCGCGATGGGCAACGCCCATCAGGGTGCCGGCGGTGTCGAACATGTTGACGAAGAGGAAGGCCAGAATCACGCTGATCATGGCAATGTTGAAGGCGCCGGCGATATCCAGTGCCATCAAGGTCGGTGCCAAGCTTGGCGGCATGGAAACCAGGCCGTTGTATTCAACCAGGCCCATGGCCCAGCCGATGGCGGTGACGCCAAGCATGCTGAATAGGATGGCGCCAAACACGTTGCGATGGCTAAGCACGGCAATCAGCAGGAAGCACACAGCAGCCAGGATTGCATTCGGTTCACCGAACGAGCCCATGGTCAGCAGAGTGGCCGGGCTGTCGACGACGATGCCAGCAGTTTTCAGGCCGATCAGCCCGAGGAACAAACCCACCCCCGCACCCATGGCAAAGCGCAGGCTCATGGGGATGCTGTTAAGCAGCCACTCGCGGATGCGTGACAGGCTCATTATCATGAACAGCACGCCGGAGATAAACACAGCGCCGAGGGCGATCTGCCAGCTGTAGCCCATTTCACCGACAACGGTGTAGGTGAAGAAGGCATTCAGACCCATGCCGGGTGCCAGGCCGACTGGCCAGTTGGCGTAAAGACCCATGAGGAAGCAGCCGATGGCCGCGCCGATGCAAGTGGCAACAAACGCTGCGCCATGGTCGACGCCGGCCGAAGCCATGATGTTGGGATTGACGAAGATGATGTAAGCCATAGTGACGAAAGTCGTCAGGCCCGCCAGCAGCTCGGTTTTGATTGTGGTGCGGTGTTCGGTCAGCTTGAAGAAGCGGTCAAGCAGACCGGGCTTGATCAGGTCTTGCATCTGCGTCGCCTGTTGTTCTTGTTTAGCGCTTTCCACAGGGGTACTCCTCATCTCTTGTTGTGTGCCACCCAGAGCCTGTGCTGCGCACTGCTCGACTCTTGAGGTAGGTGGTGTTTTTTGCCTTGCTGGCGTG
>DASRUM010000163.1:0-8464 GCA_035655415.1 Pseudomonas sp.
GACAAGCTCAGCTATGGCCTGGTGCTGGGAGCTTCTCGCTCGCTTGAGCTGATGGACAAAGTGCGTAACCCGTAATACCGAAAGCCCCGCAAATGCGGGGCTTTTTCCCCGTCTGCATTTCCTGCCGCCCACGCGGCGCGACTGATCAAGGATGATCCGTATGTCGCAACTCTCTGCTATTTCTCTTGCCGTCTCCCCAGCTGAGCTGGAAGCCCGTCTGCGCCTGCATTGCTTGCCGGAGTTGGGACCTCGGCGCTTTCGTAAACTCCTCAGTGCCTTCGACAGTGCGTCTGCCGCGCTTAGCGCGCCGGCCAGTGCCTGGCGCTCTCTGGGTTTGCCGCAGGCCTGCAATGACGCGCGGCGCAGCGCCGAGGTGCGTGAGCGCGCTGCCCAGAGCCTGGCCTGGTTGGACGCCTCATCCCACCACTTGCTGATGTGGGACGACGCGATTTATCCGGGTCTGCTGGCCGAGCTTAATGATGCCCCGCCATTGCTGTTCGTCGCCGGCGACCCGGCCCTGCTGGAGCGCCCGCAACTGGCCATGGTCGGCAGTCGACGGGCCTCGCGTCCTGGGTTGGATACGGCGCATAGCTTTGCTCGCAGCCTGGCCGGCGGCGGCTTTGTGATTACTAGCGGTTTGGCTTTAGGTATCGATGGCGCGGCTCATCAGGGCGCACTGGATGCCGGTGGCAAGACGGTGGCGGTACTCGGCACTGGCTTGCAGTGTTTGTATCCGGCGCGGCACAAGAAACTCGCCGCCGATATCGTCGCCCGTGGTGGCGCACTGGTCTCCGAGTTGCCGCTGGATTCGCCGCCCCAGGCGAGCAATTTCCCACGGCGCAATCGCATCATCAGTGGTCTTTCCGTGGGCGTGCTGGTGGTGGAGGCCAGTCCGTCGAGCGGCTCGCTGATCACCGCGCGCCTGGCGGCTGAGCAGGGACGTGAGGTCTATGCGATTCCCGGTTCTATCCATCACCCCGGCGCCCGTGGCTGTCATCAGTTGATTCGCGAAGGTGCGACCTTGGTGGAAAGTATCGAGGATATTCTGCAGGCCTTGCGCGGCTGGCAGGCGCAGCCACCCGCTAGCACAGTGCGAACACCAGAACTGCTTAACCATCCATTACTGACCTTGCTGCATGCCGCGCCGCATAGCAGCGAAGCCTTGGTGATAGCCAGTGGTTTGCCGCTAGCCGAAGTGCTCGCTGCGTTGACCGAGCTGGAACTGGACGGCCGCGTTGCATGCGAAAATGGCCGCTGGGTGGGCCGCGCGCTTTAGCTTGGATACACTGCCCGTCAAGCTTTAGCGGAGAGCAGTGAATGGTCAGCAACTGGCAGATACAGCAGGCCGCACAGGTGGTGCGCAATGGTGGAGTAATTGCCTATCCGACCGAAGCAGTATGGGGGTTGGGCTGTGATCCTTGGCATGACGAAGCGGTGGAGCGTTTGCTGGCGTTGAAGGAGCGGCCCGTGCACAAGGGACTGATTCTGGTCGCCGCCGATATCGAACAGTTCGACTTTCTTCTCGATGATCTGCCGGAAATCTGGCTAGCGCGGTTGGCCGGCAGCTGGCCGGGTCCCAACACCTGGCTGGTGCCGCATCAGAACCGTCTGCCCGAATGGATTAGCGGCCAGCACGACAGTGTTGCCCTGCGTGTCAGCGATCATCCGCAGGTGCGCGCGCTGTGTCGCCTGACCGGGCCGCTGGTGTCGACTTCGGCTAACCCAGCTGGCCGCCCGTCAGCGCGTTCGCGTCTGCGGGTCGAGCAGTATTTCCCCGGTCAGCTCGACTGTGTCTTGGGCGGTGCTCTGGGCGGACGCAAGAACCCCAGCCTGATCCGTGATCTGATCAGCGGTGATGTGGTCAGGGCGTCCTGACCACAGTCTAACCGGCTAGGGCAGCAGGATGCTCGAGCCGGTGGTCTGCCGCGCGCTCAGGGCGGTTTGCGCCAGCGCCGCATCCTTGAGCGCATAGCGGTTGCTGATCTCCACCTGCAGCTGGCCGCTGGCGATCATGGCGAACAGTTCGTCCGCCATGCTTTGCAGCCGGGAAGGCGTGTCGGCGTAGCCGGCCAGGGTCGGACGGGTGACAAACAGCGAGCCCTTCTGCGCCAGGATGCCCAGGTTGACGCCCGTGACGGCGCCAGACGCATTACCGAAGCTGACCAGCAGGCCGCGGGGGGCGACGCAGTCCAGCGAGGTTTCCCAGGTGTCTTTGCCGACGCCGTCGTAGACCACCGGGCACTTCTTGCCATCGGTCAGTTCCAGCACGCGCTGGGCAACGTTTTCATGGCTGTAGTCGATGGCCGCCCAGGCGCCCTGCTCTTTGGCCCGTGCGGCTTTTTCCGCCGAGCTGACCGTGCCGATCAGCTTGACCCCAAGCGCCTTGGCCCATTGGCAGGCGAAAGAGCCAACCCCACCGGCGGCGGCATGAAACAGAATGGTTTCACCGCCCTGCAGCGGATAAGTCTGGCGCAGTAGGTATTGCACCGTCAGGCCCTTGAGCATCACAGCGGCGGCTTGCTCGAAGCTGATTGCATCCGGCAGTTTCACCAGCTTCTCGGCCGGCAGCACATGCAGTTCGCTGTAGGCGCCTAGCGGTCCAGTGGCATAGGCCACGCGGTCACCCACCTGAAAGCCGCTCACTGCAGAGCCCACCGCCTCAACAATCCCCGCACCCTCGGTGCCCAGGCTGGACGGCAGGGCAGGCGGCGCATACAGACCGCTGCGGAAATAGGTATCGATAAAATTCAGACCAATCGCCTGGTTCTGCACCCGCACTTCATTAGGGCCTGGGGCGGCGGGGCTGTAGTCGGTGTATTCGAGAACTTCCGGGCCGCCGTGGCGGCTGAACTGGATACGCATGGCCATTTTCAGGTTCCTCAGCGATTGAATGCCTGGATGATGCCCGCAGGGGCGTACAAGTGCCGTTATCCAATCGTCTCCCTTGACCGCCGTCAACTGCGGCCGTGGGGTGGCAGATGTTATGCTGGCCGCCCATTTTTCCCCGCGGCCACGTGCCGCCTGGCCTTACCCGCTTTCTAAGGTGCCGCCGTGAGTGACCGTACTGAGGCCGTCAAAGCCTATCTGCTGGATCTGCAAGACCGTATCTGCACTGCCCTGCAAGCCGAAGATGGCGGTGCCGAGTTCTTCGAGGATGCCTGGCAGCGGCCAGCCGGCGGTGGCGGCCGCACGCGGGTGATGGAGAACGGTGCGCTGATCGAAAAGGGCGGGGTGAACTTCTCCCACGTGTTTGGCGACAGCCTGCCGCCTTCGGCCAGCGCGCACCGACCCGAACTGGCCGGACGCGGCTTCGAGGCCCTTGGCGTGTCGCTGGTGATCCACCCGGAAAACCCCTATGTGCCGACCTCCCACGCCAACGTGCGTTTTTTCAGCGCCGAGAAAGCCGGCGAAGAGCCTGTCTGGTGGTTCGGCGGCGGCTTCGACCTGACGCCTTACTACGGCAATGAACAAGACTGCCGGCACTGGCACCAAGTCGCCCATGACGCCTGCGCGCCCTTCGGTGCTGAGGTCTATCCGAAGTTCAAGGAGTGGTGTGATCGCTACTTCCATCTCAAGCACCGCGGCGAGCCGCGCGGCATTGGCGGGCTGTTTTTCGATGACCTCAATCAGTGGGATTTCGACACCAGCTTCGCCTTTATGCGCGCCATCGGCGATGCCTATATCGCGGCCTATCTACCTATCGTGCAGCGCCGCAAGCTGACCCCCTATGGTGAGCGCGAGCGTGAGTTCCAGGCCTTCCGCCGTGGCCGCTATGTCGAGTTCAACCTGGTGTTCGACCGTGGCACGTTGTTCGGTTTGCAATCCGGCGGGCGTACCGAGTCGATCCTGATGTCGCTGCCGCCGCATGTGCGCTGGGGTTATGACTGGAAGCCGGAGCCGGGCAGCGAAGAGGCGCGCCTGACCGAGTATTTCCTTACCGACCGTGATTGGCTCTCGGCCAAGGCTTAATTGCGTAGCCCGGATGCAATCCGGGGAATCCTAGCGACCGCCCCGGATTTCATCCGGGCTACAAAAGCTCAATCGATACAGGATTTTTCATGGACCGCTACGGCGTATTCGGCAACCCCATTGGCCACAGCAAATCACCGCTGATCCATCGTCTGTTTGCTCAGCAGACCGGCGAGCAGTTGAGCTATGAAGCCCTGCTCGCGCCGCTGAACGATTTCTCTGGATTTGCCCGTGCGTTCTTTGCCGAGGGTTTGGGGGCGAATGTCACCGTGCCGTTCAAGGAGCAGGCGTTTGCTCTCGCTGATCAGCTTAGCGCCCGCGCCCGGCGCGCTGGCGCGGTAAATACCCTGAAGAAGCTTGCCGACGGCAGCCTGCTTGGTGATAACACCGACGGCGCCGGCCTGGTGCGTGATCTGACGGTGAATGCCGGTGTAAGCCTCAAGGGCAAACGTATTCTCCTGCTCGGCGCGGGTGGTGCGGTGCGCGGTGTGTTGGAGCCGCTACTGGCCGAGCAACCGGCGGCGCTGGTGATTGCCAACCGCACGGTGGAAAAGGCTGAGCAACTGGCCCGCGAATTCGCCGACCTGGGCCCGGTGGTTGCCAGTGGTTATGACTGGATCGACGCGCCGGTGGACCTGATCATCAACGGCACCTCGGCCAGCCTGGCCGGCGAGTTGCCGCCGATTGCCCCAAGCCTGATCCAGCCCGGCCATACCCAGTGCTACGACATGATGTACGGCAAGCAGCTGACCGCCTTTAACCGCTGGGCCGCCGAGCACGGCGCGGCGCGCACCCTGGATGGCCTGGGCATGCTGGTCGAGCAGGCCGCCGAAGCCTTCGCCCTGTGGCGCGATGTGCGTCCGGCCAGCGCCCCGGTGCTGGCCGAACTGCGCAGCCTGTTGGCCGAGGGCTGAGGCCGTGGGATTGAGCGCTGACGAATTGGCGCAGATCAGCGCGCTGACTTTGCGTCATTATCAGGACTGCGCCGAAGACTTTCGCGCCGGTACCCGCGACCACGATGTCAGCCAGAATATCGCCGCCCTGCTCACGCATATCCAGGCCACTGCGCCCTACCAGATTCTCGATTTCGGCTGCGGCCCGGGGCGCGATCTGCGCACCTTTAGCGCCATGGGCCACATCGCCGTCGGCCTGGACGGCTGCGCGCGCTTTGTCGAAATGGCTCGTGCAGACAGTGGCTGCGAAGCCTGGCAGCAGGACTTTCTCGCCCTCGATCTACCGCCTGAACGCTTCGATGGGGTGTTCGCCAATGCCTCGCTGTTTCATATTCCCCGCCAGGAACTGCCACGGGTGCTGCAGCAAATGCACGCCACCCTTAAACCCGGCGGCGTGCTGTTTAGCTCCAACCCCCGTGGTGACAACCAGGAAGGCTGGAATGGCGAGCGCTACGGCGCCTATCACGACCTGGCCAACTGGCGAGTGCTGCTTAACGCCGCGGGTTTTAGCGAGCTTCAGCATTACTACCGCCCGGCGGGCTTGCCGCGTGACCAGCAGCCCTGGCTGGCCAGTGTCTGGCGGCGGAGCTAACGCTCAGCTGTAGCCTGGATTAGCGCAGCGTAATCCGGGAAAGGGGGCTAGGTGATGCCGTGATACCCGGATTGCGCCCTCGGCTTATCCAGGCTACGAAACTGTCGCAGAGCCTGGCTCAGCCCGTAGGGTGGACGTCGCTTTTCACGTCCACCGCAATGGTGGATCGATAAAGCGTGATCCACCCTACTCAATACACATCACGCAGGTAACGCTTCTGCTCGGCCAGACGGCGGATATGTTCGGCGGCTTTTTCCTCGCTCAAACCACCGTGCTCGCGCGCTACATCCCGTAGCGCCTGCTCGACATCCTTGGCCATCCGGCTGGCGTCGCCGCAGACATACAGCTGCGCACCCTCCTCCAGCCAGCGCCAGAGCTCGCCGCCCTGCTCGCGAATGCGATCCTGCACGTAGATCTTCTGCGCCTGATCACGGGAGAAGGCCAGGCTGAGTTTGGTCAGCAGGCCGTCGCGCTGCATCGCCGTCAGCTCGTCGCGGTAGTAGAAGTCGCTGGCGGCATGCTGCTCGCCGAAGAACAGCCAGTTCTTGCCGGCATCGCCGCGTGCGCGGCGCTCATGAAGGAAGCCGCGAAACGGCGCCACGCCGGTGCCGGGGCCGATCATGATCATCGGCACGTCGCCATCTTGCGGCACGCGGAAGTATTTGTTGCTCTGCACAAACAGAGGCACCTCGGCGTTATCCGCACGGTCGGCGAGAAAGGTCGAGGCCACGCCCTTGCGCTTGCCGTAGCGCACGGCGGACACGGTCAGGTGCACTTCGCCGGCATGCGCCTTGGGGCTCGAGGAGATCGAATACAGGCGTGGTTGCAGGCGCTTGAGGCTGCCCAGCAGCTCGCCAGCCGTGTGTTCGGCCGGATAGGCTTGCAGCACATCGGCCAGTTGGCGGCCCCACAGCCAGTCCTTCAGCTCGGCCTTGCGCTCGCCAAGCAGGCTGCGCAGCTCGTTGCTTGTGCTGCGTTCGGCGACCAGGGCGAGGGCCTCGTTGCTCGGTCGGGCAATTTCGAAATGACTGCTAAGCGCCTCGCGCAGCGGCAGCTCGCCGACCTTGGCCACGTTGACCAGTTGCTCGCCGTCCAGGCGCGCCAGTTCGAGTACTTCCTCGACCAGCTCCGGGCAGTTGCGCGGCCATACGCCGAGGGCATCGCCCGCTTCGTAGGCCAGTCCGGAGTCGCCCAGGGCGAAGGCGAACTGGCGGGTGTCCTTGCTCGCGCCTGCTGCGTTCAGGCGCAGGTTCAGCGCCAGACGCGCGGGTAGCGGCTGGGTCTTGCTGACTAACTGTGTGCTGACGGGCTCCGTTGCGGCTGCGCTATGTGCAGGAACTGTTTTTTCAGTCGGGCGCAGCAACGGCAGCAGCTCGCTTAGCCAGGCCGCCGCTGCGTCGTCGAAGTCGCTGTCGCAATCCAGGCAGGGCCTTAGCGGCGTGGCGCCGAGTTCGGCCAGGCGGCGGTCGAGGTTTTTGCCATGCTGGCAGAACTGCTCGTAATTCGGGTCGCCAAGCGCCAGTACCGCATAACGCAGATTTTCCAGGCGCATCTCGCTGGTTTTCAGCGCGCTCCAGAAGGCTTGGCCGTTGTCCGGTGCATCGCCGTCGCCGAAGGTGCTGCTGAGCAGCAACACCGAGCCGGCGCTGGCCAGTTGCTGCGGCGGGTAATCGGCCATGCAGCTGAGCGCCACGGCTATGCCAGCTTCGCTTAGGTGCGCGGCCAGACGTTCGGCCAACGCCTCGGCATTGCCGGTTTGTGAGGCCCACAACAGAGTCACCGCCGGGCTGGTTGCCAGTGCCGCTGGCGCGACGCGGCTGAATATTCCGGCGAGCATGCCGTCGAGCCACAGACGGGTCGGCTCGGCCAGGGGCGCCTGGCTTGGCAGGCTGGGTACACCGCCGCCGGGGTTGCTGCGCAAGCCGCTGATATAGCCGGCCATATAGGTGCGCTCGCTTTCGCTGAGGGGTGGCGGCGCGCTGGAATCCACGCCGACCAGGGCCGCAAAGGTTTCGATGCTCGACATCGCGAGTTCCTCGGGCGGGTGAGATAGGCGAGTGCTGTCGACTGCCTCGGCGGCGGGCGAGTCGAGGCGTTGATGGGTGATCAGCTCGACACGTCGCAGGCTGACGGCGCAGAACTTGAATTCCGGCTGCTGCGAGATGGGGTCGATGGCGTCGCTGGTTACCGCGTTGATCGCCAGGTTGTCGCCGTACACATCGTTCCAGTGGAACGGCGCAAAACAGCCGCCGGGCAGCACGCGGTCGCTGATCTGCACCGGCAGCACGGCATGGCCACGCCGCGAGCGGACTTCCAGCTGATCGCGGTCGCGCACGCCGAGGGCGGCGGCGTCCTGCGGGTGCACCTCGATAAAGGGCCCGGGGTTGAGCTTGTTCAGTGTGGTGACCTTGCCGGTCTTGGTCAGGGTGTGCCACTGGTGCTGCAGGCGCCCGGTGTTGAGCACAAAGGGGAAGTCGTCATCGGGCATTTCCGCCGGGTCCAGATGCGGGCGCGGGAAGAACTGCGCCTTGCCGCTGGGCGTGGCAAAGGCCAGGCGCGGCGTGCTGCCGTCGTCGCGAATGTGCAGCGTCTGGCTGATGCCGTCGTTTTGATAGCGAATCGGCATGCGCCCATCGCCCTCCTCACTGGCGCAGGGCCATTGCAGCGGCGTCTGGCGCAGGCGCGGGTAGCTGGCGCCGCGCAGGTCATAGCCGGTTTTGCGGTTGTGGAAGCGTTTGATCTCCTCGAACACCTGCTCGGCTGATTCGTAGCTGAAGCCGTCGGCAAAGCCCATGGCGCAGGCCACCTTGGCGATGATCTGCCAGTCGGCCATGGCCTCGCCGGGCGGCTCGACGGCTTGCGGCATCAGGGTCAGGTTGCGTTCGGAGTTGATCATCACCCCTTCGGCTTCGGCCCACAGCGCGCCGGGCAGGAGGATGTCGGCGTAGCG
>DASRUM010000164.1:0-33473 GCA_035655415.1 Pseudomonas sp.
CAGCGCCGGTTTATCCAGCTCGACGGGATCGAGCAACGGTTTCGCCGATGAGGTGCAGAGCATCACCACATCGGCATCGCGAATGGCGTCTGCCTGGCTGGCGCACAGCTGGATGCGTGGGTCGAGTTGCTGCAGCTTGAGTAGCTGCGCGCCGGTTTTGCCGGCCAGACCTGGCGAGTAGAGACGGATGCTCTGCCAGGGGCGCAGCTGTTTGGCGTAATGCACATGGGCCTGGGCCACGGCGCCGCTGCCGATTACCGCCAGGCGGCTGGCCTGGGGCGCGGCCAGGGCATCCACGGCCACTGCGGTAGTGGCGGCGGTGCGCGCGGTGGTCAGGCTGCCGGCATCGCAGAGCAGCAATGGCTGGCCGCTTTGCATCGACATCAGCAGGGTCCACGCAGTAATCAGCGGGCCTTGCTCGCGGACGATATAGGGCGAGGTTTTCACCCCGTACACACCCGCCCCCGCGAGTACGCCCAGGTAGTTGATAAAGTCGCCAGCCCCGTTGGGGAACTCCACCAGCTGCTGCGCGGGCTGCATCGCGTGACCGGCGGCCAGCTCGCGGAACATAGTGACCATGGCCTGGTGTACATCGACCTGGGCCAGCAGCTGTTCGGCAGCGGTTTTATCCAGCACATAAGGGGTGGTCGACATGGGCGGCTCCGCAACGAATTAAACAATTAAATCCATTTTGGACTTTATGGTATTTTTCGACAAGCGCTGACGCGGCATCTTGATACGCGGTAGCGACGTTCAGTGGGCCTGACGTAAGCGCTTGCGAAACGCCCCTGGGCTTTCCCCGCAGAGCTGTTTGAACAGCTTGGCAAAGGTGGCGCGGTCGGCATAACCGACCTGCTCGGCGATCTGCTCCAGCGACGCCGGACTGCGCAGGGCGCGCTGCGCGGCGCTGATGCGCACGCGTTGCAGGTAGTCATTGGGCGTCAGCCCGGTGCTGGCCTTGAAACGGCGCAGCAAAGTGCGCGATGAGCAGTTGGCTTCAGCGGCCAGGCGGTTGAGGTCAATGGCTTCGCTGTGATGACGGTGTAGCCATTGCAACACGGACGCGAGCTGGCAATCCTTGCTGGGCGCTGGCAGCAGCGGGGCAAAGCGTGACTGCTGGCCGCGCTGGCTGTCGAACACCAACGTGTTGGCTGCCTGTTGCGCCAGTGCGTCACCGGCATGCTGGCGGATCAGGTGCAGACACAGATCAAGCCCGGCGTGCGCCCCGCCGGAGCTGAGCAGCTGGCCATCTTCGCAGACCAGTTGCTCGATCTGCAGATTGACCTGCGGGAAACGCTGGCGGAACTGGCTGGCCAGCGCCCAGTGGGTGGTGGCGCGGCGACCGTCGAGCACGCCGGCGGCGCCCAGCAGAAAGGCGCTGCTGCACAGGCTGGCCAGTTGTTGGGTGGGCGCGCGTTGCGCCAGCCAGGGCAGCAGGGCGGCGTTATCGCTCAGGGTGGTGTCGATGGCGCTACCGCTGGCGGCGAGCAGAATCAAGTCGGCCTCTTCAGCCAGGCTCAGATCGCCGTCGACCTGAATCTGCGCAAAGCCCAGATCAACTGCGTTGCCGTCCAGGCTGACGCGCTGTAGTTCAAACAGCCGTTGTTCGGCCAGGCGGTTGGCCAGGACAAACGCATCCATGGCCATGCTCAGGCTGGAGCACACGGTTTGCGGGCAGACATACAGGGCGATCTTCAGCATGACGTGCTCAGACGTGATGGCTTTTGGCGATTATTGACACAAATTTGTCTTTTGCGCCAATCGCGCGGCGGCGATTTAACGACAATACTGCTCGCACGTTCCCTACCGGAGTTCGCCCCATGACCCACCCCAACGCCGAGCTGATCACCCGTTTCTACCAGGCCTTCCAGCAGCTGGATGCCGAGACCATGGCCAGCTGTTACAGCGAGGATGTGCAGTTCAGCGACCCGGTGTTTACCGACCTGCGCGGCGCGGCTGCCAGTGATATGTGGCGCATGCTCTGCGCCAAGGCTCAGGGCTTTTCTCTGATCTTTGATGGCGTGGCGGCGGATGATCACTCTGGCAAGGCACGTTGGGTAGCGACCTATACCTTCAGCCAGACCGGTAATCAGGTGGTCAACCATATCGAGGCCAACTTCCGCTTTCGCGATGGCAAGATCGTCGAGCACCGTGATCACTTCAACCTGTGGCGCTGGGCCAGCCAGGCGCTGGGCTTTAAAGGTCGCCTGCTGGGTTGGGCGCCGTTTGTGCAGAACGCCATTCGCCAGCAGGCTGGTAAAGGGTTGGCTGCCTTCCAGAGGAGCCGTTAAGCTCGGCAACCTTGCTTATTGCCTGCCGATTTAACTGATGCCTGACTCCTCTTCTGTGCCTGAAATACCTGCCGGCAAGCCCTGGTTTGTCTATCTGGTGCGGGCGGCCAATGGCGCGTTGTACTGCGGCATTAGCGACGATCCGCACAAGCGTTTTGCCAAGCACCAGAGCGGTAAAGGCGCGCGGTTTTTCCACTCCAGTCCGGCGCAGGCGCTGGTGTATATCGAAAGCTGTACCGGCAAAGGCGATGCGCTGCGTCGCGAACGGGCGGTCAAGGCCATGAGCAAGCTGGCCAAGGAAGCTCTGGTGGCCGCCGCGCCTGTTATCGCTGTAGCTGATAACGCGCCATCAGGCTAAGCGGGTAGGCCGGCACGGCTTGCGCGGGTAAGCTGCGGGTTTACCTGACCCTTTGCGGAGCCTGCCATGCACGAGTTGATCCTGCACCATTACGATGCCTCACCGTTTGCCGAGAAGGCGCGCCTGATGCTGGGTTTCAAGCAGCTGTCCTGGCGCTCGGTGGATATTCCGCGAATCATGCCCAAGCCCGATCTAGTGGCGCTGACCGGTGGCTACCGCAAGACTCCTGTGCTGCAGGTGGGTGCCGATATCTACTGTGATACTGCGCTGATTGCCCGTCGCCTGGACGCGGAGAAAGCAACCCCTGCGCTGTTCCCTGAAGGCCAGGAGTTCGTTGCGGCGAGCTTTGCTCAGTGGGTCGATTCGCAGATTTTTCAGCATGCGGTGAGCCTGGTGTTTCAGCCGGAATCCGTTGCCGTGCGTTTCGGCAAGCTGCCGCCTGAGGCGGTCAAGGCCTTTGTCGCAGACCGTGCCGGACTGTTCAGTGGCGGTAGCGCAACGCGTGTACCGGTCGAGGTGGCCAAGCACAACTGGCCGTCGCTGATGGGGCGGGTAGAGCAGCAACTGGCGCGCGAGGCGGGCGACTTCCTGTTTGGTGAGCCGTCGATTGCTGACTTCTCCCTGGCCCATTGTCTGTGGTTCCTCAAAGGCACCCCAGTGACCGCGCCGCTGGTCGATGCCTATCCGCATGTCAGCGCCTGGCTCGGCCGCGTGCTGGGCTTCGGTCACGGTGCGTCCAGTGCGCTGAGTGCAGAAGATGCTATTGCCATCGCCCGTGCGGCGACGCCGGCGGCTCTGCCGGACGAGCCGTTCGTGGAACCCAACGGCCTCACGGTCGGTCAGCGGGTGCAGATTGCCGCCACCGATTACGGTGTCGACCCGGTAGAGGGTGAGCTCGTGTTCGCTGGCGCTGAAGAACTGATCCTGCGCCGCGAGGATGATCGTGCCGGTACCGTGCATGTGCACTTCCCGCGACTCGGTTTTGCCATCAAGGCGCTGTAAGCACCAGGTTACGACCTACTGCGCGCTGGCTTTTCAGTAGGCAGCGCGCATCGCCTGCGGATCGTAACCGTGAATCAGCGTGCCCTTGATATCCAGCAAGGGCACGCCGCGCCCACCTAGGGCCTTGAAGGTGGCCTGGCCGGCTGGGTCTTTCTCGATATCGATTTCCCGGTAGGCAATCTGGTCCTGCGCCAGTTGCTCACGGGTTTTCGCGCAATAGCCGCACCATTGCGTGGCATACAACACCACTTCGCCTGGTCGATCAGCCAGCGGCGGTTGAAACCAGCGCTGCAGCGTGTCCCAGTGCTGGAACAGTGCCAGGGCGCTGAGCAGCAGGATGACTTTCTTCATGGGCGTTCCTTTGCCTTGTTGGGTTGAGGGTCTGGTGAATCGTGGGCTAACAGCGCTGCAAGTCTTCCAGACTGAACGGCGGCGGGGTATCCGGCCAGTCCAGTTTTAGCCGTTCCAGCTCGCGGGCCAGCAGACTGGCCACTAACCAATCGCGCAGCCAGCGATGATCCGCCGGAATCATATACCAGGGCGCAGCAACGCTATGGCTGGCGCTTAGTTGTTCGGCCCAGCGCTGTTGGCGCAGGTCGAATTCGCGGTAGGACTGCAGGTCGCTGCTGTGCAGCTTCCAGCGTTTATGAGGTTTTTCCAGGCGCTCTTGCAGGCGGTGCTTTTGTTCATCTCGGGATAGCTGCAAAAAGCATTTCAGCGGCTGAATCGACTGGCTGATCAGCTGCGTCTCGAAGCTCTGAATTGCCTGCTGGCGCGCAGGGAGTTCGGCAGCACTGCACAGGCCATCAAGCGGATCGCTGATCAGCCCTTCGTAGTAACTGCGGTTGAATACCCCTAGCAGGCCCAGCCCTGGCAAACGCCGCTGGTAGCGCCAGAGAAAGTCATGGCGTTGTTCGCAGGCATCGGGTTTCTGAAAACTGTGGATACGCAGACCCTGGGGATCGAAGCTGCTGATCACCCGGCGAATCACGCCATCCTTGCCGGAGCAATCGGTGCCTTGCAGGATCAGCAGCAGGGCATGACGCCGGTTGGCCCAGAGCATGCGCTGTTGCTGGTTGAGCCAGGGGCGCAGTTCTGTCAGAGCCAGTTTGGCCGTTTGCTTATCCAGGCCGAAATCGCGCGCCGGGTCCTGGGCAAAGGGCGCTGCCGGATTACAGCGGCAGGCATCCAGCAGGCTATCCGGCAGGCGGCTCATGCTTAGTTCTTGCGGCGCTTGAGTTGATCGGTCAACTGCGTCGGCAGGTTACGGATCACCAGGGTGTCAGTGCTTTCGTCGTACTCGATCTTCGAGCCGAGCAGGTGAGCTTCAAAGCTGATTGATAGGCCTTCGGCGCGCCCGGTAAAGCGCTGGAACTGGCTGAGGGTGCGTTTGTCCGCCGGGAATTCCGGGGCCATGCCGTAATCCTTATTGCGGATATGGTCAAAGAAGGCCTTAGGCCGTTCTTCGTCGATCAGTCCGGAGAGCTCGTCGAGGGTGATGGGCTCACCTTGTTTGGCCTGGTTTGCGGCGTAGCTGACCAAGGTCTTGGTCTTCTCGCGGGCTTGTTCTTCTGGCAGGTCTTCGCTTTCCACGAAGTCGCTGAAGGCTTTCAGCAGGGTGCGGGTTTCGCCGGGGCCGTCGACGCCTTCCTGGCAGCCGATAAAGTCGCGGAAGTATTCCGAGACTTTCTTGCCATTCTTGCCCTTGATAAACGATATGTACTGCTTGGAATTGGCGTTGTTGCGCCACTCGGAGATGTTGATGCGTGCGGCCAGGTGCAGCTGGCTCAGGTCCAGGTGCTTGGCGGCGGTCACGTCCAGCGCATCGTTCACCGCCACGCCTTCGCTGTGATGCAGCAGGGCGATCACCAGGTAATCGGTCATGCCCTGCTGGTAGTGGGCGAACAACACATGGCCGCCGGTTGACAGGTTAGATTCTTCCATCAGCTTCTGCAGCTGTTCCACGGCTTTGCGACTGAACGCAGCGAAGTCCTGGCCCTCGTCCAGGTAGTGCTTCAACCAGCCGCTAAACGGGTATGCCCCGGACTCTTCATGGAAAAAGCCCCAGGCCTTGCCTTGCTTGGCGTTATAGCTCTCGTTGAGGTCAGCGAGCATGTTCTCGATGGCTTGCGAGGCGGCCAGCTCGGTGTCCCGGGCATGCAGCACGGCGGGCGTGCCATCGGGCTTTTTGTCGATCAGGTGGACGATGCAGTGGCGGATCGGCATGGGGTTAGGTCTTCAGGTCAGTCGCAGGGGGTGATGGCTCCTGGGCTGCTGGCGAGGGCAACACGGAACCGATCTACAAAATGTGCGCAGAGTTTACCTGAGTAGAGGTTTCTCTCCATCGGTCAGCGCGTTATGCCAGGCAGTTAACGGCCTCGGTGATGCATCTCTAAGCTCAGTAAACGATGGCAAAATGCTGGCAATTAACGCTTATATTCGTCGATAAGTTCTTATTTTCAATAAAATTGTCGGTGTCGGTTCGCGCAGATGAATATCCCCGTCTAGGTTATGTAGCGTCCACACGACGCAGTAAAGGGACCTATCGCGGCGGTGTCACAAGCGCTGCCGCACCTAAAAACTCCATATATGGATTGGAGGCAGCATGCATAACAAGATTGTGAAAAGCGGTTTGGTTATTGGAAGCCTACTGGCGGCGATCTCGGGTGAGGTGCTCGCGGAGTCGAACAAAAGTAGCAGCCAACTGTTCAATGCGTTTTGGAGCCCGGCGCGCTTGGGCCCTCTGGAATGTCGTTTTGGCTTGCTCAACAGCACGACATTGGGCCTGCCGCGCTGTATGCAGGCGAGCAATACCGCCATTCACCTGCAGGTGTTCAAGGACATTGCCCAAGCCAATGGCGGCAATCGGGCCGCAGGCTTGCCCGGTTACCAGCGCTCAATCGACTACGTGAAATCCACCCTGGAAGGTGCGGGCTATCGCGTAGAAATTCAGCCATTCCCCTTTACTGCCTATTACCCGCAAGGGCCCGGTGAGTTGCAGGCCTTGGCGCCGACGCCAGCGGTGTTTGAGTGGGAGGTGGACTTTACCTACCTGTCGCAAACCGAGGATGGTGACGTCAGTGCGCCGGTGGTGGCGGTGGATATCGCGCTTGGTGCGGGCAACCTGTCGAGCAGTGGCTGTGAGGCGGAGGACTTTGTCGACTTCCCCTCCGGTTCCATCGCCTTGCTGCAGCGCGGCACCTGTAACTTTCAGATAAAGGCAGAGAACGCCGCAGCGGCTGGTGCCTCAGGGGTGATTATCTTCAACCAGGGCGACACCGAGGACCGCAAGGGCCTGCTTAATGCCACCCTGGGCGACAGCTATGCCGGCGGTGTCCCGGTGTTCTTCGCCACCTACGATGTCGGGGTTGGCCTGGCGCAGAGCACAGAAACCCAGGTGCGCATGCTGGCCGATGTGGTGCGCGAGCGCACGCGGACCTTCAACCTGATCGCCGAGAGCCGCCACGGCAATGCCAACAATGTGGTGATGGCTGGGGCTCACCTCGACTCTGTGTATGAAGGCGCAGGCATCAACGACAACGCATCAGGCAGTGCCGCGTTGCTGGAGCTGGCGTTGCAGCTGCAGAAAGTACGGCCGAAGAACAAGCTGCGCTTCGCCTGGTGGGGTGCTGAGGAATCAGGGTTGGTCGGTTCGACTTACTATGTCAGCCAGCTGCCGGACGAGCAGAAGAGCAAGATCAAGGCGTACTTGAACTTCGACATGATCGCTTCGCCAAACTTCGCCTACTTCATCTATGACGGCGACGGTTCTGCGTTCGGTCTGCAAGGCCCACCCGGTTCGGCAGCCATCGAGAAGCTGTTTGAGGAGTACTACAAACTGCGCGGTTTGCCGTCCGAAGGCGATGAGATCAGCTTCCGTTCGGATTACGCGCAGTTCTTCCTCGATGGCATCGCCTTCGGTGGTTTGTTCACCGGGGCCGAGGTGCTGAAGACGCCGGAACAAGCGGACCTCTATGGTGGTACTGCGGGTATCGCGCTTGACCCGTGCTACCACGCCAGTTGCGATGACCTGACCAACATCGCCGAGCGTGCCTTGGAGATCAATGGCGATGCCATGGCCTTTGTCACCAGCTGGTTATCGACTTCGACCAAAGTGGTCGATGACCAGATCGAAGCCGCTACGGCCGAGAAGAGTGTGGCGCGTAGTGCGCAGAGCTACGACATCACCCACTGGGGTAAACACTGGATCAAGTGATCGGCTGAAAATGCAAAACCCCGCCAGGGCTCAGCTCTGGCGGGGTTTTCTTTGTCGGCAGTAAGTGTGGGTGGAGGCTTGTGCTGCGGGCTTAGCTGGCCACCAACTGGCGCTGCTTGAGCGCATGCAGGCGCTCAATCATATAGCGCAGGTGCATATGCAGCTGATACAGCTCGCTGGAGTAGGACAGCGGCACTTCGACCCGCGCCAGTTCGTCTTCCAAACGCTCCAGGCGGGCGATCTCTGCGTCCAGGTCGCTGGGCAGCTTGCCCTTGTACAGCTGCTGATCGATCTCGCGCAGATGCTTGTACCAGCGGTAGATACGCGCGCGGATGCGCCACTGGTAGATCGGCCCCACGGCCTTGAACAGCGGGAACAGCAGTACTAGCAGCGGGATGGCCAGGATGATGTAGCGGTCGGCCAGTGAGGCGATGCGAAACGGCAGGTAGCGCTGCAGGATCGGCAGACCCTTGTCGTAGTAGTAATCGGCCTCGGCCAGGGTGTTGAGTGACAGCGGTGGTTTGGCCGGGTAGCTGCCGGCCGGATCGAGCAGGCTGCCGTTTTTCAGCACGGTTTTCGCCGCTTCGAGAATCAGCGGTGTGAGTGATGGGTGGAATTCTTCGCCGGCGACCAGGGTGGAGACCGGGCCGATGGTGACGATGTCGCGATCCGGGGTGTTCTGCGCCATATCGAGCATGCCTTCGCCCACCTGCAGCTGGCTCAGGTACGGCAGGCGCGCCAGATAGGCCTCGGTGCGGCGCAGGCTGACCAGGCGCACCTTGGGTTCCGCCGCCAGGCGCTGAATCAGCGCATTTTCCGCCGGGCCAATAAAGAAGGCCGCGTCCAGCTTGCCCGCAATCAGCGCATCGGCGGCGCTGCTGCCACCCAACTGCTGCCAGCGCTTGGGGTACTGCGCAGGTTCAATTCGATTGGCCGCGAACAAGGCTGCAGTCACCGCCTGGGTGCCGCTGCCCTGGGAACCGACAGCCAGGCGCAGTTTCATCAGATCAGCCAGGCGCTCGAATTTGACCTTGTCACCGAGAAACAGCCACAGCGGCTCGCGGTACATCACGCCCAGGCCATTGAGCTTGCCGCGCGCTTCGTCGCTCAGGGTCAGCTCCTGGCCGCTCTGCACCAGCGCCAGTTCAACCTCACCACTGCCGAGTTTGCCCAGGTTGTCTTCAGAGCCTGCGCTCTCAACCAGCTCCAGGCTAAAACCCTGCAGTTCCAGTTCAGCCTGCAGGCGCTCGCCAAACGCATGGTAGCCACCGCCTACGGCGCCAGTGGCCATCCGCGCATGCATCGGTGGCGGCGGCGCGGCGAAATAGAACAGCGCGCCAACCAGCCCCGCAATTACCGGCACGATCCACAGGTTGGTAAGGATCAGGATTTTCAGGTCATGAAGAATGCGGCGCATGGTCAGTCCTTGTCATTAACTTGGCTGAGGATAGCCGCAATGACTGGCCAAGCTAAATGCCTTGCGTCTTCGGATCAGCTGCTTACGCCAGCCAGGCGCATGCTGCGCTGCTCGCGCCAGCGGTCTAGTAACCCGAGCACCACCAGCAAGCCCAGGGCATACCCGGCATCCATACCGAGCATCAGCAGCACCAGGGCGCACAGTAGGCAGCTGACTGCTGCCAGCCAGCGCCAGATGCCGTGTAGTAGCACCGCGCCTGCGGCCATGCTCAGCAGGTAGATAACGACGAAATTGCCATTGGCGTAGCGGATCAGGTCATCCACGGTCAGGTCGAGCACGCTGGCCAGGCCGGTGCACAGGGCGCAGGCGATTATCACCAGCAGCAGGGCGCGGGCCGGTACGCCGTGCTGGTTGCGCTGGGCCAGGCTGGCGGGCAACTTGCCCTCGTCGGCCAGGCTCCAGATCAACCGGGCGAAGCCCTGCATATAGACGTTCATCGAGGCGAAGCAGGCCAGGTAACCCACAGTGGCGGCGATCCAGCGCGCTTGGTCGCCCAGCAGCAGGTCGAGCATTCGCGGCATGGATGCAGCATCGGTCTGCACATCGCCGTAGGTATGCAGGCTTAGCACCGCCACCGAACAGGCCCAGTACACCAGGCCAGCCAGCAGCACGCCAAACAGCAGGGCAAGGGGGAAGTCGCGCTCGGGGTTCTTGAACTCCTCGCCCATATGGGTAAAGGCTTCGATGCCGACAAAACACCAGAACATCACCCCCAGCGCCGCCGGCAACAGGTGCCAAGAACCATTGATAGGTGGCAGCAGTGGCTGGCTGCTGACGGGCAGATCGCCGACCCACCAGATCAGCGCAATGGTGGCGATAATTGCCACAGCGATAGCGCCCTGAATCATCCCGCTGGCCTTGGCCGGGCGCTGGCCGAGTAGCAGCATGGCGGCGAGGGTGGTCAGCTGGATTGCCAGGGCTTGGCCGCGACTGAGATCGAACAGCGCCTGCCAAAACCCGCTGGCGATATTTAGCGCCGCCGGCAAACCCACCGGCAGCACAGCGAGAAACAGCAGCGCACTCAGGCGCTCCATCCGCGCGCCAAAGGCGCGGCCAATCAGGTGCGGCGCGCCGCCGGCATGGGGGAAGTGGCGGCCCAGCTGAGCGAAGGTAAAAGCCACCGGCAGCACCAGGGCAATCAGCAGCATCCAGGCCCATAACGAGGCCTCGCCGGCAGCGGTGGCGGCCAGCGCCGGGATCACGAAAATCCCGGTGCCCAGCAGCGAGGTACTTAGCAGGCCAATCCCTTGTAGCAGGCCCAATTCCTGGTTCAGACGGCTCATGTTGTATGCTCTGCGGTTTCGTTCGCCATGTTAAATCGCCCGTCTGTTACAGGCTGCTGGCGAAGCGTCGGCTTTGACCGACGATCTGGCGCATTTGGCCGTCATTCTGTTTTTTGCCTGAGAGTTGCCGTGGACAAGTTCGATCAGCAGATACTCGCCCTGTTGCGCGCCGATGCGCGTATGCCCGTCAGCCAGATCGCCCGCGAGGTCAACTTGTCGCGTTCGGCGGTCAGCGAGCGCATTCGTCAGCTGGAGCAGGGCGGCATTATCAGTGGTTATCACGCTCAGGTCGCCTCGCCGGGTGATGCGGCGATCAAGGTCTATCTGGAACTGTTCTATAGCGGCGGGCGCTGCGAGCATTATGTCGAGCTGATGCGCGTGTTCCCCGAAGTGCGCCGTTGCAGCGGTATCAGCGGCGAGACCGATATGCTGGTGTATATCGAAGCTCCGTCAATGCAGCGCTTCAGTGAGGTGCGCGGCGAGATCGAGAACTTCCCCGGTATGCAGAAAGTGAAGACCCATATGGTGGTCAAGGACTGGCAGTTTTGACTCAGCCCATGCGCATTCTGCACACCTCCGACTGGCACCTTGGCCAGCACTTTATGGGCAAGACCCGTCAGGCCGAGCACCAGGCCTTCTGCGCCTGGCTGATCGAGCAGGTGCGCACGCATCAGGTGGATGCCGTGCTGATCGCCGGCGATATCTTCGACACCGGCGCGCCGCCCAGCTACGCCCGCGAGCAATACAACCGCTTTATCGTCGAGTTGCGTGGCACCGGCTGTGAGCTGGTGGTGTTGGGCGGCAACCATGATTCGGTGGCCATGCTCGGCGAGAGTAAAATGTTGCTGGCGCAATTGGGTACTCGGGTAATTCCGGGCGTCTGCGAACAGCTGGATGAACAGTTGCTGGTGCTGCACCGACGTGACGGCTTGCCCGGCGCGATTCTCTGTGGCATCCCCTTTATCCGCCCGCGCGATGTATTGCTTAGTCAGGCTGGGCAGAGCGCCCAGGACAAGCAGCAGTCGCTGCAACAGGCGATCCAGCAGCATTACCAGGACCTCTACTCCCTGGCCGAGGCGAAACGTACCGAGCTGGGTGGCAACTTGCCGATTATCGCCAGCGGCCATCTCACCACCGTGGGTGCCAGCGCCAGCGATTCGGTGCGCGAGATCTATGTCGGCAGCCTGGAGGCCTTTCCTACCAGCGCATTTCCGCCGGCAGCCTATATCGCCCTGGGGCATATCCATCGGCCGCAGAAGGTCGGTGGCCTGGAGCATATCCGCTACTGCGGCTCGCCCATTGCACTGAGCTTCGATGAAGCCAGGCAGCAGAAGGAAGTGCTGCTGGTGGAGCTGGATAGCAGTGGCTTGCGCCAGATCACCGCGCTGCCGGTGCCGCGGTTTCAGCCGCTGCTGTCCTTGCGCGGTTCGCTAAAAGAGCTGGAAATGCAGATCAAGCAAGCGGCGGAGCAAGGCAATGCCGAGCAACCGGTATGGCTGGAGGTGCTGGTCGGCACTGACGATTACCTGAGCGACTTGCAGCTGCGTATCGCTGCCCTGTGTGAGGGCTTGCCGGTGGAAGTGCTGCGTATCCGTCGCGAGCGCGGCAATGCCAGCGCCAGCCTGCAGGGCCAGGCCAAGGAAACCCTGGATGAGCTAAGCGTGGAGGACGTTTTCGCCCAGCGCCTAAGCAGTGAAAGCCTGGACGATGCCGAGCAGGCGCGTCTGCTGGGGCTGTATCAGCAGGTGGTCAGTGAGCTGCGCGAGGGTGAGGTATGAAGATCCTTAGCCTGCGCCTGAAAAACCTTAACTCGCTCAAGGGCGAATGGAAGATCGACTTCACCGCCGAGCCATTCAAGGACAACGGTCTGTTCGCCATCACCGGGCCGACTGGCGCGGGCAAGACCACCTTGCTTGACGCCATCTGCCTGGCCCTGTACCACCGCACGCCGCGGATGAACACGGTATCGGCCAGCGCCAACGAGTTGATGAGCCGACATACCGCCGACTGCCTGGCCGAGGTCGAATTCGAGGTCAAGGGCGTGGGCTATCGCGCGTTCTGGAGCCAGCGCCGCGCCCGCGATAAGGCCGATGGCGCGTTGCAGGCACCCAAGGTCGAACTGGCCGCTGCCGATGGGCAGATCATCACCGACAAGATCAATGAGAAGCTGCGCGAGACCGAGCGCCTGACCGGCCTCGATTTCGAGCGTTTTACCAAGTCCATGCTGCTGGCCCAGGGCGGTTTTGCCGCCTTTCTTGAAGCCAATGCCAACCAGCGCGCCGAACTGCTGGAAGAGCTGACCGGCACCGATATCTATGGGCAGATTTCCCAGCGGGTGTTTGAGCAGTGCCGTGAGGTGAAAACCGCCCTCGATCAGCTGCGCGCCAAGGCCGAAGGCGTCGAGCTGCTAAACGAAGAGCAGCGTATTGCACTGCAAGCGCAGGCCGCGCAGCTGGCTATTGATGAAGCAGCGCTTAGCACACAGCAAGCCGAATTGCAGCGCCAGCGCCGCTGGTGTGAGGACCTGAGCAAGACCCAGGCACAGTTGCACGCCAGCCAGCAGGCCGAGCAGGCGGCGCAGCAGGATTTACAGTTGGCCCAGCCGCAGCTGGCGCAACTGGCCGCCAGCGAGCCGGCACTGCGCTTGCAGCCGCTGCACCATGACTGGCAGCAGGCCCGGCAGAGCCTGGCGCAGACCGAGCAAGGCTTACAGCAGAATGCCGCCGAGCAGCGCCAGGCTGAGCAGGCCATTGCCGAGCACAGCTGGCAGGCCCGCGAACTTAGCGCCTTGCTGCTTGCCGATTGCCAGGCGCAGCGCCAGCAGCTGGCCGAGCGCCTGCAGCAGTTGCAGCAACAACTGGCCGCGCAGCCGCAGCATGGCCGCCTGGGTGAGCAGCTGGGCAGTTGGGGCGAGCAGCTTAAGGCGCGCCAGCTACAGGCCGAGGAAATCGCCCAGCTGCAACTCAGTCAACAGCAGCTGCAAGAAACCATCGCCGCGTCGCAGACGCAACTGAACCAGCAAACTGAGCAACTTGGCGCCGAACAGCTTCGTCTGCAGCAGGCCCGCGAGCAGCAAGACGCCGCACAGCAGCAACGCGATGAATTATTGGTTGGGCGCAGCGAAGCTGCCCTGCGTGAGCGCTGGCAGCAGCTGCATATCCAGGGCGGTGTGCTGACCCAGTTGGGCGAGTTGGTCACGGTCCAACAGCGCCTGGCGGCCGAGCAGAGCCAGCTGACAACAGCCCTGACTAGCTTGCGTGAGCAGCATCAGGCCAAGGGTGCCGAGGTGGCGCAGTTGCGCCTGAGCTACAAGGACCTGCAGCAGCAGGTGCAGGCCCAGGAAAAACTGCTGGAGCAGGAACAGCGCATCCAGGCCCTGGAGAGCCACCGTGCCCAGCTGCAACCCGGCGAGGCCTGCCCGCTGTGCGGCTCCGAGTCGCACCCGGCGATCAGCGCCTACCAGGCCCTGGATGTCTCGGCGACCAAGGCGTTGCTTAACAGCAAGCGTGCCGAGCTGGATGCTCTTACCGAACAAGGCCGGCAACTGGCTGGCGAGCTGGAAAAACTCGCCGCGCGCCTGGAACAGCAACAGCAGCAGTTTGAGCGTGGTCGGCAGACCCAGGCCGAGCAGGGTGAGCGCTGGCAGGCGCTTAGCGCGCAGTTGGAAACCCCGTTGGCCGATGCCGTTGCCCTGGCTAAGCAGCAGGCGCAACAGAACATTGAACTTCAACAACTGCAGCAGCAACTTGAGCAGCTGCAACAGCTCAATACCATTCTTGAGCAGCGCCAGCAGGCGCGGCTAAATCTGCAGCAGCGCTGCAGTGAACTGGAGCAACAGCAGGCGCTCAATCATCTGCAGCTGCAGCAACGCCAGGAGCAGACTGAGCAAGGCCGGTTACGTCTGCAGCAGCTGCAGGACGTTGCGCACAAGCGCAATGAAAGCCTGAGCCAGGACCTGGCCGAGTTCGGCTATCAGCTGCCGGACGACGCCAGCGCCTGGCTTGCCGAGCGCCAGGCCGAGTGGCAGCGCTGGCAACACAATCAGCAGCACAGCCTGGATTTACAGCGCCAACTCAGTGAGCTGGACCATGGCTTGCAAAATGCTGCTCAGCTGGCTCAGCTCTGGCAACAACGCTGGAGTGTGCTGGATCTGGCCGATCAACCGGCCTTGGCCAAACCCGCCGATGCTCAGGCCGCCTTGCAGCAGGCGCAGGTGCAGCTGGAAGAGGCACAGCGCCGTCAACAGCAGTTGGCCGGTAGTCGCCAGGCCCTGGCCAGCCGTCTGCAGGATGAACAGGCGCGACTGCAACAGGCCGAACAGCAGTGGACAAAGGCGCTAAGCGCCAGCCCCTTTAATGCCGAGGCCGATTATCTGGCTGCCTTACTTGATGAAGCTCAGCGCGTCGCATTGCAGCAATTGCGTCAGCGTCTGGACAAGGCTCTGAGCGATGCCCAGGCCCTGGCCAGCGCCGCCGCGCAGCAGCTGGCCGCATTGCAGGCTAGCCCGGCCACCGCACTTAGCCTTGCGCAGCTGGACGAACAGCTGCTCGTCCTTAACACCCAGCTAAAAGCCCTAAGCGAACGCCAGGGCGAAATCCGCGCTCAGCTGCAGGGCGACGACGCGCGCAGGCTCGGTCAGCAAAGCCTGTTCGCTGCGATCAGTACCAAGCAGGGTGAATACGACTTATGGCAGCAACTTAACAGTCTGATCGGCTCGGCCGATGGCGCCAAATACCGCAAGTTCGCCCAGGGCCTGACCCTGGATCATCTGGTCTACCTGGCCAACCAGCAGCTTGAGCGTTTGCACGGTCGCTACCAGTTGGCGCGGCGCAGCAGCGGTGAACTGGAGCTGGAGGTGATCGACACCTGGCAGGCCGATGCCGCGCGCGACACCAAAACCCTGTCCGGCGGCGAGAGCTTTCTGGTCAGTCTGGCGCTGGCCTTGGCGCTGTCCGATCTGGTCAGCCATAAAACCAGCATCGACTCGCTGTTTCTCGATGAGGGCTTCGGCACATTGGACGGTGAAACCCTGGAAGTGGCCCTGGACGCCCTGGACAACCTGAATGCCAGCGGCAAGATGATTGGCGTGATCAGCCACGTCGAGGCGCTCAAGGAACGCATCCCGGTGCAGCTGAAAGTGCATAAGGGCGTCGGCATGGGCTATAGCGGCCTGGATAAGCGCTTTGCGGTGAATACACGGGACAATTGATCTGCGCCAGCGTTGCTTTGGCCATGCCTACCTATACTGAAAAAAACGCTCTCCACTGTCTCGGAGCATTGCACTTGGCCAAGGTATTGATCTGCCTGCTGTGCTGCTATTGCCTGGTTGTTGATGTCCATGCGGCCCCGCGTTCGGCCGAGGCCTTGACCCTCTGCTATGAGGATCAGAACTCCTACCCCTGGGTGATGACCGACGGCGGCGGGCTCAACCTGCAGTTGCTGCGTCTGGTCGCCGATGCCTTGCCGCTGCAGTTCAGCTTCGTTGCCGTCCCCTGGAAGCGCTGTTTGTCTGGCATGGCTCAAGGCACCTATGACGGCGCTTTTGCCTCCAGCTTCAAGGAGGAGCGTCTGCTTCTCGGCCGCTACCCGCAGGATGCCGATGGTCGCCTGGATGAGCGCAAACGGCTGCACACCTCTATCTACGCCCTGTACCGGCGTAAGGGCAGCCCAGTGAGCTGGAACGGCGAGGAGTTTCGCCAGCTGCACGGGCGAGTTGGCTCCCTGAGCGGCTTTTCGATTGTCGACTTTATTCGCGCCCAGGGTGCCGAGGTGGATGAAACCAGCCGTGATCCCCTGGCACTGTTGCAGATGCTTAGGCATAAACGTATCGAAGCGGCGGCGCTGCAGAGCCTGCGCGGTGACTTTGTGCTGCAGAGCAACCCTGAGCTGGCGGCACGGTTGGAGAAGGTCAAGCTGCCGCTGGAAGAGAAGGCTTATTACCTGATGCTGTCCAACGCCTATGTGGCGGCCAACCCGGAGCAGGCTGCGCGCATCTGGGATGAAATCGAACGTCAGCGCGAGTCGTTGACGTATCAGCAGCAGGTGCGGGATTTTCTGGAGCGCTCGCAGCCCTGAGCTGGTTAGTGCTTGGTGCCTGCCAAACGCAGGCGCATGATCGTGCTTCGCCTCGATGAGTATTGCTGCATGGCCAAGCCTCCCGCCGCTCCACCGTCTGCCTCTGCGCTTGGGCGTTTTCTTACGTTGGCGGGCACCGCTACGCGTATCGGCGGCAGCGTGCTTGGGCAGAGTTTGCGGCCTGGGCGCGGCGGAATTGATTGGCAGCCAGTGGGCGATTTGCTCACCGATGTGCTGGGCGAGATGAAAGGCCCGGTGCTGAAACTGGGGCAAATGGCCTCGCAATGGCAGGGGGTGTTGCCCGAACCGGTAGCGCTGGCGCTGGCCTCGCTGCAAAACCGCGTACCGGCCTTGCCCTTCAGCGCGCTGCGCGGGCATTTGCAGCAGGTGTATGGCGCGGACCTTGGGCAGTTTTTTCAGCAGATCGACGAACAACCCTTTGCCGCTGCGTCCCTCGGCCAGGTGCATCGCGCCATAGCGGTGGATGGCCGGGCGCTGGTGCTCAAGGTGCAATACCCGGGCATCGCCGAAATCTGCCAGGCGGATCTGCGTCAGCTGCGCCGTTTGCTACCGCTGGGGCGCTTGTTCCGCGCGCCCGCCGAGCAGCTGGAAGGCCTGTATCAGGAGTTGGCGACGGTGATCGAGGCCGAGCTGGATTACCCGGCGGAGATGCGCCGGCTGCAGGATTTTCGCGCGCATTTCGCCGATTGGCCGGGCTTGCGTTTGCCGCAGCCGCAGGAAGACCTCTGTCGCCCCGGTGTGCTGGCGCTCAGCGAGGAGGCCGGCTTGCCCTTTGCCGAGGTCAGCCAGGCCAGTGCCGAGGTGCGTGAGCGTCTGGCCCTGACCCTGGTGCGTTGGCTGAGTGCCCAGGCCTTCGAGCTGGGCCTGCTGCATGCTGATCCGCATCCGGGCAATTTCGCTTATACCGCCGCCGGTGAGCTGGTGGTGTATGACTTCGGCTGTATGCAGGCGCTGTCCGCGCCGCTACTGGCGGCCTATGTGCAAACCTACAAGGCGTTGCAGGCCCGCGATGGCGAGCAGCTGGAAAAGGCCTTCCAGGCGCTCGGCACACGCCAGCCGAAATCCACCACGCCCTATGGTTTGTACCGCCAGCTGCATGGTTTGCTCGGGCCGCTGTTGCAGCCTGGTGTGCACTGGGACTTTGCCGCCACGCCGCTGCATGAGCAGGTGCAACGGCTGTTGCCCGATGTGCTGGGTGCCTTGGGCAGCCTGCAACCGGCACCGGCCACCTTGCTGGTCAATCGCACGCTGGAAGGGCATTACTGGAACCTCAGCCGCCTCGGTGTGGCGCTGCCGGTGGCCGATCTGTTGCAGGTGCAGCTGGCTGGGCGTTAACGCATGGTCTTAACGGGTACGGCTTGGCCATTTTCGATACGGGTCAGAAAGACTGCGCTGGAGCCCTGATGCTGACTGCGCGAGAACGCCACCTTAAAACCGCCCAGGTCCGTTTCGAGGTGCTCCAACGCATCGAGAAACGCCTCACGCGTCGGCTTTGCGCCGGCCTGGCGTAGCGCCTGAGTAAACACCGCCGCGCCGATATAACCCTCCAGCGAAGCATGGTCAAAATCGCCAGGGCGCATGTCGATCTGATAGGCCCTCACGAGAGCCAGCGAGCTGTCGTGCGGGGAGGGCACCACCTGGGTGATATAGACGCCGTCACCGTCATTGCCGACTTCGCGGATAAACCCCTCGGTGCCGATAAACGACACGCTGATAAAGCGCGTATTGAAGCCCAGCGCTTTTGCCTGCTTGATCGCGGCCGCCAGTTGCCTGTACGTGCCGACAAAGAACACCGCTTCCGGCTGGGCGCGCTGCAGCGCCTTGATAGCCTCCGTCACGTCCAGCGAATTACGCTGGATGCGCGCCTGCGCATAAATCTTCAGGTCGCGCTTGAGCAGCGCGCCGTTGAGGCCGCCCTTGACCGACTCGCCGAAGGAGTCATCCTGCATCAGGATGGCGATCTTGCTCAGCTTTAGGTCCTGGGTCACGCGCTCGACCAGTTGCTCGGTTTCCTCGATATAGGAGGCGCGGATGTTGAACACCCAGGATTTTACCGGCGTGCGTAAAAACTCGGCGCCGGTAAAGGGGAACAGGTAAGGCACCTGCGCCCGCAAAGCCAATGGCACGGCGGCGCGTGAGGTGGGTGTGCCGACGTAACCGAGCAGGGCGAACACCTGTTGGGTTTTCAGCAGGCTGCGGGTGTGTGCGGCGGTCTCGCTGGGCTCGTAGCCATCGTCCCGGCTGAGCAGGTTGATACGCCGGCCATGTACCCCGCCTTCGGCGTTGACGCGCTTGAAGTAGGCCTGGGCGCCATTGAGCATGCCCAAACCCAGAGCCGCCGCCGGGCCACTCTGGGCGTTGACCATACCGATACGCACTTCATCCGTACTCAGGCCTGGCTCCGCTGCGCTGGCAAAACCCGGCGTCAGCAGGTAGCTGAGCACCAGGCCACTTAGCAGTTGTCGAGAGGTCATCAATACGCTCCTTGTCATGACCGCAGGCCACTGCAGGCCTGCTCGTCCATTTCTTATTATTTGGGGTGTGCATGTGATCCTCAAAACACTGTAGCCAGCTGTGCATAAAAGACCGTACTTACTCGCTTACCGGTGATGCTGACGGCTCCGGCTGGTACTTGCCTTGCTGTAGATCATCGAAATAACGCTGATAACGCCCGCTGTCGCGATAGTGTTGCAGGCGTTTGTTGAAGCGTTCGAGCAGCGCCGGGCTGCCTTCCAGGCTTTTCGGCAGCATCAGGTAGCTGAGGTTGACCAGCAGTGGCTTGGGGTGATGGGTGATCTTGGCCTGATCTTCCGCGCTGAAGTGGCTGCGCAGGGCGGCGTAGCCCACGTTCATTTCCTGTGGGTAGAGCACCACGCGCTCTTTGAGCAGCTTGTCGAAGTTCTGCTGGTCGTTGGAGACGCGCTCAATTTTCACCTTGTTCTCGGCGAGAAAGGCATCGAAATCCGCGCCATAGCTGTATTCCAGGCCGCCGCCCAGAGTCATGCCGGTGAGGTCGTCAAAGCGTTGCCAGTCGAATGGCAGGCTTTTTAGGTGAAAGAATACGAATTTTTCATCGAGCAGCGGCGCGCTGAACAGAAAATCCGCCTCGCGCTCGGCCTTGTGCATCCACACCGCGGTGCCGTCAAAGCGCCCGGCCGCAGCGGCAGAGTAGGCGCGTGGCCAGGGCAGAAATTGGAAGCTGACGCGATAGCCCTCATCGGCCAGCAGGTCGCTGATCAGATGGGCAATTACTCCGTTGTGCTTCAACTCGCTGGACAGGTAGGGCGGCCAGTCACCAACGCTGATCTTCAGTTCCGGCTGTTCGCTGGCCTGCGCGTGGAGCCCCAGCATCAGGCAGAGCGCGACGAACAGGTTTTTCCACTTCATTAAAACCCCTTAGTGACAACCGGGAATATCGCATACGCGTGGTCATGAGCCAGTAATACCACTGCGCAGGCAGATAAAACGCCATTAATGTTTCATTAAAACGTCATCGCGCGCGTGAAGACTGCTGCGGATTTGTCCAATCCCCGTGTCTTTGCATAAGGATAGTTGCTGTGCTGCGAATCCCTACACTTTGTGCGCTTTTTGCCCTGGCTCCTTTGGCCTCGGCCCTTGAGCTTAAACCCCTGGCGCTGTATCAAAGCGGCTTTGCTGCCGGCACCGAAATTGTCAGTGTGCAGGCCTCGAGTATGCGTGTGATTGTCTCCAACAGTGCCGAGGGGCTGGTGGATATCCTGCAACTGGACCCGGCCAAGGGTCTCAATCGCATTGCCCGGCATAACTTGGTGGCAGCCGGCACGGGGGAAATCACCTCGGCGATTTTCCATCCCAGCGAAGACCTGTTTGCCGTGTGCATCCGCAACAGCGATGGCCTGAAAAACGGCCGCGTCGAGTTGCGTGCGGCGGCCGATGGCAAGTTGCTCAACACTGTAGAAATCGGCATTTGGCCGGACAGCCTGGCGTTTTCACCCAAGGGTGATTTCATCGTGGTGGCCAACGAAGGTGAAGGCTATGTGCGTGACGGCGAGAGTTTTCGCAGCGGTGAAGGCTCGATCAGCCTTATCGACTTGCGCGGTGGTGTAGCTGCGGCCAAGCACAGCCTGATCAAACTGCCGGACCTGGCGGGTGTCGAGGGCACAACCCAGGCCGAGCACAAGCGTCTGCTGGAGCGGGTGATTGATGGTGAAGAGCTGAAAGTGCCGTTCGGCACCAGCCCGGAGCATATCGAGCCGGAATACGTGACCTTCAGCCCGGACGGCGCGCGTGCCTACGTCAGCCTGCAAGAGAACAACGCGATTGCCGTGGTTGATGTGCTGCAAGGCAAGCTGGACAAAGTATTTGGCCTGGGCACCGTGCGTCATGCGGCGGATATCGTCGATGACGGCAAGTATCAGCCGACTGCCGAGCTGTTCGCCCTGCGCGAACCGGATGCCCTGGCCGTCAGCGCCGATGGTCGTTATCTGATCAGCGCTGATGAAGGCGATACCGATCCGAAAATCGCCAAGACCAAGGCCGGTCTGCCCAGCGGTGGCGGGCGTACGGTCAGTGTGTTCGATGCCATAAGCGGCAAGCTGCTCGGCGATACCGGCAGCCAGCTCGATGATATGGCTGCTCAGGCCGGGGTTTACCCGGATGTACGCAGCCCGAACAAAGGCAGCGAGCCGGAAGGCGTGGTGAGTTTTGATGCCTTTGGCAAACGTCTGGCGGTAGCTACTCTGGAACGTGCGGATGCCCTGGCCCTGATCGATCTCGATCAGCCGGAGCAACCCAAGGTGCTGCAGGTAATCGGTGCCGGCGAAGGTGCCGGTTCCGGCAAGCTGGCGCCGGAAGGCCTGGCGCATGTCGAGCACAACGGTCGGCATTTCCTGGTCACCGGCCTGGAGAAGAGCGGCAACGTCGCGCTGTTCGAATTGCTCAAGTAATACGCTTGTTATCGGTCGGACGCGCTGCATGCGTCTGGCCGAGTACCAAACACGCCGGCCTTTGCGCCTAATGCTGTTCACTGTAGGTCGCATGCTTTTTACTCCCTTCTCCCATTTATGGGAGAGGGGCTGGGGGTGAGGCCTTCCCCTCTCCCTAACCCTCTCCCCGGCGGGGCGAGGGGATGATCGCGTCCACCCGATGCTTAAGTGAACAGCATTAGGCCTTTGCGCCGGCTTTTTATGGCCTGCCATTCCTGGCGGCCACCCTTCGGGCCGTCGCTGCGCGACGTTGAAAATCGCTCCTGGCGCCTTTTTCTTTGCGGCCAGTTCCCCGCCGGCCTCTGGCCCTTTAGAGTGCTGCAGCGCAATCGTGCAGGTATTAGGGGATGGCTGGCACATGACCGTTTGGGTCGTTTCACTTCTGTTTGTATTGACCTACCTGGGCATGGCCGCAGGGGGCATTCGTGGCCTGCGTGTCGATCGCAGCTGGATTGCCGGCTGCGCGGCGGTGTTGCTGCTGGTCAGCGGCGCACAATCCCCGGCCGAGGCGACCAGTCATCTGGATGCCGGTGCGCTGTTGTTGCTGCTGGCGCTGATGCTGATCAGTGCGCAGTTCGACTTCTCCGGCGTGTACGCCTGGCTTAACCAGCAACTCAGCCACTATGCCGAGCAGCCGGCGCTGCTGCTGTTGGGCGTGGTCCTGCTGGGCGGCGTCCTGTCGGCGTTGCTGGTCAATGACATCGTCGCCTTCGCTCTGACCCCGCTGCTCTGTCATAGCCTGCTGGCCCGCGGCCTCGACCCGCGGCCGTTTCTGTTGGCACTGGCGCTGTCATGCAATGCCGGCTCCAGCGCCAGCCTGATCGGCAACCCGCAGAACATCTTGATCGGACAGGCCGGTGGCCTGGATTTCTGGTCCTACACCTTTATCGCCGGCCCGCCCGCACTGGCGGCATTGGCCATCACCTACGCGGTGATCTGGCTGCAGTGGCGCAAACGCTGGGGCACGGCCAAGCCGCTGGTGCAGGCAGAAACCCCGGTTGAGCGTATCTACGGCCTGCGCAGTTACCTGAAGCCCCTGCTGGCCAGCCTGGTGCTGCTCGGGTTGTTTTCCACCAGTATGCCGCGAGAGATTTCTGCCCTGTTGATCGCGGTGCTGGTGATGATCTCGCGGCGGGTGGACAGCCGCGACTATGTGCAGAAGGTCGACTGGAATCTGTTGCTGCTGTTTGCCGGGTTGTTCGTCGTGACTGGCGCGGCGATGAGCCTGCCGCAGGTCGCCGGTATGGCCGGCAATCTGGCCGAGCTGGGCCTGCTGCCGCACGGGGTGATCACCCTGGCGAGCCTGTCGCTGCTGGCCGGTAACCTGATCGGCAATGTGCCGTATGTGATGTTGCTGCTGGGCGTGTTGCCGGATGCCAGTGAGGCCTTGCTGGTGGGCCTGGCGATCATGTCGACGCTGGCCGGCAACCTGCTGCTGATCGGCAGCGTGGTCAACCTGATCGTCGCCGAAAGCGCGCGACGTCAGGGCGTGCCGCTGAGCTTTGTCGACTTTGCCCGCAGCGGCGTGCCGGTGACCTTGCTTAGCATGGGCGTGGCTGGGTTGTGGCTGGCGTTGGGCGGTTGGTTGCCTTGGTAGTGTCAGGGCACGGGTAGGATGGGTTAGCCGCTGCACACAGCCTGAGTCGTGCGCCTATATCGTTGCGGCGTAACCCATCACTGGGCGCCTTAGGCAGCATGGGTATCGCTGCGCTCAACCTACGCGGCCCGACCCATCCTACGACCAGCGGGCTTTGCGCCAGGCCTGCTGCTGTTCCGCCGTCTGGAAGGTCCAGGCGACAAAGCGGCTCTGCTTCTGGCCCTGGGCCATTTCTACGGTTTGCACCTGCAGCGCGCCGGCCTTTTTCAGCGCGCTGTACACGCCCGGCAGGTTGCCAGCTTTGGAAATCAGGCTGCTAAACCACAGCACCTGCTGACCGACCTCGACACTTTCCTTGATCAACTGGCTGACAAACGCCGCTTCGCCGCCCTTGCACCACAACTCCGCCGCCTGGCCGCCGAAGTTCAGCACCGGCAGTTTGCGCTTGGGATCGAGTTTGCCGAGGTTGCGCCATTTGCGTTTGCTGCCGCTGCTGGCTTCTTCCGCGCTGGCGTGAAAGGGCGGGTTACACAGGGTCAGATCGAAGCGCTCATCGCTCTGTAGCAAGCCTTGGAAGATATGCGTGCTGTCGCTCTGCTGGCGCAGCTCAATCGCCTCGCTCAAGCCTGGGTTGGCCTGCACGATGGCCTTGGCCGAGGAGATGGCGCTGGCGGCAATATCCGAGCCGAGAAACTGCCAGGCATATTCGCGATTACCCAGCAGCGGGTAGATGCAGTTGGCACCCACGCCAATATCCAGCGCGCGCACCTTGGCCCCGCGCGGTATCTCGCCGCCATTGCTGGCGGCCAGCAGGTCAGCCAGGTAATGCAGATAGTCGGCGCGGCCGGGGATCGGCGGGCACAGGTAATCCGCCGGGATATCCCAATGATCGATGCCATAGAACTGCTTGAGCAGCGCCCGGTTGAACACTTTGACCGCCGCCGGGTTGGCGAAGTCGATGCTCTCATTGCCATAGGGATTGATGATCACAAAGGCCGCCAACTCCTGGCTGGCCTTGATCAGCGCGGGGAAGTCATAACGCCCCTGATGGCGGTTGCGCGGATGCAATTGGCCCTTGGCCGTATCGGGCTTGCCTGCAGCAGGTTTGCTAGGCGCAGGGCGCGGTGCTGTGGGTTTACGGCTGGGGCGTTTCGGCGGCAGGGACATGGCAGGCGGATCTAAGGCTTGGGGCGCGGGATTTTCCCACAGCTGGGCGCGGCGTGCTTGTCGATAGCAGTAAATCAGCTGCGCGGAGGGTTACATCTGGCCTGGCAGTTTCGTTCAGGGATAAGCGAGTACGGCTTTTATCTGCGGCAGATTGGCGGCAATCCACTGCGGATTGATCGCGCCCCAGTCACGAATTTCATAGTGCCCGGCGTTATTGCGTTCGCCGCTTTCCTGCTGGAAGGCGCAGTCGATATCCAGTTCGGCCAGGGCGGTCAGGGTGTCCTGGGCGGTGCGCCGCGGCATACCGGTGGCGGCCATCAGCGCCGGGACGCTGGTGGCGGTGCCGCTGTCGATCAGCCAGGCCACATACAGGCGGCGGTAGAAGCTGGTACGGGTTTTACTGACGTCCATGGGCCCTGTTCCTGGCTTGATGCCGTGCGCCACTGGCGCACGGCCTGATTGAGGGTCAGCTCAGTGTGGCAATCGCAATATAGGTTGCTGCACCGGAGATATAACCAAGGAAGGCCAGCAGGCTGATCTTCTTCAGGTACCAGATAAAGTTGATCTTCTCCATGCCCATTGCCGCAACGCCGGCCGCCGAGCCGATGATCAGGCAGCTGCCGCCGGTGCCAGCGCAGTAAGCGAGCATTTCCCAGAAGGTGCCGTTGACCTGGAAATTGCTCAGCCAGGCGGTGTCGGCACCGGCCAGCGCCAGGGCTTCCGGGGTGATCAGTGGGTACATTTTCATCGCACCAGCTACCAGCGGCACGTTATCCACCACCGATGAAAGCAGGCCGATGGCAATGTTGATCGCATACACATTGCCCAGGCTTTCACGCAGCGCGACGGCGACCTGGGTCAGGTGGCCGGCAGTGGCCAGGCTTGAGACCGCCAGCAGGATGCCGAGGAAGAACAGCACGCTGGTGGTATCGATACGCCGCAGTACGCCGACAACCGACAGCGGGTGCTTGTCTTCGTCGTTCTTGCCGCGGTGAATCACTTCGGTGACCACCCAGAGCACGCCCAGGCCGAACAGGATGCCCATATACGGCGGCAGGTGGGTCACGGTCTTGAACACTGGGACAAATACCAGGGCGCCGATGCCGAGGATAAATACCAAGTTGCGCTCGAAGGGTGTGGTCGGGTCGCGGCGCTCTTCATCGGATTCGCTGAGCAGTGGGCGCTGGATTTCGCCCTTCATGGTCATGCTCAGCACCAGCAGCGGCACCAGTAGGCAGACCACGCTCGGGATAAACAGGTTGGCGATGATGCCACTGGTGGTGACCTGATTGCCGATCCACAGCATGGTGGTGGTCACGTCACCGATTGGAGACCAGGCGCCACCGGCGTTGGCGGCAATCACCACGATACCGACGTAGAACCAGCGTTCTTTCTGATCAGCGACCAGTTTGCGCAGCAGTGAAACCATGACGATGGTGGTGGTCAGGTTATCCAACACGGCCGAGAGGAAGAAGGTAATCAGCGCCACGACCCAGAGCAGGGTGACGCGCTTGTTGGTGCGAATGCGGTCGGTGATGACCTTGAAGCCTTCGTGGGCATCGATCAGCTCGACGATGGTCATGGCGCCCATCAGGAAGAACAGGATCTCGGAGATTTCGCCCAGATGATGGCGCAGCTCTTCGGTGACGTGATGGTCATTGCCACTGGCGCCGGCGGTGGCGGCACCGATCAGCGGCAGAATGCTGTCCGCGCCGAGTACCAGCAGGGTCCAGCAGATTACCGCGGTCAGGATGGCCGACGCGGCTTTATCGATTTTCAGGGGGTGTTCGAGGGCGATGCACAGGTAACCGAGGACAAAGATCAATGCCATCAACGCATACATGGTCAGAATTCCATTTGCAGGGCTTTTTTATTGAATTAGAGGTGCCGGAGGCTTTTGACGCGCCGACGAAGATGCCTGAAATGCTCAGAAATTGGGAGGGGATTTATCGCGCAGTGGGTCTGCCCGAGGCCTGTGCAGGGTTTTTCTGACTGCTTGGTTAGCCCTGGCGCGCCCGAACTGCGCGGTGATGCGCAGCTGCGGGCGGCTGTGGACTTAGGCCTGCGACAGGTCGTCGCGTTCAGCATTGGCCGGCATGACGGGCTGCGGCGGGAAGATAAACGCCAGGCAGATCGCCAATAGCGGCATCAGCAGGTTGAAGAAGCAGTACGGCAGGTAACTCAGGGTCGCCACGCCGAGCGTCGCGGCCATATAGGCGCCGCAGGTGTTCCACGGCACCAGTACCGAGGTGAGGGTCCCGCCGTCTTCCAGGGCGCGCGACAGGTTGACCGGCGCCAGCCCGCGTTTTTCGTACTCGGCGCGGTACATGCGGCCCGGCAGTACCAGGGCGATGTACTGGTCGGCGGTGATGATATTGGTGCCGATGGTGGTGGCAATGGTGCTGGCGATCAGGCTGCTGGTGCTTTTCGCCAGGTGCAGGGTGCTTTGCAGCAGGCGCTGGAGCAGGCCGAGCTTTTCCAGTACGCCGCCAAAGCACATGGCGCAGATGATCAGCCACACCGTGGTGAGCATGCTGGCCATGCCGCCTTTGGACAGCAGGCCGTCCAGCGCCGGGTTGCCGCTGCTGGATTCATAACCGGCGAACAGTGCGGTCCACACGGTTTTCAGCGGCGCCAGGCTGCCGGCCGCCGGGTCGGCCAGGCGCGCCATCACCTCGGGCTGAAAGATCACGGCGAACACGCCGCCGAGCAGCGCGGCAACAAACACCGCTGGAAAGGCCGCCCACTGGCGCACCGCGAGAAACAGCAGCAGGGCCACCGGCAGCAACAGGTGCCAGCCCAGGCTGAACTGAGCTTCCAGCGCCTGCAGCACCTCGGCGATGCGCGCGGTGTCATGGCTGCCATCGGCGCGCTGGCCGAGGATAAAGAACAGCACCAGGGCAATGCCCAGCACCGGCACAGTGGTGCGCAGCATCAGGCGGATATGTGCAAACAACTCGGCCCCGGCAGCAGCGGGCGCCAGGTTGGTGGTATCCGACAGCGGCGAGAGCTTGTCGCCGAAGTAGGCGCCGGAAATGATCGCCCCGGCGGTAATCGCCGGATCCAGCCCCAAACCGGCGGCCACGCCCATCAGACCGATGCCCAAGGTGCCGGCTACGGTCCAGGAGCTGCCGATGGACAGCGCGGTAAGGGCGCAGATCAGGCAACTGGTGACGTAGAAGTATTCTGCGGAAATCAGCTTGAGGCCGAGCCAGATCATGGTTGGCACCGTGCCGGCGAGAATCCAGGTGCCGATCAGCGCGCCGACCGCCAGCAGAATCAGGTTGGCCTTCATCGCCATATGGATGCCGGCGAGGATGCCTTCCTCGATCTGCGCCCACTGCAGGCCATTCTTCAGACCGACCAGGCCGGCGACAAAGGCGGCGCTCATCAGCGCGATCTGGTTCGGCCCACTGGAAGAGCTGTCTCCATACAGGTAAACGGAAAGGCCCAGCAGCAGCACCAGCACGCCAATCGGCAGCAGGGCATCGAGCAGGGAGGGGGAGCGTGCATCAGTCATGGGTGTACCGGTCGATCATATAAACCGTGGGAAGCGCTTCAGCGGCGACAGTCGCGGCTGAAGCCCCTCCCACAAAAAAAGAAACCCGCGCCAGTGAGGGCGCGGGCTGCGGGTGTTGCGGGGGTATCAGAGTGCGGCGATCTTGCCGCGCTGCTCAACCATCTTGCTCAGGGCTTGCTCGGCTTCAGCCAGCTTGGCGCGCTCTTTATCGAGCACTTCGGCCGGCGCCTTGGCGACGAAGCCTTCATTGCTCAGCTTGCCACCAACGCGCTGCACTTCACCGGAGAGACGGGTGATTTCCTTGTCCAGGCGCGCCAGCTCGGCGTCCTTGTCGATCAGCCCGGCCATTGGTACCAGCACCTGCATATCGCCGACCAGAGCGGTGGCGGACATTGGCGCTTCTTCGCCCGCTTCCAGTACGCGTACCGATTCCAGCTTGGCCAGCTTGTTCAGCAGTGGCGCGTTGTCGGCCAGGCGGCGCAAATCTTCCGCGCTGGCGTTCTGCAGGATGATATCGATGCGCTTGGCCATGGAGATTTTCATCTCGCCACGGATCTGCCGCAGGCCGAGCATCAGCTGCTTGACCCACTCGATATCGCCTTCGGCGGCGGCGTCGATGCGGCTTTCATTGGCCACTGGCCAGGCCTGCAGCATGATGGTCTCGCCGCTGACGCCGGCTTGCGCTTTGATGCGCTGCCAGATTTCTTCGGTGATAAACGGCATAAACGGGTGGGCCAGACGCAGCGCCACTTCCAGCACGCGGATCAGCGTACGGCGGGTGCCGCGCTGGCGTTCGATTGGTGCGGTTTCGTCCCACAGCACTGGCTTGACCAGCTCCAGGTACCAGGCGCAGTACTCGTCCCAGATAAATTCGTAGAGCGCTTGCGCGGCCAGGTCGAAGCGGAAGGCGTCGAGCTGGCGGGTCACTTCGGCTTCGGTGCGTTGTAGGGCGGAGATAATCCAGCGGTCCACCGAGGACAGCTCGACCGGCTCACCGTTGACGCCTGTGTCCTGGCCGTCGGTGTTTTCCAGTACGAAGTTGGCGGCGTTCCAGATCTTGTTGCAGAAGTTGCGGTAACCCTCGACGCGGCCCATGTCGAACTTGATATCGCGACCGGTAGAAGCCAATGCCAGGTTTGTAAAGCGCAGGGCGTCGGTGCCGTATGCGGCGATGCCTTCGGGGAACTCGGCGCGGGTCTGCTTGGCGATCTTCTCGGCCAGCTTGGGCTGCATCATGCCGCTGGTGCGTTTTTCCAGCAGCTCGTCGAGGGTAATGCCATCGACGATATCCAGCGGATCGAGCACGTTGCCCTTGGACTTGGACATCTTCTGGCCCTGGCCATCGCGCACCAGGCCGTGCACGTACACGGTCTTGAACGGAATTTGCCCGGTCAGATGGGTTGACAGCATGATCATCCGGGCGACCCAGAAGAAGATGATATCGAAGCCGGTCACCAGCACGTCCGTGGGGTGGAAGGTCTTCAATTCTTCGGTCTGCTGCGGCCAACCGAGGGTGGAGAATGTCCACAGACCGGAGCTGAACCAGGTGTCCAGCACGTCTTCATCCTGGCGCAGGTTGGCGTCGCCGAGGTTGTGGGTGGCGCGTACTTCCGCCTCGTCGCGACCGACATAGACGTTGCCGGCATCGTCGTACCAGGCCGGGATGCGGTGGCCCCACCACAGCTGACGGCTGATGCACCAGTCCTGGATATCGCGCATCCAGCTGAAGTACATGTTCTCGTACTGCTTGGGCACAAACTGGATTTCACCGCTCTCGACCACGGCGATGGCTTTTTCGGCCAGCGGCTTGGTGCTGACGTACCACTGGTCGGTCAGCCACGGCTCGATGATGGTGCCGGAGCGGTCGCCTTTCGGCACTTTCAGCGCGTGGGCGTCGATGCTTTCCAAGAGGCCTGCGGCCTCGAAGGCGGCAACGATCTGCTTGCGCGCCTCGAAACGATCCAGGCCGGCGTATTCGGCCGGCAGGCTGCAGTCGATCTCGCTGTTGACGCTGCCATCGACATTGAACGCCTGGACCTGTGCGAGCACGGCGGCGTTCTTGTCGAAGATATTCAGCAGCGGCAGGTTGTGGCGCTTGCCGACTTCATAGTCGTTGAAGTCGTGGGCCGGGGTGATCTTCACGCAGCCGGTGCCGAACTCGGGGTCACAGTAATCGTCGGCGATGATCGGGATGCGCCGTCCCACTAGAGGCAGCTCGACGAAGGTGCCGATCAGGGCTTTATAGCGTTCGTCTTCCGGGTGCACGGCCACGGCGCTGTCGCCGAGCACGGTTTCAGGGCGCGTGGTGGCGACGATCAGGTAATCCTTGCCGTCAGCGGTCTTGTTGCCGTCAGCCAGCGGGTAACGCAGGTTCCACAGGCTGCCTTTCTCGTCGTGGTTTTCCACTTCGAGGTCGGAGATGGCGGTGTGGAACTTGGTGTCCCAGTTGACCAGGCGCTTGCCGCGGTAGATCAGGCCGTCTTTATGCAGGCGGACAAAGGCTTCTTTAACCGATTCGGACAAGCCGTCGTCCATGGTGAAGCGCTCGCGCGACCAGTCCACCGAGCTACCCAGGCGACGAATCTGCCGAGTGATAGTGCCGCCGGACTGCTCCTTCCATTCCCAGACTTTCTCCAGGAATTTCTCGCGGCCCAGATCGTGACGGCCAATGCCGTCGGCGGCCAGCTGGCGCTCAACCACCATCTGGGTGGCGATACCAGCGTGGTCGGTGCCCGGCTGCCACAGGGTGTTGCGGCCCTGCATACGGCGGAAACGGATCAGCGCATCCATGATCGAGTTGTTGAAACCATGGCCCATGTGCAGACTGCCGGTGACGTTCGGCGGCGGGATCATGATGGTGTAAGGCTCACCTGCACCCTGCGGGGCGAAATAGTTGTTCGCCTCCCAGTTCTGGTACAGGGCGGTTTCAATGGCGTGCGGCTGGTAGGTCTTGTCCATGCGCGGCGGGACCCTTATGACGGCTAGACGGAAAAGCCGGCAAGTATAGCGGGGATGGCCTGTGTGACGTAAGGGCGCGCGTGGTGCGGCTGACTGGTGGGCGTCCGCGTGGTTACGGTCGACGCGGCGGCAGCAAGCGGCTTAGGCGCGCATCCAGGCGGCGTTTTAGCTCGGCCTCGATCTGCGGCACGAAATCGTCAATCACATCCTGCAGGATCAGCTGAGCGGCGGCGCGCAACTCGCTATCCAGACGGTTCATCTCGCTGTCGCGGCTGACGCTCTGGCTGACCGTTTCACGCAGGGTTTGCGCAACTGGCGGTTTGGGTGCTGGCGCGGCGGTCACAGGTGGCGGGGTGACGATTTCTGAGAGCAGGGGGATGCTGTCCGGATCGAGCGAGTCGATCAGTAGTGGCGGTTCGAGGTTTTCATCGCCCAGCAGTTGGCGGATCGACTCCAGGTCGTTCAGCAGTTGAGCGGGTTTTTGCGGCGGTTTTGGGGTGTCCATGGTGTGCAACTAGAGTTCGACTCGTTTTGGATCATACCCGCGCTGGCGATAGCTGCGGAAATTCTCCCGGCAGGCGGTCAGCAGATCGGGTTCCTGGTTGACGATTTCAATCACCCGGCTAAAGCGCTCGACCTGCGGTGAAAGGGTGCTGCCGAGGTTGATCAATACACCTTGGGCGCTGCTGGGTTCTTCGTCCAGGCCAATCACTACCGGTGCTTGCGCGTCATCCTGGTAGAGGCTGTGCGGCACAAAGCTTTCAGCCTTGAAACGCCACAACAGTTCATCCACTTCGGTGCATTGCTGCGCATCGCTGCCGCGCAGAAACACCGGCAGGCCGGCGCGCCAGGCTTTCATCGCCAACTGACAGGCCGCGCGCAGGCGCTCGGCCGGCACGGCGGTGGAGAGTACGTAGAATTCTATTCGGGGCATGACGGCACGCTTTGGCGTTAGTTGCAGGAGCGGCTTGCTGACAGGCGCGCAGCTTACCAGTCAATCGCGCTCAAGACCGCTCCTGCAATGCGCCAGAGGCTCAGGCGTTGCTGCGATCCAGCAAGTACTGCGTCAGCATCGGCACCGGACGACCGGTCGCGCCTTTGTCCTTGCCGCCGCTGATCCAGGCGGTGCCGGCGATATCCAGGTGCGCCCAGTGGTAGTTCTTGGCAAAACGTGAAAGGAAGCAGCCCGCGGTGATGGTGCCGGCTTTCGGCCCGCCGATATTGGCGATATCGGCGAACGGGCTGTCGAGCTGTTCTTGGTACTCGTCATACAGCGGCAGCTGCCAGGCGCGGTCGTCAGCGGTAAGGCCGGCGCCGAGAATCTGCTGCACCAGTTCGTCGTTATTGCCCATCAGGCCGGAGACATTGCTGCCCAGGGCCACGATGCAGGCGCCGGTAAGGGTGGCGATGTCGATCACTGCTTGCGGCTTGAAACGCTCGGCATAGGTCAGGGTGTCGCACAGCACCAGGCGGCCTTCGGCGTCGGTGTTGAGGATTTCCACGGTCTGCCCGCTCATGGTGGTGACGATGTCGCCTGGGCGAGTGGCGCCGCCACTCGGCATGTTTTCGGCACAGGCCAGCAGGCACACCAGGTTGATTGGCAGTTGCAGCTCAAGCACGGCCTTGAGGGTGCCGAACACGCTGGCGGCGCCGCACATGTCGTACTTCATCTCATCCATGCCGGCCGCCGGCTTGATGCTGATACCGCCGGTGTCGAAGGTGATGCCTTTGCCAACCAGGGCGTAGGGCTTCTCGGTTTTCTTGCCGCCCTGATAGTTGAGCACGATCATCCGTGGCGGCTGGTCGCTGCCCTGGGCGACGGCGAGGAAGGCACCGGCACCGAGTTCCTTGAGTTTCTTCTCGTCGAGGATTTCGACCTTGAGGTTTTTGTAGGCCTTGCCAAGATTTTTGGCTTCTTCGGCGAGATAGCTTGGGTGGCAGAGATTCGGCGGCAGATTACCGAGGTCTTTGGTAAAGGCCATGCCAGCGGCAATCGCCTGGGCGTGCGTGCTGGCGCGCTCGGCGTCGGCCAGGTTGGCTTTTTCCGTGAGCAGGGTGAGCTTCTTCAGTGCGCCGGCTTCGGCCTTCTGGCTCTTGAAGCGGTCGAAGCAGTAGCCGGCGTCGGCCAGACTTTCCACCATCAGGCGGGTTTTGCCGTAGGTTTCGCGGCCCTTGACCTGCAGCTCGTCGAGCGCGAGTACGGCGTCGTTGCCTCCGAGGTTTTTCAGGCTGCTGTAAACGCTGGTGATCAATTTGCGCAGTTGGCGGTCAGACAGTTCGCTGTCTTTACCGGTGCCGACCAGCAGCACGCGTTCGGCCTTCAGGTTCGGCAGGTTGTGCACCAGCAGGGTTTGGCCGACTTTGCCAGCCAGGTCTCCGCGCTTGAGCAGGGCGCTGATCGCACCAGCGCTGGCGGTGTCGATGGCCTTGGCGGTTTCGCCGAGTTTTTTGCCCTCACCAACAGGGATAACCAGGGTGGCGGTTTTTAGTGTTTCTGGGCGTGCGCTTTTAACAATAAATTCCATTACGTGGTGTCCCCAAGAC
>DASRUM010000165.1:0-13034 GCA_035655415.1 Pseudomonas sp.
GCTCCAGGGCGGAAATGGCAGGGGCGGCTGGATTCGAACCAACGCATGCCAGGATCAAAACCTGGTGCCTTACCGCTTGGCGACGCCCCTATTACCGTACAACTCTGTGCTCTTAATTACTAAGAGCGAACATTCACTTCCCGGCCAAGGTTTCGAGCTTGCGGTGCAACATCGAGATGTTACGGCCTTGGGCAATAAAACTTGGCAAAGTGGCTGGAAGTTGGCGGGCGACTTTATCAGCATCGTCCTGGTTTGGGAAGCTCCCAAACACACAAGCTCCAGTGCCGGTTAATCTGGCTTGAACAAATTTGTTCAACAAGATCAAAGCGTTACGAACTTCTGGATAACGCTTCGTGACCACCGGCTGGCAGTCATTACGACCACCCCCCTCAAGAAGGCTGCGAACTTTAATGGGCGGCGTATCCCGTGTCAACTCGGGGTCGGAGAAAATTTCCGCTGTGCTGACAAGTACTTGCGGAATCGCGACAAGAAACCAGGGTTCGCGCAGGGTCACCGGTTGCAGCTTTTCACCTACACCTTCAGCAAAGGCGGCGTGACCGCGCACGAATACCGGCACGTCTGCCCCAAGGCTCAAGCCCAGGGTGGCCAGTTGGTCTTCGCTGCACTTCAGTTTCCACAGGTAGTTGAGGCCGAGCAGGGTGGTAGCGGCATCCGAGCTACCGCCGCCAATGCCGCCGCCCATGGGCAAACGTTTGTCCAGCCAGATATCGGCACCCAGAGTGCAGTTCGCGTGCTGTTGTAGCAGGCGCGCGGCACGCACGATCAGGTTGCTGTCGTGGGGTACGCCGTCGATGGGCGTATGCAGGTGAATTTCACCGTCGGAGCGCAGGGCAAAGCCCAGCTCGTCACCGAAGTCGAGAAACTGAAACAGAGTTTGCAGCTCGTGATAGCCGTCGGCGCGGCGGCCGAGAATATGCAGCATCAGGTTGAGCTTGGCCGGTGCCGGCAGAATCAGTTCGGCAGCGGCGGGTATTGCCGGGGCGCTCATTGACCGAGCTGGCGCGGTTGCCAGTCCTTGATCACCAGGGTGACTTGCAGATCAAAGCCGCTGAGTTTGATGCGCTCGGGCAGCCAGAAGCCATTCTGCTCGGCATAACTCAGGTATTCGACATGCCAGCCGTCCTGGCTCAGTTGCGCCAGGTGGCTTTGGCTGTCGAGGTTCAGGCGGCTTTTGCTATCGGGGGAGGGCAGGCCACGAATCCACCAGAGCAGGTGCGAAACCGGTAGGTTCAGCCCGAGCTGGTCTTGCAGCAGCTGTTCCGGCGACTCGGCCTGGTAGCGCCCCTGGTTGGCCACTTCCAGCTGAATGGCACCGGGGCGGCCGGTCAGGCGAGCAGCGCCGCGACCCAGCGGGCCGGACAGGCGGATGTCGTAATAGTCTTGGCGTTGTAGCCAGAACAGGGTGCCACTGCCGGAATCTTTCGGTGCGCGGATGCCGACTTTGCCGTTGATCTGCCAGGCGTCCAGGTTGCTGATCTGCTGCTTGTGGGCTTGCCAGCTTTGCGCATCACCTTGGCCTTCGAGGGCTTCGCGGGAGGTCAGGCCGGCACAGCCTGCCAATAATGTGATCAGGCTGAAAACTATCAGGTGGCGCGCAAACATCAGAGTGTCTCTGCTCCGGTCAGGCGCAGCAGGGTGCTGCGCAGGATTGTGCTGTCAGGTTGCTGTTTCAGGGCTTCGCGCCAGAGTTTGCGCGCTTCTTTCTGCTTGCCTTGAGCCCACAGCACTTCGCCCAGATGAGCTGCGACTTCGTGGTCGGGGAACTCCTGCAACGCTTGGCGCAGCAAGCGTTCAGCCTCGTCCAGGTTGCCCAGGCGGTAATTTACCCAGCCGAGGCTGTCGAGTACTGCCGGGTCATCAGGGTTGAGCTGGTGCGCCTGCTCGATCAGCTGTTTGGCTTCGGCGTAGCGCGTGGTGCGGTCTGCCAGGGTGTAGCCCAGGGCATTAAGTGCCATGGCATTGTCCGGTTCGCGCTCGAGTATAAAACGCAGGTCACGCTCCAGCAGGGCTAGATCATCGCGTTTTTCCGCGAGCATGGCGCGGGTGTAGAGCAGGTTGAGGTCTTCCGGGAACTGTTCCAGGGCTTGCTGGATCAGCTGCCAGGCGCGCTCGGTGTTCTGCTGCTTGGACCAGGCCTCAGCCTCGATCAGGTACAGCTGGATGGCGTAGTCCGGCTGGCTTTCACGGGCCTGGAGCAGGCGTTCCGAGGCTTCCTCGCCACGCTGTTCTTTGAACAGCAGATCGCTCTGTCGTGCCTGGGCGGGCAGGTAGTCATTGCCGGGGCCAACCAGGGCATACTCAATCAGTGCGCTGGGGGTATCGCCTAGTTCTTCATAGGCGCGAGCCAGGTTGTAGTGCGCCGCTTCGACATGGCTGCCGCGTTCGACCAGTTCTTCCAGGTAGACAATCGCCTCTTTCCAGGCTTTGGCTTCCAGGCAGACCAGTGCCAGAGAAAAGCGCAGGTCATCGTCATTGGGGTTTTGCTGCAGCAGCGAGGCAAACTCGCCCTTGGCATCGTCCAGGCGGTCTTCGGCCACCAGCAGGCGGGCGTAGGTCAGGCGCAGACGTTTGTCATCCGGGTGCTGCTCGATACCTTTTTCCAGCAGCGGTAGGGCGTCATCGTTGCGCTCTAGGCTTTGCAGCAGGCGCGCATGCAGCAGGATCGAGGCGATGGGGCGATCTTTGCTGGGTTGTTGCTCCAGCAGTTCCAGGGCTTCTTGCTGTCGGCCATCCTGTTGCAGCAACAGGGCTTTGCCAAATTGCAGCTGGCTGTTGTCCGGGTATTTCGCCTGCAGGCGGTTGAAGCTTTGCAGCAGGCCGGCGCGGGTATCCGGGTCGGTTTCAGCGGCGGACAGGGCGAGGAAATCGAAATGCGTATCGCCCTGACGCTGCAGCACCTGCTCCATAAAGGTCATGGATTCGTCATAGCGACCAGCGCGGGCCAACTGCACGGCGGCGGCGCGTTGCGCGTCGATATTCTCGGGCGAGGTTTTGGCCCACAGCAGGCTGGTCTCCAGTGCGGGCTGCTCGGCGCCTAGGTACTCGGCTATGCGAAAACCGCGCTCGGCGACGCCAGCATCCTGGGTGGCGTTGGCCTGCTGCACATAGTTTTCCAGGGCAATATCGAAGCGGTTGCGTTGGCCCGCCAGTTCCGCAATCAGCAGCGACAGCAGGGTTTCCTGGCTGAAGTTGCGGTAAACCTGCGGCTGGGTTTCTGTGGTGACAACAGCGGGGTCTTCCACCGGTGGCGTGCCATCCGGGGCAGAGGGGGCAAAAGTTTGACAGCCGCCTAATAAGGCAGCGGCAGTCAGTAAGGCGAAGGATCTATTCATAGGAAGAGTATGTGGCCAACCTGCGGTTTGGGCATCATGACACAAGCGTTGGGGCAAGCCCATGGGCGGCCATGATCCTGGTTAGAGAGATAAACCTGCCTATTGGGACAATCGGCAGCAGTGGTTGTTCTCGCTTTGCTGAAGTAGGACAATTGCCGGCTTCCACTCCCTGTCAGCGACGTGCATGGCCTTTATTGCCCTTGGTATCAACCACAAGACCGCCTCGGTGGACGTCCGCGAACGCGTGGCTTTCACTCCCGAGCAGTTGGTTGAAGCATTGCAGCAGCTGTGTCAGCGCACCAGCAGCCGGGAAGCGGCGATTCTCTCGACCTGCAATCGCAGTGAGCTGTACCTCGAACAGGATGACCTGAGCGCTGATGAGGTGCTGACCTGGTTGGCCAACTATCACCGGCTGAGCCTCGAAGAGCTGCGCGCCTGCGCCTATATCCATGCCGATGACGAAGCCGTACGGCATATGATGCGCGTGGCCTCGGGGCTGGATTCGATGGTGTTGGGCGAGCCGCAGATTCTCGGCCAGATGAAATCGGCCTTTGCCGTGGCCCGTGAGGCCGGCACCCTCGGCCCGCTGCTCGGGCGCTTGTTTCAGGCCACCTTCAGCACCGCCAAGACCGTGCGCACCGATACCGCGATTGGTGAAAATCCGGTCTCCGTGGCCTTTGCTGCCGTCAGCCTGGCCAAGCAGATTTTCTCCGACTTGCACCGCAGCCAGGCGTTGCTGATCGGTGCTGGCGAGACCATCAGCCTGGTCGCCCGTCATCTGCATGATCAGGGTATCAAGCGCATCGTCGTGGCCAACCGCACCCTGGAGCGCGCCAGCAGCTTGGCCGAGCAGTTCGGCGCCCACGCCGTGCTGCTCTCGGAAATCCCCGATGAGCTGGTCAACAGCGATATCGTGATCAGTTCCACCGCCAGTCAGCTGCCGATTCTGGGTAAAGGCGCGGTAGAGCGTGCGCTGAAGCAGCGCAAGCACAAGCCGATCTTTATGGTCGACATCGCCGTACCGCGCGATATCGAGCCGGAAGTCGGCGAGCTGGATGACGTCTATCTGTACACCGTCGATGACCTGCATGAGGTGATCGCGGAAAACCTCAAAAGCCGTCAGGGCGCGGCCCAGGCTGCTGAAGAGTTGGTCAGCGTCGGCGCTCGCGACTTTATGCTGCGTTTGCGTGAACTGGCGGCGGTGGATGTGCTCAAGGCCTACCGCCAGCAGGCCGAGCGCCTGCGTGACGAGGAGCTGAACAAGGCCCTGCGGCTGCTTAATAATGGCAGCTCGGCCGAGGACGTGCTGGCGCTGTTGGCTCGCGGCCTGACCAACAAGTTGCTGCATGCGCCCAGTGTGCAGCTGAAAAAATTCTCCGCCGATGGCCGCGTCGATGCGCTGGGCGTGGCTCAGGAGCTCTTTGCTCTGGACGAAGGCGTGTCGCCCGCTTCGACCCCTACCGGCTTGGCCAATAAATAAAGGTCTGCAATGAAAGCGTCATTGATCAACAAACTCGACCTGTTGCAGGATCGTTTCGAAGAGCTGACCGCGCTGCTTGGCGATGCCGAAGTGATCAGCAACCAGCCGCAGTTCCGTGCCTATTCCAAGGAGTACGCCGAGATTGAGCCGGTGTATCAGGCGTTCAGTGCCTTCCGTAAAGTCCAGTCCGACCTCGAAGGCGCCCAGGCACTGCTCAAAGACAGCGACCCGGATATGCGCGAGATGGCCGAGGAGGAAGTCGCCGAGGCCAAGGAACAGCTGATCGAACTGGAAGCCACGCTGCAGCGCATGCTGCTGCCGAAAGACCCTAACGATGGTCGTAACGTGTTCCTCGAAGTGCGCGCCGGTACTGGCGGCGACGAGGCGGCGATCTTCTCCGGCGACCTGTTCCGCATGTATTCGCGTTATGCCGAGAGGCAGGGTTGGCGCGTCGAGGTGCTGTCGGCCAGCGAAGGCGAGCATGGCGGCTATAAGGAAGTGATAGCCCGGGTCGAGGGCGATAACGTCTACGGCAAGCTCAAGTTCGAGTCCGGGGCGCACCGTGTGCAGCGCGTGCCGGAAACCGAATCCCAGGGCCGTATCCACACCTCGGCTTGTACCGTCGCCGTGCTGCCCGAGCCGGATGAGCAGATGGCCATCGACATCAACCCGGCCGACCTGCGCGTGGATACTTACCGCAGCTCCGGCGCCGGTGGGCAGCACGTCAACACCACCGACTCGGCGATCCGCATCACCCACATTCCCACCGGGACCGTGGTGGAATGTCAGGAAGAGCGTTCGCAGCACAAGAACCGCGCCAAGGCCATGGCCTGGTTGGCGGCCAAGTTGAAGGACCAGCAGGAAGCCGCCGCGCACAAGGAAATTTCCGATTCGCGCAAGCTGCTGGTGGGCTCTGGCGACCGCTCCGAACGCATCCGCACCTACAACTTCCCGCAAGGGCGGGTGACCGATCACCGTATCAACCTGACCCTGTATTCGCTCAATGAAGTGATTGCCGGCGGCGTCGAAGCGATTATCGAGCCGCTGCTGGTCGAATATCAGGCCGATCAGCTGGCGGCGCTGGGCGATTGATTCGCGCTTTTCGTAGCCCGGATGCAATCCGGGAGCGACCGTTGACGCATGTCCCGGATTGCATCCGGGCTACGGAATAAATGCCATGGTCACCATCGAATCCCTGCTCAATCACGCCGAACTGCCCGACTCGCCCACCCCACGCCTGGACGCCGAGCTGTTGCTCGCCCACGCCCTGGGCAAGTCGCGCAGCTATCTGCACACCTGGCCGGAGCGCGAGCTTGATGCGGCGCAGCTTGAGCGTTACCAGGCGATGCGGGTGCGGCGGCAGGCCGGCGAGCCGGTGGCCTATATCCTCGGTCAGCAGGGCTTCTGGAGCCTGGAGCTGGAAGTTGCCTCGCATACCCTGATCCCTCGTCCGGATACCGAGCTGCTGGTGGAGACCGTTCTCGCGCTGCTACCGGCCACGCCTGCCGCGCTGCTCGATCTGGGCACCGGCACCGGTGCGATTGCCCTGGCCTTGGCCAGCGAGCGCCCAGCCTGGCGGCTCACCGGTGTGGACCGCGTGCCGGAGGCGGTGGCCCTGGCCGAGCGCAATCGTGCACGCCTCAAACTGGCCAATGCCGGCTTTTTTGCAAGCCACTGGTTTAGTGCCCTGGCCGAGCAGCGTTATCAGTTGATCGTCAGCAACCCGCCCTATATCGCTAGCGATGATCGGCACCTGGCCGACGGCGATGTGCGCTTCGAGCCGAGCAGCGCCTTGGTGGCGGGCGCGGATGGGTTGGACGATATTCGCCTGATCATCCAGCAGGCACCGGACTATCTTGAAGCAGGTGGCTGGCTGTTGCTGGAGCATGGCTTCGACCAGGCCGCAGCGGTACGCGAGCTGCTTAGCGCGCGTGGTTTTAGCGCGGTGGAAAGCCGGCGTGACCTCGGCGGCCATGAGCGCATCAGTCTGGGATGCTTCGATAATGAGTGACGCCATGAGCCCGCACGACATGCTGAATGACGAGGAACTGCTGCGCTACAGCCGGCAGATCCTTCTGCAACAGATCGATATCGCCGGCCAGTTGCGCCTGAAAAACAGCCGGGCGCTGATTATCGGCCTCGGCGGTTTGGGTTCGCCGGTGGCTCTATATCTGGCGGCTGCGGGTGTCGGCGAATTGCATCTGGCGGATTTCGATACGGTCGACCTGACCAACCTGCAGCGGCAGATTGCTCACGATACTTCCAGTATCGGCCAAAGCAAGGTCGATTCGGCAAGCAAACGCCTGCTGGCGATCAACCCGCAGCTGCGCCTGCAAGCCTATCGCCAGGGGCTGGATAGCGATTCCCTGGCCGCAGCGGTGGCGGCAGTCGATCTGGTGCTGGATTGCTCGGACAACTTCAGCACCCGTGAGGCGGTCAACGCTGCCTGCGTGGCCGCCAAGGTGCCGCTGGTCAGTGGCGCGGCGATTCGCCTGGAGGGCCAGCTGTCGGTGTTCGATCCGCGTCGCGATGACAGCCCTTGCTACCACTGTATCTACGGCCACGGCAGCGAAGCCGAGCTGACCTGCAGCGAGGCCGGCGTGATTGGCCCGCTGGTTGGGTTGGTCGGCAGTCTGCAGGCGCTGGAAGCGCTGAAACTGCTCGCGCAGTTTGGCGAGCCGCTGGTTGGCCGCCTGCTGTTGATCGATGCCCTCGGCAGCCGTTTCCGTGAGCTGCGGGTCAAGCGTGATCCGGGCTGCAGCGTGTGTGGCGATGCGTAGGGTGGACATGGCTCCAGCCTTGTCCGCCAGTATTGTCTGCGTGGTGGACAAGCCTTCGGCATGTCCACCCTACACTTGGCTGCAGTGGGTAAATATATGAGTCATCCAGACGCACCGGTTGGCGTGTTCGATTCCGGCGTAGGCGGCCTGTCGGTGCTGGGTGAGATTCGCACGCTGTTGCCGAATGAGTCGCTGCTTTATATCGCCGACAGCGGCCATGTGCCTTACGGAGAAAAAAGCCCGGAATTTATCCGCGAGCGCTGCCGGGTGCTGGCCGCGTTTCTCCTGAACCAAGGGGCCAAGGCGCTGGTGCTGGCCTGTAATACCGCCACCGTCGCGGGGGTGGCCGAGCTGCGTGAGCTTTATCCGCAGCTGCCGATTATTGGCATGGAGCCAGCAGTAAAGCCTGCGGCGGCGGCGACCAAAGCCGGTGTAGTCGGTGTGCTGGCCACCACTGGTACGCTGAAAAGCGCCAAATTCGCCGCCTTACTCGACCGTTTTGCCAGCGATGTACGGGTGATTACCCAGCCCTGCCCAGGTCTGGTGGAGCGTATCGAAGCCGGTGATCTGGATAGCGCCGCCACCCGCGAGTTGTTGCAGGGGTTTGTCGCGCCGCTGTTGGCTGAGGGTTGCGATACGCTGATTCTCGGCTGCACCCATTACCCCTTTCTCAAACCGCTGCTGCGTACCTTGGTGCCCGAGTCGGTCAGCCTGATTGACACGGGTGCGGCGGTGGCGCGGCAGCTGCAACGGCTGCTTGATGAGCGCGACCTGTTAGCGACGGGCCCGGCGCGGCCCGCGCGTTATTGGTCGAGCGGCGATCCGGCGCAGATGAGAAATATATTGAGCCTTTTGTCGGGTGATATGTCAGTTGTAGAGTCGTTCTGACAGTTCTATAACCAAAATTACTGGGCCGTTGTTGCGTTCACGCGCTGTTGGCCTGGTATGACATAAGTAGCCGAGATGTTGTCTCGTCAAAAAAGGATGATTCGATGAACACACTGATGCGTTTGGCTGCCTCTGCGGCCCTTTCCATTACGGGGGCGGCCGCGGGTGTTGCGCAAGCCGCCGATATAACCGTTGCTGTTGGTCAATCGGGTGATTCGACAATGGTCTATCGCCTTGGCACGCAATTCGATTTCAACCGTAGCTGGTGGCAGAGCAGCGTTGGCCGCCTGACGGGCTACTGGGATGCCGGCTATACCTTTTGGGATGGCGATGAGTCTTCCAGCAACCATAGCCTGTCGTTTGCTCCGGTATTCGTCTACGAATTTGCCGGTGAAAAGATCAAACCCTATATAGAAGCCGGTATTGGCGTGGCAGCATTTGCGGATACACGCTTAGAAGGCAACGACCTGGGTTCGTCCTTCCAATTTGAAGATCGCATCGGTTTCGGTGTGCGCTTCGCCGGGCACGAAGTCGGCCTGCGCGCCATGCATTACTCCAACGCCGGGCTGAAGCAGCCAAACGACGGGGTTGAGAGTTATACCTTGCATTACCGCATGAGTTTTTAAGATTGCTGATCAAAAAAACCGGATCGTGATCCGGTTTTTTTCTGCCTGCATTTTTGCGCCGTCTGTGCCACCTGGCGTGGTGTAAGCACCCGCCAGTGGCATGCCCTTAGCGGTAGATGCTGCTCATACCCTTGCGCTCGTCCAGGCATTCGGGGGAGGCGGTTTCGAATTCGCGGCAGATCAGCGGGCGCACTTTGTAGATGGTGCAGCGCATGCTGTCGCGGTCCAGCGCGGCGCACCAGCCGTCGTCCAGGCGCAGCATCACTTCGCCGCCCCAGTCATCGGTGTCGATGTAGCGGGGCGGCACACCGGTATCGGTGATCAGCATGACTTCCAGCTGGCAGCAGCAGGCGGCGCAGTTGCTGCAGCTGACTGCGGGTTCATCCGCGAGTTGGGTATGGGGGATGTTCTGACTCATGCCACGCAGTGTACGTCATCGGTGTTATTGCGGCGTCTGCCGCCGACGTAGGGTGGAGATGGCGAAGCCTTGTCCACCGATGGCGGCCCGAATGGCGTACAAGCCTTCGGCATGTACGCCCTACGGTTTTTCAGGTGCTGCAACCTAGGCTGTTTTGCGAGTGCTTTGGCTCTGTTCGTACTGGCCGCGATAGAGCTTGGCAAAACCATGCAGCACGGGCATCACCAGGGCCCAGATCGCGCCGATCAGCAGCAAACTTTGCCAGGTGCCGTAGGGCAGGCCGACGCCGGCAATCTGCGCGCCGCCGTAATAAGACAGTGGCGCACCAATCGCGCCAAGCAAACTGCCACGCCACCAGGGTTGTGCGGTCCAGGCCAGGCAGTGGTTGAGCGTGGTGGCCATCAGTAGCCACAGGCTGGCCAGCCACAGCGGTATCAGTGTGCGTGGCTCGCCGAAGTCGAAGACGCCGAGGTTGAGCAGAAAACTGTCCAACGCGCTGCCGGCGAGAAACACTGTGATCAGTAGTTTGCCTTCCGCCGCCCAGCTGCTGGTCCACAGCAGATGCACCGCCAGCACCGCTGCGACAATCAGCAGCCACAGGCTGTCGCCGCCGAAGACGCAGGCGAACCAGCCGAGCTGAAATAGCAGGGTGTTGACGATCAATTTAGGCATTGAGATTTCCCAGTAGCAGGCTGTTGAAAAACGTAGGCGAGGCAGCCGAGACAAGGCAAGAACGGCCGAAAAAGCGCAGTTTACAGCTGTAAATGAGCATTTTGAGGCCGTTCTTAACGCCGTATCGGCAACGCAGGTAGTTTTTCAACCGGCTGCGAGCGGAGCAGGACGTGCCGCAGGCTTGGCCAGCAGCAATTGCGCGGTGCCGATGGTGCGCTCGATAAAGCCGCCCTCGCAATAGCACAGGTAGAACTCCCACAGGCGGAAGAAGTAATCGTCGTAGCCCTGCTGCTCCAGCTTGTGCCGCGCGTGGCGCAGGTTGTCGTGCCAGATGCGCAGGGTGCGGGCATAGTGCAGGCCGAAATCTTCCATATGGTGCAGGTTCATATCGGTCTTGGCGGTGATGATTTCCAGCATCTTGTTCACCGAGGGCAACGCGCCGCCGGGGAAGATATAGCGCTGGATAAAGTCCACGGCGTTTTTCGCTTGCTCATAGCGCTGGTCGCGGATGGTGATGGCCTGCAGCAGCATCAGGCCGTCGGGCTTGAGCAGGCTGGCGCATTGCTCGAAATAGGTGGGCAGGAAGCGATGACCGACGGCTTCGATCATCTCGATCGATACCAGCTTGTCGTACTGCCCGGCCAGGTCGCGGTAGTCCTCCAGCAGCAGGGTGATCTGCCCCTGCAGACCCCGCTCGGCAATGCGCTGCTGGGTGTAGGCGAACTGCTCGCGCGACAGGGTTGTGGTGGTCACCTTGCAGCCGTAGTGGCTGGCGGCGTAGATCGCCATGCTGCCCCAGCCCGTGCCAATTTCCAGCAGGTGGTCGCTGGGTTTCAGCGCCAGCTTCTGGCAGATGCGTTCGAGCTTGTTCAGCTGCGCCTGCTCCAGGCTGTCGTCGGCACCCTGGAACATCGCCGCCGAGTACATCATGGTCGGGTCGAGAAACTGCTCGAACAGGTCGTTACCCAGGTCGTAATGCGCCGAGATGTTCTTGCGTGAGCCCTTACGGGTGTTGCGGTTGAGCCAGTGCAGGCTCTGGATTAGTGGGCGGCCCAGTTGCGCCAGGCCGCTCTCCATGGCGTCGAGCACATCCAGGTTGCTGACAAATACGCGGATCACCGCGGTCAGGTCCGGGGTGGTCCAGTAGCCGTGGATATAGGCTTCGCCCGAGCCGATCGAACCGTTGCCCGCCACCAGCCCCCAGACCGCGCCATCCTGCACCTGGATCTCGGCGCAAAGGCTGGAGTGGGCGTCGCCGAACTCCATGCGTTCGTCACCTTCAACGATCACCAACTGGCCATGACGCAGCTGTTTCAGCTGGCGCAGTACCGCACGGCGCAGCAGGCTGGCACCGATGCCGCTGCCGGCGCGCACAACATGTTTGGCGGAGGTCAGGCTAGAGCTTTTCATGGGGGACTTCCTTTGATGCGGAGCGGGCGACGCGGAAATCACCTTCAGCGGCCCGATGGGTGAACAGGGGGATACGTTTGAGCAGCAGGCGAAGGGCCTGCCAGTAGATGGCGGCAACGGTTTTGCCGGTCATCCAGGGAAACTGCAGCAAGTAGCGGTGCAGGCTGGCGCGGTTCAGTTCAGTGCGTTGCAGGCTGAGACTGGCGTCGAAGACTTTCTCCTCGCCGCTCCAGTCGGCCATATGCAGCCCCAGGCGCTCGCCGGCCGGGCTGAAGCTCATGCGGTATTCCAGCTCGCGCGGCAGAAACGGTGACACGTGAAACGCCTTGGCCACCGCGAAGTGCTGATGGCCGGTGCCTTCGGCCGGCAGTACGTAGTGGTAGCGCTCACGCCAAGGCGTATTGCTCACCTCGCAGAGAATCGCCGCCAGCTGGCCATCGGCCTCATGGCAGTAGAAGAAACTTGCCGGGTTGAACGCCAGGCCCCAGCTGCGTGGTTGGGTCAGCAGGCAGATATGCCCCAACGGCGTGCGGCCCAGCGCTTCCGTGACGCGCTGGCGTACGGCGTCGATCAGCTTGATTCCGGCACCGGTGAATTGCGGCAGGTAATCGCTCTCGCGAAAGGCAAAGGGCGCGAAGCGGCCACTGCCGGCCAGTGGCGACAGCGCGAGCACGGCCTCCTGCTCGCTCAGGTCGAGGTAGAGCAGGCCCATGCGATAGCGGAAGTTGTGCAGGCGCGGCGCAAAACGCCGGTGCTGCACCCAGCCGCTATACAGGGCGCTGTTCATTACCGTTGGGCTGTTCACTACAGCGCCTCGCCGAATTCACGGGCCACGCGCAGCGCGCTGACCACACCGTCTTCGTGGAAGCCATTGGCCCAGTAGGCGCCGCAGAAGTAGCTGTGGTTGGCGCCGAGCAGCTCTTCCCAGCGCGCTTGCGCGGCCATGCCGGCCAGGCTGTATTGCGGGTGGGCGTAGGTGTAGCGCGCGAGAATCTTGCTCGGGTCGATGGCAGCGGTTTGGTTCAGGCTGACGCAGAAGGTGGTGTCGCTCTCGATCCCTTGCAAAATATTCATGTCATAAGTGACGGCTGCTGGCTGATCCGCTGGGCCGCCCAGGCGATAGTTCCAGCTGGCCCAGGCCAGTGGTCGTTTTGGCAGCAGGCGGGTGTCGGTGTGCAGCACCACATCGTTGTCGGCATAGGGCAGTGCGCCGAGGATTTCCTTCTCGATGCGTGTAGGTTCTGCCAGCAGGGCCAGGGCCTGGTCGCTGTGGCAGGCGAAGATCACCTTGTCGAAGCGTTCGGTTCCGGCGGCGCTGTGCAGGGTCACACCGTCGGCATCACGCTCGACGCGGGTTACCGGGCAGTTGAGGCGGATATGCTGCTTGAAGGACTCGGTCAGCGGCGC
>DASRUM010000166.1:0-10262 GCA_035655415.1 Pseudomonas sp.
TGCATCGCAGGCATAGAGGAAATAGCCATCCAGTTGGAGGGCTTGGTCGTCCAGTTCAAAGGCGGAGGCGCGGGTGTCCTGCAGGCAGATGACGTCGGCATTCTGTGCTTGCAGCCAACTGAGCAAACCGCGCTCGACTGCAGCATGAATACCATTCACGTTCACACTGATGATCCGCATAAATGGCCCCCAAAATCACGTGCGTGTATGATACCCGAGCTCACCTCTATTAGCTAAATTACCTAGTAAATCCGTGCTGTCCGGGGCTTTTTCATGCAAGCGTATCAACGTGATTTCATCCGTTTTGCCATCGAGCGTGGGGTTCTGCGCTTTGGTCAGTTCACCCTTAAGTCAGGGCGCATCAGTCCTTATTTCTTCAATGCCGGGCTGTTTGACAGCGGTTTGGCCCTGTCCCAGCTCGGGCGTTTCTACGCGGCGGCTGTGGTGGACAGCGGTATCGACTTTGACGTGCTGTTTGGCCCGGCCTACAAGGGTATTCCGCTGGCTGCGACCACCGCAGTGGCGCTGGCTGAGCACCATCAGCGTGATATGCCCTGGTGTTTCAACCGCAAGGAAGCCAAGGATCACGGCGAAGGTGGCACGCTGGTGGGCGCGCCGCTGGCCGGACGCGTGTTGATCATTGATGACGTGATCACTGCAGGCACGGCGATTCGTGAAGTGATGCAGATCATCCAGGCGCAGGGCGCGCAGGCGGCCGGTGTGCTGATCGCGTTGAACCGCCAGGAGCGCGGTAAAGGTGAGCTGTCGGCGATTCAGGAGGTCGAGCGCGACTATGGCATGCCGGTGGTGAGCATTGTGTCACTCGAGCAGGTACTGGAATATCTGGCAGAGGATGCTGAACTCAAGCAGTATCTGCCAGCGGTAGAAGCCTACCGTGCCGAATACGGAATCTAACCTGCCGATAAGGTGCTCCATTGATGTATAGACCTGTCCTGACCCGCTGTTCGCTGTTGCTAGGCCTACTGCTGCCGGTTGTGGCGGGCGCGGCTGATTTGTACCGCTACGTCGATGACAAAGGCACCACGGTGCTCAGCCGTCAGGGTGTGCCGCCGGAGCATATCAGCAAGGGTTATGAAGTGCTGAATGACCAGGGGCGGGTGATCCAGGTGATTCCACCGGCGCCCAGCCCTGAGGAGATGAAGCGCATCCTTGCTGAAAAGGCCCGCGCCAGCTCCGATGCGCAGCTGCTGCGCCTATACAGCACGCCGGAAGATGTGGAGCGCGCGCGTGAGCGCAAGCTGGCCGAGCTGGATGGGTTGATTGGTGTGGCACGCGGCAACCTGCAGTCGGTGCGCACCCAGCAGGCCAATCTGCAGAGCCAGGCTGCTGACCATGAGCGTGCCGGGCGTGCGGTGCCGGCTCATCTGTTGGCGCAGATCGATAACCAGAAAGCCGAACAGGCGCGTCTCAAGGGCGACATCCTGCGCTATCAGGCGGCGCGCAAGGAAGCCGACAGTAGCTTCAACGCTGACCGTGATCGGCTCAAGGAACTGCTGGGCCGCAACCAGTAAGGCTATTGCTGCGGTGCGCAGCGTTCAAAGGCCAGAACTTTCTCTCTCAACCACGCCGGTAGTGGACTGCTGCTGCGGCTTGCGCTGTCCGCGTGTACGTAAATCACTTCGCCGGTGGTCAGCGCCTGTTCGCCGCACCAGATGCCCATGGCAAAGCTCAGGCTCGAGCGGCCCAGGCGGGCGACGCGAATGCCGATCTGTAGTTCATCATCGAAGCGTGCCGGTGCCAGGTACTCCAGCACGGTCTTGATCGCGAAGAAGTCGCCGCCGTCGCGGCTCAGGTCTTCCGGGTAGCGAACGTCCAGCGCGCGGAAGTATTCGGTGATGGCGACATCGGCGTAGGTCAGGTAGTGACCGTTGAACACGATGCTCTGCGGATCGACCTCGGCCCAGCGCACGCGCAGGGTGTGGAAAAAGCTGAAGGCATCGCGGGAAGGCGCTGTTGGCATGCGGTACACCTCTGGCTGGCAGTGGGAATCACTGAGCTTCGGTGCTGCTGCGGCTCGCTGCAAGGGTTGCAGCAGGCTATCAGGCGGCTGAATCAGCCAGAATTACCCGGCTGATTCGCATTGCAGGCAGGAGCTTAGTGACGCTTGCGGTTGCAGATCAATGTGCCTACACCGCTGTCGGTGAAAATTTCCAGCAGTACGGCATTCGGCACGCGACCGTCGATGATATGCGCGCTGGTCACGCCGCCTTGCACCGCTTCGAGGGCGCAGCGGATCTTCGGTAGCATGCCGCCGTAGATGGTGCCGTCGGCGATCAGGCCGTCGACTTGCTCGGTGGTCAGGCCTGTAAGCACCTGGCCTTGTTTGTCCATCAGCCCGGCGATATTGGTCAACAGCATCAGCTTTTCAGCTTTCAGCGCTTCGGCGACCTTGCCGGCGACCAGGTCGGCGTTGATGTTGTACGACTCGCCGTCCGGGCCGACGCCAATAGGTGCGATCACCGGGATAAAGTCGCCCTTGACCAGCATATTCAGCAGGTCGATGTTGACTCCGGTGACTTCGCCGACATGGCCGATATCGATGATTTCCGGTTGGGTCATCTCCGGCGTCTGGCGGGTCACGGTCAGTTTTTTGGCGCGGATCAGCTGGGCGTCTTTACCGGTCAGGCCGATGGCGCTGCCGCCGTGCTGGTTGATCAGGTTGACGATGCTCTTGTTGACCTGGCCGCCGAGGACCATTTCCACCACGTCCATGGTCGCGGTGTCAGTGACGCGCATGCCGTCGACAAAATGGCTTTCGATAGACAGGCGCTTGAGCAGATCACCGATCTGCGGACCGCCGCCGTGGACGACTACCGGATTGATGCCGACCGCCTTCATCAGCACGATGTCGCGGGCAAAGCCTTGCTTGAGTTCTTCGCTTTCCATGGCGTTGCCGCCGTATTTGATTACCAGCGTCTTGCCGACGAAGCGGCGGATATACGGCAGTGCTTCGGACAGTACCTTGGCGACGTTGGTGGCGGCATCACGTTCGAGGGTCATGCAGGGCTCCAGTAGAAAATACTCTAATCAATCAGAACGGCAGGTCGAGGTCGGGCACCGCGCTATAGAGCTGGGCGCGGAAGACTTCCTTGATCCGTTCGAGTTCCTGTTCGGTTTCCGCCTCGAAGCGCAGCACCAGCACCGGTGTGGTGTTGGAGGCGCGCACCAGGCCCCAGCCTTTGGGGTAGTCGACGCGTACGCCGTCGAGGCTGGTGATATTGCCTTCGCCCCATACGCCGTCGCGTTGCAGGCGTTCGATGATGCTGAACTTGCTCTGCTCGGTGACCTGGATATTGATTTCCGGGGTGGAGATGTCGTTGGGGAAGGCGCTGAACACGTGGTCGGCGTCGCGACGATCCTGGCTGAGGATTTCCAGCAAGCGCGCGGCGGCATAGATGCCGTCGTCGAAGCCGAACCAGCGCTCCTTGAAGAAGATATGCCCGCTCATTTCGCCCGCTAACAGCGCGCCGGTTTCTTTCATCTTCTTCTTGATCAGCGAATGGCCGGTTTTCCACATCACCGGTCGGCCGCCGTAGCCGCTGATCAGCGGGGTCAGGCGGCGCGTGCATTTGACGTCGAAGATGATGTCGGCGCCGGGGTTGCGTGAGACCACGTCCTTGGCGAACAGCATCAGCAGGCGGTCCGGGTAGATGACGGCGCCGGTATTGGTCACCACGCCGACGCGGTCGCCGTCGCCGTCGAAGGCCAGGCCGATATCGGCTTTCTCGCTCTTCACCTTGGCGATCAGGTCCACCAGGTTTTCCGGCTTGCCGGGGTCCGGGTGGTGGTTGGGGAAGTTGCCGTCGACTTCGCAGTACAGCGGAATCACCGAGCAGCCCAGGGCCTCGATCAGCTGCGGGGCGATCACCCCGGCCACGCCATTGCCGCAGTCGACCACCACGCGCATGGGTTTGGCCATGGCGATGTCATCGCGGATCTGCTTGAAGTAACGCTCCAGCACATCGACCTGCTCAACCGTGCCGACGCCGCTGGCCAGGTCGTTGTTGTCGATGCGCGCTTTCAGTGCCTGGATCTGCTCGTTGGCCAGGGTGTCGCCGGCGATGACGATCTTGAAGCCGTTGTAGTCCGCTGGGTTATGGCTGCCGGTGAGCATCACCGCCGATTTGCCGGTGAGGATATGCCCGGCGTAATACACCACGGGCGTCGGCACCATGCCGACATCGCTGACATGACAGCCGCAATCGAGCAGGCCCTGGATCAGCTGCTGCGCCAGCTCCGGGCCGGACAGACGACCGTCACGGCCGACGGCGATGTTCGGCTCGCCCTGAGCCAGGCTCTGCGAGCCAATGGCGCGGCCAATCCAGTAGGCGGTTTCGGCGTTCAGGGTGCGGCCGACTACGCCACGAATGTCGTAGGCGCGGAAGATATCCGCCGGCAGCCTGGGCGGTTTCGCCTGCACGGGGACGGGTGCTGGCTCATCGAGGCCGAGCAGGTCCTGGTCTTCGTCAAGAATATCGATATCGAGAATATCGGTGTCCTGGAATAGCGGATCAACCATAGCGCTGGTGGGCTTTTGCATGGCGGCGAGTCCTGGGTTGGTTGTACCTGTGCCGGCGGCTAGCGCGGCAGCTGGTTCAGTCGCGCGGCGCGGCATGCGTGCGAGGTTCTGCGCGAGGATATCCAAGGCCGGCAGAGTCAAGCTGAAGGCTTTGACGGCCTTGCCGGCGGACAGTTCCTTGAGCATTTGCCCCAGCTGCAGCACGTCGGCGCGCAGATGGCGTTGCAGGCTGCTCTGCACCAGATAGAGGCCGGTAATGGCGCCAGCCAGGGCCAGCAGCCCGGCGATGGCCAGCAGCAGCGGCGAGAACACCGAGTTGGTCAGGGACGGACCTGGGGTGAAGCTGATCGTCCAGTTGGGGTTGCCGGTGCTGAATGCCTGCGCGGTGCCTTCAGCCTGGCCGCGTTGGGCAAGCACTTGGGCTGCGGTGTTGTTGAACTGCTGGATCAGCTGGATCTGGCCGATTTCGGCGGGCATCACTGGAAGGCTGGAGAGCAGGCGCTCAAGGTCCACGGCTAGCAGCAGAGTGCCGTGCAGCGGTTCGCTTTCGCTCAGGCGCAGCGGTGCGGCGCTGTAGACCAGCCAGCGTTGGCCCACCTTGTAAGCCTCGGGCGCAGGCGTCTGGCCGTTTTCTGCGCGGCGCAGCATGTCCAGCGCGGCAAAGTTCATCGGCGCGGCGCGGCCCATGTCCTGTACAGCCTGGGCACGAGCGTTGAGGTGCACGTCGACCACGGCATGCCAGTAGCTGAGGTTGCGCTCGGCGGCGCGAATCTGATTGATGTCCTGGCTTTGTAGGGCCTGCAGCAGTTGCGGGTTGCGCGCGGCGGCCTGGGTGTCGGCGCTCAGTTGTTGCAGGGCTTTCTGCAGCACGGTCGCCTGACCGCCGCCCCAGGCTTGGCTGAGTTGCTGCAACTGCTGTTGGTGGGCGCTGTTGAGCGGGCCGAACCAGAGCAGTGCGCCGGCCAGAATGATGCCGACAACAGCTGCCAGTACCCCGGGCAACAGGGTGTTGAGGCTGTTCTTGGCCGCTTTGGGTTCGGCGGGGGCACTGGTCATCTGGGCGCTGGGGGTTACCCCGTCAGCGTCCTTGGCAGTGCGCTTGAAGAGTTTCATGCAGCGCCTCCTCGGCAATTCATCCTGGAATTCAGTTACGGCGATCAATGGCTACCGGAGTGGCCGAAGCCGCCTGCGCCGCGCTGACTTTCATCGAACTGTTCAACCAGTTCAAAATGCGCCTGCACCACCGGTACCAGAATCAGTTGCGCGATACGTTCACCGATGGCGATGGTGAATGGCGTCTGCCCACGGTTCCAGCAGGACACCATCAATTCGCCTTGGTAGTCCGAATCGATCAGGCCAACTAGATTGCCGAGGACGATGCCATGTTTGTGGCCCAGGCCTGAGCGCGGCAGGATCATCGCGGCCAGGCCGGGGTCGCCAATGTAGATCGACAGGCCGGTGGGGATCAGTACAGTTTGCCCCGGCTCCAACACCAATTCCTGCTTGAGCATGGCGCGCAGGTCAAGGCCGGCGGAGCCAGGCGTGGCGTAATGCGGCAGGGGGAATTCGTTGCCCAGGCGCGGGTCGAGGATCTTGGCTTGTAAGGCGTGCATATCAGGCTCTGTAGTCGGTGAGTGGGCGTCAGCTACGGTCCAGGCGGTCTGCAATAAAGCTCACCAACTGGCGGGCAATCTTGCTTTTGCTGGTCTGGGCGAAACTGCTCTGTTGGAGCTCACGGTCAATGATGGTGATGGCGTTTTCTTCGCTGTTGAAACCGATGCTGGGGTTGGCCACGTCATTGGCGACGATCAGATCGAGGTTTTTGTCGCGCAGCTTGCGCGAGGCGTACTCCAGCAGGTTCTCGGTCTCGGCGGCAAAACCGACGCTGAACGGCCGGTCGCTGCGCCCTGCCAGGGTGGCGAGAATATCCGGGTTACGCACCATTTGCAGGAGCAGACCATCACCACTGGTAGGGTCTTTCTTCAATTTGTGCTGGGCGACCACTTCCGGGCGGTAATCGGCGACTGCTGCGGCGGCGATCAGCAGGTCGCAGGGCATCGCAGCTTCGCAGGCGGCGAGCATATCGCGGGCGCTGGTGACGTTGATCCGGGTAACGCGCTCGGGCGTGGGCAAGTGTACCGGGCCGCTGATCAGGGTGACCTTGGCGCCTGCCTCGGCGGCGGCTTCGGCTAGGGCAAAGCCCATTTTGCCGGAGCTGTGGTTGGTGATATAGCGCACCGGGTCGATGTTTTCCTGGGTCGGGCCGGCGGTAATCAGTACATGTTTGCCGGTCAGCGCCTGGTACTGGAAGCAGTCGGCGGCGCACTGCACCAGCTGTTCTGCTTCGAGCATGCGGCCCAGGCCGACATCGCCGCAGGCCTGACTGCCGGCGGCGGGGCCAAACAAATGCAGGCCGCGCGCAGTCAGCAGTGCAGCGTTGGCCTGGGTGGCCGGGTCGCGCCACATTGCCTGGTTCATTGCCGGGGCGAGAGCGACAGCGGCGTCGGTGGCCAGCACCAAGGTGGTCAGCAGGTCATCGGCTACGCCCTGGGCCAGGCGCGCCATCAGGTCGGCGGTGGCCGGGGCAATCAGTACCAGATCGGCCCAGCGCGCCAGTTCGATATGGCCCATGGCCGCTTCGGCTTCGGGGTCGAGCAGATCGAGGTGCACCGGATGCCCGGATAGGGCTTGCAGGGTCAGCGGGGTGATGAATTCACGACCACCTTTGGTCATGACCACGCGCACGTCGGCGTCCTGGTCCTTGAGTCGGCGAATCAGCTCGGCACTTTTATACGCGGCAATACCGCCGCCAACGCCAACAATGATGCGTTTCCGATACAGCCGCTGCATAGGCCTGCCTTTTATCAAAGAGGGTTACACCGCCACGCCGACACCTCCCCAGGCCAGGCGCGACGCAAAAGTTGGGCTACGATAGCACAGAGCCTGCAGCGGAGTAGCGCTGCCAGGCGCTTGCCAGGCTTGGCTTTGCGGCATTCGGGCGAGGCGGTTTGCCGCGCCTGGTAACACACAAGGAGGTGTGATGAGTATTCGTGATTGGCCTGCGGCAGAGCGTCCGCGGGAAAAGCTGCTGGCGCAGGGGGCAGGCACTCTGACTGATGCAGAGTTGCTGGCGATTTTCCTGCGTACAGGCGTAGCCGGGCAGAGTGCGGTCGACCTGGCGCGTCATTTATTGGGCGACTTCGGCAGTCTGCGCGCCTTGCTGCAGGCGGATTTACCGTTGTTCAGCCAGCGCCTGGGTCTGGGTCCGGCCAAATTTGCCCAGTTACAGGCGGTGCTGGAGATGGCGCGGCGGCATCTGGCCGAGCAATTACGTCGCGATTCGGCGCTGGAAAGCCCGCAGGCCGTGCGTGATTACCTGAAAGCGCTGCTACGCCATGAGCCGCATGAGGTGTTTGGCTGCCTGTTTCTCGATGCCAAACACCGTGTGCTGGCGTTCGAGGCGCTTTTTCATGGTTCCATCGACAGTGCCAGCGTCTATCCCCGGCAGGTGGTCAAACGCGCGTTGGCGCATAACGCAGCGGCGCTAATTTTGACCCATAACCATCCATCAGGCGTCGCCGAACCCAGCCAGGCCGATCGGGTGCTGACTCGTCGGCTGAAAGAGGCGCTGGAGTTGGTGGATGTGCGCGTACTCGACCACTTTATTGTCGGCGACGGTGAGCCGCTGTCGATGGCCGAGTACGGTTGGCTCTAAGGCACCAGTTGCACTTTGGAAAAGTCCTGGCGACCGAACGGGCTGACCTGATAACCCTCGACCTGCTTGCGCGTCAGAGCGTAGGCGGTTGGGTGGGCCAGTGGTAGCCAGAGTGCCTGCTGCTGGATGATCGTTTGCGCCCTTTTATACAGCTGGCTGCGCTGCGTCTGGTCGTTGGTGCTTTTGCCATCTGCGATCAGCTTGTCCAGCGTTGGGTCGCAATAGCGGGCAAAGTTCAGCCCGGATTCGAGCGAAGCGCAGGCGAATTGCGGGGTGAGGAAGTTATCCGGGTCGCCGTTGTCGCCGGCCCAGCCCATAAACAGCAGATCATGCTCACCGGCTTTGGCGCGGCGAATCAGCTCGCCCCATTCGATCACACGGATTTCCGCTTTGATGCCGACTTTGGCGAGGTCAGCCTGTAGCAACTGTGCGCCCAGGCTCGGGTTGGGGTTGAGTACGCTGCCGGTAGGACGGGTCCAGATGGTGGTGGTGAAACCATCGGCCAGGCCGGCCTGCTTGAGCAACTCGCGGGCTTTTTGCGGGTCATGCGGGTAGCCGGGCAGTTCGCTGGCGTAGCTCCAGGTATTCGGCGGATAGGGGCCGTTAGCGGCTTCGGCGCTGTTTTCGAACACTGCCTTGAGGTAGCTGGCCTTGTCGAAGGCCAGGTTGATCGCCTGGCGCACGGCGGGTTGGTCCAGTGGCGGGTGCTGGCTGTTGATGCCGACGAAAGCGGTCATAAAGGCAGCGGTATGCGCGCTCTGCAGATTGTTATCACCGCTGATGGACTGCACATCCTGCGGTTTCGGCGACAGAGCGATATGGCACTCGCCGCGGCGCAGCTTCTGCAGGCGCACGTTGGCGTCCGGGGTAATGGCGAACACCAGGTTGTCCACCGCAGGCTTGCCCCCGAAGTAGCTCAGGTTGGTGCTGTAACGCACGCTGGCGTCTTTCTGGAAGCGCTTGAAGACAAACGGCCCGCTGCCTATCGGCTGGCTGTTGAGCGCTTCCGGAGTGCCGGCCGCCAGTAGTTGCGCGGCATATTCGGCGGAATAAATAGAGGCGAAGCCCATGCTCAGGGTGGCGAGGAAGGTCGCATCCGGGCGGTTAAGGCTAAAGCGCAGGCTGTGCTCGCCGGTCTTGTCGATGCTTTTGATCAGGCTCGGCAGCTGCATCGACTGCGCGTGTGGATAACCACTGGGGGCGACCTTGTGCCAGGGATGGGCTGGGTCGAGCATGCGCTGAAAGCTGAACAGCACGTCATCGGCATTCAGCGCGCGGCTGGGGCTGAAGTACTCGGTGGTATGGAATTGCACATCCGGACGCAAGGTGAAGCTGTAGCTCAGGCCGTCCGGACTGACCTCCCAGGCCTGCGCCAGGCTCGGCTGCAGGGTGCCGCTGGTCGCGTCGAAATCCACCAGGCGGTTCATCAGCACGTCGGCTGAGGCGTTGGTGGTGGTCAGTGAGTTGTACTGCACCACGTCGAAGCCGTCTGGGCTGGCTTCAGTGCAGACGCTGAGCGTATTGGCCTGGACCAGGGCGGGCGCAAGAAGCGGGGCGAGCAGCAGGGGGAGGGCGGCGAGACGCATGGCAAACTCCTGAGTAGCGGTGGGCGCGCTGGCGTAAGGTCTTACCCTAGGCCATTAACTGGCGGCAGGGCAATCAGTCTTGGCGACGAGCGGTCGATCTGCGCTGTTGCCGTTGCGGGCTGGCCTGGGCGCTGGAGTTGCGGGTTGGTCTTTGCCGGGTAAAGTGCGTTTAACCTTGTTGCACTGGGGGCTTTCTGGTATAAAGCAGCGCTCTTTTGTAGGGGCCCGGTTCTTGCGCTTTCAGGTACGGCCGGTAAGACCCTCGAGATACGCGGCGTTAAGCGCCAAGATTGAATAATTAGCGGCCAACCCATGCCGGGTTGGGCATGTGGTTTTAGAGGGCTGAGGCATGTCGAGAGTCTGTCAAGTTACCGGTAAGGGTCCGGTAACCGGGAATAACATTTCCCACGCAAACAACAAA
>DASRUM010000167.1:0-2623 GCA_035655415.1 Pseudomonas sp.
TCTGTGAAATAGAGAAGGACGGTTAACGCCGGCCACTTGGGCATGAGGTGAAGCTATGTTAAATCGAGAGCTCGAAGTCACCCTCAATCTGGCTTTCAAGGAGGCTCGTACCAAGCGTCATGAATTTATGACGGTTGAGCATTTGTTGCTGGCCCTCCTGGATAACGAGGCCGCCGCGAGCGTACTGCGTGCGTGCGGGGCCAACCTGGACAAGCTGCGGCATGATCTGCAGGAGTTTATCGACTCCACCACGCCGCTGATTCCCCAACACGATGAAGAGCGCGAGACGCAGCCTACGCTGGGTTTCCAGCGTGTTCTGCAGCGCGCGGTGTTCCACGTGCAGAGTTCCGGCAAGCGTGAAGTGACTGGCGCCAACGTGCTTGTGGCGATTTTCAGCGAGCAGGAAAGCCAAGCTGTGTTTCTGCTCAAACAGCAGAGCGTCGCGCGTATCGATGTGGTCAACTTTATTGCCCACGGTATCTCCAAGGTGCCGGGCCATGGCGGCCATTCGGAATCCGAACAAGAAATGCAGGACGACGAGGGCGGCGAGCCCGCCAGCTCCAGCAATCCTCTGGACGCTTATGCCAGTAATCTGAACGAACTGGCTCGCCAGGGCCGTATTGATCCGTTGGTCGGCCGGGAGTCTGAAGTCGAGCGCGTGGCGCAGATTCTGGCCCGTCGACGCAAGAATAATCCGCTATTAGTGGGCGAGGCGGGTGTCGGCAAAACCGCCATCGCCGAAGGCTTGGCCAAACGTATTGTCGATAATCAGGTGCCTGACCTGCTGGCTGACAGCGTGGTCTACTCACTGGATCTCGGCGCACTGCTGGCCGGTACCAAATACCGCGGCGATTTTGAGAAGCGTCTGAAAGCCTTGCTCAATGAGCTGCGTAAGCGTCCACATGCCATTCTGTTTATCGATGAAATCCACACCATCATCGGTGCCGGTGCTGCGTCGGGCGGAGTAATGGATGCGTCCAACCTGCTCAAACCCATGCTGTCCTCGGGTGAAATTCGCTGCATCGGTTCAACGACCTTCCAGGAATTTCGCGGCATCTTTGAGAAAGACCGTGCCCTCGCGCGGCGTTTCCAGAAAGTCGATGTGGTCGAGCCCTCGGTGGAAGACACCATCGGCATCCTGCGTGGCCTGAAAGGCCGTTTCGAACAACACCACAGCATCGAATACAGCGACGAAGCCCTGCGCGCCGCTGCTGAGCTGGCCTCACGCTATATCAATGACCGGCATATGCCGGACAAGGCCATTGATGTAATCGATGAAGCGGGGGCCTACCAGCGCCTGCAGCCGGTGGAAAAACGCCTGACCCGTATCGACGTGGCGCAGGTAGAAGATATCGTGGCGAAAATTGCCCGTATTCCGCCAAAGCATGTCAGCAGTTCGGACAAAGAGTTGCTGCGCAACCTCGAGCGTGACCTCAAACTCACCGTGTTTGGCCAAGACGCTGCGATTGACTCATTGTCGACCGCAATCAAGCTGTCACGTGCCGGGCTTAAGGCGCCTGACAAGCCGGTCGGCTCCTTCCTGTTCGCCGGCCCTACCGGGGTTGGTAAAACAGAAGCCGCCCGTCAGTTGGCCAAAGCCTTGGGGGTTGAGCTGATTCGCTTCGATATGTCCGAGTACATGGAGCGCCATACCGTCTCGCGGCTGATCGGTGCGCCGCCAGGTTATGTTGGCTTTGATCAGGGCGGTCTGCTGACTGAGGCAATTACTAAAACACCACACAGCGTGCTGCTGCTCGATGAGATCGAAAAAGCCCACCCTGAAGTCTTTAACCTGCTTCTGCAGGTCATGGACCACGGCACCTTGACCGATAACAACGGCCGCAAGGCGGACTTCCGCAACGTAATCGTGATCATGACCACTAACGCTGGCGCTGAAACAGCGGCGCGGGCATCTATTGGCTTTACTCATCAGGACCACTCATCCGATGCGATGGAAGTGATCAAGAAGAGCTTCACGCCAGAGTTCCGCAACCGCCTGGATACCATTATCCAATTCGGTCGCCTGAGCCACGAAGTGATTAAAAGTATCGTCGACAAGTTCCTCACCGAGCTGCAGGCTCAGCTTGAGGATAAGCGCGTCACGCTGGAGGTCAGCGATGCGGCGCGTAACTGGTTGGCGGAAAGCGGTTACGACGTGCAGATGGGTGCTCGTCCGATGGCGCGCCTGATCCAGGACAAGATCAAGCGTCCGCTGGCGGAAGAGATTCTGTTTGGCGAGCTGGCTGAGCACGGTGGTGTGGTGCATATCGACATTGAAGGTGGTGAGCTGACCTTCGACTTTGAGACCACGGCAGAAATGGCCTAGGCGTAGTTTCTTGCGCACACAAAAACGCCCGGCATGCCGGGCGTTTTTACTGGAGCTTGGTGTAACAGATGCCAGGAAAACGAAGTTTTGCTGGCCTGTTAACGGGCGCGATAAGTAATGCGGCCCTTGCTCAAGTCATAAGGCGTAAGTTCAACACGAACTTTGTCGCCAGTCAGAATGCGGATGTAATTTTTGCGCATCTTTCCGGAGATGTGCGCAGTAACGACGTGCCCATTTTCCAACTCCACACGGAACATGGTGTTGGGCAGGGTGTCGACGACAGTGCCTTCCATTTCG
>DASRUM010000168.1:0-6357 GCA_035655415.1 Pseudomonas sp.
CCGTGCTGGGCGAGGGCGCCAAGGCCGGCCACCTGAGCTATCTGGGCGATGCCGAAATAGGCGCGCGCAGCAATATCGGCGCCGGCACCATCACCTGCAACTACGACGGCGCCAACAAGCACCGCACCGTACTGGGCGAGGACGTCTTTATCGGCTCCAACAGCGCCTTGGTCGCTCCCCTGACCCTGGGCGATGGCGCCACCACCGGCGCCGGCTCGACCATCACCGCCGACGTGCCGGACCGGGCCCTGGCGGTCGGCCGGGCCAAGCAGCGCACCATCGAAGGCTGGAAGAGGCCAAAAAAGCAGCCATAAGCCTTAAGAGCAGCCGCAAGCGGCAAGCCATAAGCATAAGCGCCAAGCAAGAGCAAAAAACCAAGCGACAGCTTGAGGCTGCGGGAGTAACCCTCATCCTGAGCAGCTTGCAGCTTGCAGCTTGCAGCTTGCAGCTTGCAGCTTGCAGCTTGCAGCTTGCAGCTTGCAGCTGCTTTATGTTTTGATTCGCGAAATTATCTTTCGAATCGAAACTTATCGTGTCGAAACGCAACACACCGCAACGGCGCCACACCATACTCGCCCTGCTCGCCGAGCAGGGCGAGGTGAGCGTCGATGCGTTGTCGAAGGCCTTCGCCACCTCGGAAGTGACCATCCGCAAGGACCTCGCCGCCCTGGAAAAGAACGGCCTGCTGTTGCGCCGCTACGGCGGCGCGGTGCCCATGCCCCAGGAGTTGATCGGCGACGGCGCGCAGCCGGTTTCCGCCTACAAGCAGGCCATTGCCCGTGCCGGCGTGGCGCGTATCCGCGAGCACGCGCGGATCATCATCGACAGCGGCACCACCACGGCGGCGATGATCCCCGAGCTGGGGCACAAACCCGGTCTGGTGGTGATGACCAACTCGCTGCACGTCGCCCGTGCCCTCAGCGAACTGGAGCACGAGCCGGTGCTGCTCATGACCGGCGGCACCTGGGACCCCCACTCGGAATCCTTCCAGGGTCAGGTCGCCGAGCAGGTGCTGCGCTCCTACGATTTCGACCAGCTGTTTATCGGCGCCGATGGCATCGACCTGGCGCGCGGTACCACCACCTTCAACGAACTGCTGGGGTTGTCGCGGGTCATGGCCGAGGTCGCCCGGGAAGTCATAGTCATGGTCGAAGCCGACAAGATCGGCCGCAAGATACCCAACCTGGAGCTGCCCTGGAGCGGCATCCATACCCTGATTACCGATGAGCGCCTCGCCCCCGAGGCGCGTGAACAGATAACGGCGCGCGGGGTGAACCTGATTTGCGCGGCCGTGGATAACTAAGGAGATCTCCCCATGTGTGGCATCGTTGGCGCCGTCGCCGAACGCAACATCACCGCGATTCTGCTGGAAGGCCTGAAGCGCCTGGAATACCGCGGTTACGACAGCGCCGGCGTGGCGGTCTTCAGCAAGGCCGGCAGCCTGGAGCGCCGGCGCCGGGTCGGCAAGGTGGCCGAGCTGGAGCAGGCCCTGGCCGCCGAGCCCTTGGCCGGGCGCCTGGGCATCGCCCACACCCGCTGGGCCACCCACGGCGCGCCCAGCGAGCGCAACGCTCACCCGCACTTCTCCGGTAGCGATCTGGCGGTGGTGCACAACGGCATTATCGAGAACCACGACGCCCTGCGCGCCCAGCTCAAGGAGCTGGGTTATGTCTTCAGCTCCGATACCGACACCGAAGTTATCGTCCACCTGCTCGAGTACAAGCTCAAAAGCCTGGGCGACCTCACGGCGGCCCTGAAAGCCGCGGTCAAGGAACTGCATGGCGCCTATGGCCTGGCGGTGGTCAGTGCCGCCCAGCCCGACCGACTGCTCGCCGCCCGTAGCGGCAGCCCGCTGGTGATCGGCCTGGGCCTGGGGGAAAACTTCCTGGCCTCGGACCAGTTGGCGTTGAGACAAGTCACTGACCGCTTCATGTACCTGGAAGAGGGCGATATCGCCGAGATCCAGCGCGACAGCGTGCGGATCTGGGCGGCCGACGGCACCCCTGTGCTGCGTGAAAGCGTGCAGTACCACGAGGGCGCCGAGGCGGCGGATAAAGGAGAGTATCGCCACTTTATGCTCAAGGAAATCCACGAACAGCCCAAGGTGGTGCAGCGCACCCTGGAAGGCCGCCTGGGTTCCGACCATGTGCTGGTGCAGGCCTTTGGCCCCCAGGCCGCCGAGCTGTTCGCCCGGGTGCGCAACGTGCAAATCGTCGCCTGCGGCACCAGTTACCATGCCGGCATGGTCGCCCGTTACTGGCTCGAAGGCCTGGCCGGGATTCCCTGTCAGGTGGAAGTGGCCAGCGAGTTCCGCTACCGCAAGGTGGTGGTGCAGCCGGACACCCTGTTCGTCAGCATCTCCCAGTCCGGCGAGACCGCCGATACCCTGGCGGCGCTGCGCAACGGCAAGGCGCTGGGCGGCGAGAACGGCGGCTACCTGGCCAGCCTGGCCATCTGTAACGTCGGCATCAGCTCCCTGGTGCGCGAATCCGACCTGTGCCTGCTGACCCTGGCCGGCCCGGAAATCGGCGTGGCCTCGACCAAGGCCTTCACCACCCAGCTGGTCGCCCTGCTGCTGCTGACCCTGTCCCTCGGCCAGGTGCGCGGCACCCTGGAAGCCGGGGTCGAAGCCGAGCTGGTGGAAGAGCTGCGCCGCCTGCCGACCCGCTTGGGCGAGGCCCTGGCCATGGACGGCACGGTGGAGAAGATCGCCGAACTGTTCGCCGAAAAACACCACGCGCTGTTCCTCGGCCGTGGCGCCCAGTACCCGGTGGCACTGGAAGGCGCGCTCAAGCTCAAGGAAATCTCCTATATCCATGCCGAGGCCTACCCGGCCGGCGAGCTCAAGCACGGCCCCCTGGCCCTGGTGGACAGCGACATGCCGGTGGTCACGGTGGCGCCGAACAACGAGCTGCTGGAAAAGCTCAAGTCCAACCTGCAGGAAGTGCGTGCCCGCGGCGGCGAGCTGATCGTGTTCGCCGACCGGGAAGCCGGCCTGAGCAACGGCGAGGGCACCCATGTGGTGGCCATGCCGCATATCCTCGATGCCCTGGCACCGATTCTCTACACCATCCCGCTGCAGCTGCTGTCCTACTACGTCGCCGTGCTCAAGGGCACCGACGTCGACCAGCCACGCAACCTGGCCAAGAGCGTCACGGTCGAGTAAGCCGCGACCCAGCCATGAACAAGCCCGGCCACTAGCCGGGCTTTTTTCTAGCCGATTGTCGTCGACTTAGGTGTCGAAATTTTTCCGCAGAAAACTTCAGATTGGTGTGTCAAGTTTTCACGTAAACCCATAAATTACGGGCTATATAAGGGGATAAATTATCCGCAAAAATTTCCGCAGAAAGTGCGCTATAGTTTTACTCGAACGATCCTGAGCCTGCCGAATGATCGCGTCGAAAAACTACCTCGATCCCGTGTTGCCAGAAAGGCTGCCTGATTCGATCATCCGGGCCGCGGATGATCTGCCTCGCAAGACCGAGTTCCTGGCAGGTCGGCTGCCGCGGCAAACGGCGGAGCAACTGGTCAGCTTGCTTCGTCTGACCAACAGCTACTACTCAAACCTGATCGAAGGGCATCGGACGGAAATCGCCCAACTCCAGGAAGCTCGCACGGCGCCCAAGCGCGCACGAAAGCAGCTCACGGATCTGGCGGCGCAGCATATGGACCAGCAGGAAGTCATGGAACGTGCGCTACGAGCTCGGCCGCAGGCAGCGTTCGCGGACATGTTCGATCCCCATCTGATCTCCATGATCCACAAGCGACTGTTCAAGGGCGCATCCCTGCAGGACCTCATGCTTGGAGATGGGCGCCTGATGGTGCCGGGCAAACTGCGCTCCGAGGAGAACGAGCAGGTCCAGGTTGGTGTCCATCTGGCGCCTGTGGCTGCGGTGGTCGAGCCAATGCTGGCTCACCTACAGCTGCACTTCGGACGTATCCGAGACCCACGTCAGCGGCTTGTTGCGGTACTGGCCAATCATCACCGCTTAAGCTTCATCCACCCGTTCCTGGACGGGAATGGGCGGGTTGCGCGCATGCTGACCCACCTGCAACTGGCGTACCTGGGTTTGCAGCCCGTGCTCTGGTCGCTTTCCCGAGGACTGGCACGCCGCCAGGATGACTACTACCGCTACCTGGCCATGGCTGACCGGTCGCGGGAGGGCGATATCGATGGTCGAGGTCAGCTGTCCCAGCGCCGCTACTTCGAGTTCATCGAATTCATGCTCGATGTCTGCCACGACCAGGTCCGCTACATGAGCGCCGCGCTCGACACGGCAGCGCTGCGCGAGCGGGTGACGCAGGTGTTCGCTAGCGATCCTGAGTTGCGGCGCCAGGGCATCCGGCCGACCAGCGCGCCAGCCGTGCTGGCGCTGCTCACCCAAGGGACGCTGCCACGCGCGGAGTTCAAGCTGTTCACAGGCCTGAAAGACCGCCTCGCTACCGAGGAGCTTGGCCGGCTGATTGAAGCGGGGATAGTGATCAGCCGATCGCCCAGGGCCCGCGCAGTGGAAGTGGGACTGCCTGCCCGGTTCGCCGGCCTTATCTTTGCGGATCTGCATTTCCATATGGCTTGAATACCGGGGTCTTACCAGCTGCGGTAGCGGATACGCTCCAGGTAGATACGATACAGCTTGGTCTGAGGATGGACGCTGCGCAGCTGTTGCAAGCTTTGCTCGGCCAACTCCCAGCGGCGCGTGCGGTAGTGTTGCAAGGCGTCATCGTATTGTTCGAGTTCTTCTCGCTGCGCGGCGCTCAACTCGGCACTAAGACCCAGCGGTTCGAAAGCCTCGACAGGTTCGTTCTTGCCGTTCACCAGCAGGCGGTCTTGGCAGCGCCCTGTCAGCCGCGATGGTGGGCGCGGAAGAAATCGATCAAGCCCTGGGTCGAGCCATCTTCCGCCAGTTCTTTTTCGCAGCCGACCAAGCGTGAATACACGCCCTTGCCCAGCTCCTTGCCGAGCTCCACGCCCCACTGATCGAAGGCGTTGATGCCCCAGATAGCGCTCTGGGCGAATACCTTGTGCTCATAGAGGGCGATCAATGCTCCCAGGCGACCGGGGTTGATGCGTTCGAGTACCAGGGTATTGCTCGGCCGGTTGCCGGGGATCGCCTTGTGTGGGCTCAGGTGCTGCACCTGGTCTTCGTCCAGGCCCTGGGCGCGCAGTTCGGCTTCAGCTTCCTCGCGCGACTTGCCGAGCATCAGTGCCTGGCTTTGCGACAGGCAGTTGGCGAACAGCCACTGATGATGGTCGGCGACCGGGTTGTAGCTGCTCACCGGTACTATGAAATCCGCCGGAATCAGCTGGGTGCCCTGATGCAGCAGCTGGTGATACGCGTGTTGACCGTTGCAGCCGACCCCGCCCCAGATTACCGGGCCGGTGGCGCAGGTTACCGCGCTACCGTCCTGGCGCACGTGCTTGCCGTTGGACTCCATGTCCAGCTGTTGCAGGTGCTTGGTGATGTTCCGCAGGTAGTGGTCGTAGGGCAGGATGGCGTGGCTCTGCGCGCCCCAGAAGTTGCCGTACCAGATGCCCAGCAAGGCCAGCAGCACCGGCATATTGCGTTCGAAGGGCGCGTTCTGGAAATGCTCGTCCATGCGGTAGGCACCTGCGAGCAATTCCTTGAAGTTGGAGATGCCGATCGACATGGCGATCGGCAGGCCGATGGCCGACCACAGCGAATAACGCCCTCCGACCCAGTTCCACATCGGCAGGATGTTTTCCTCGCGAATGCCGAACGCCAGCGCCGCCTGGGTATTGCTGGAGACCGCCATAAAGTGCCGGTGCAATTCTGCCTCGGAGCCGCCCTGGGCCAGGTACCAGCTGCGCGCTGCCTGGGCATTCTTCAGGGTTTCCAGGGTATTGAAGGTCTTCGACGAGACGATGAACAGGGTGGTTTCCGCGCGCAGCTTGGCAGCCAGCTCGTGGAAGGAACTGCCATCGATATTCGCCAGGTAGTGGCAGCGCACGCCACGCTGGGCGAACGGCAGCAAGGCCTCGGACACCAGTTGCGGACCGAGGAAGGAGCCGCCGATGCCGATATTCACCACGTCGGTGATCGGCTTCTCGCTGTAGCCACGCCACAGGCCGTTATGCACGCGGGCGACCAGCTCGCTCATCTGGTTGAGCACACGCTGCACCTCGGGCATCACATCGACGCCATCGACCAGCACCTGGTCGCCGATTGGCCGGCGCAATGCGGTGTGTAGGGCCGGACGCTGTTCCGAGGCGTTGACCAGGGCACCCTTGAACAACTGTCGAATCGACTGTTGCAGGCCCGCCTCCATGGCCAGGCCGAATAGCAGCTCGCGGGTGCCGGTGTTGATGAGGTTTTTCGAGTAGTCGAGAAACAGGCC
>DASRUM010000169.1:0-4835 GCA_035655415.1 Pseudomonas sp.
CTCGGAAGCGAACTGCTCGATGATGTTACCCACGTCGGAGTACTCACCCAGGGACAGGTCAGGACCGGCGGTGATGTTCACCAGGATGCCGCGCGCGCCTTGCAGGTTGACGTCTTCCAGCAGCGGGTTACGGATCGCCGCTTCGGTGGCTTCACGTGCACGGTTCGGACCGCTGGCGCAGCCAGTGCCCATCATCGCCATGCCCATTTCGCTCATCACGGTTTTCACGTCGGCGAAGTCAACGTTGATCATGCCCGGACGCTTGATGATGTCGGAGATACCGCGCACGGCACCGGCCAGTACATCGTCAGCCTTGGCGAAAGCCGACAGCAGGCTGGCGTCCTTACCGAGGATGGTCAGCAGTTTTTCGTTGGGGATGGTGATCAGCGAGTCGACGCTTTCCGACAGTGCGCGGATGCCTTCCTCGGCGATCAGCATGCGCTTCTTGCCTTCGAACGGGAACGGACGGGTCACCACCGCAACGGTGAGGATGCCCATTTCCTTGGCCACCTGAGCGATAACAGGCGCAGCACCAGTACCGGTACCGCCGCCCATGCCGGTGGTGATAAAGACCATATCGGTGCCTTGCAGCACTTCAGCGATACGCTCGCGATCTTCCATGGCCGCCTGACGGCCAACTTCTGGATTGGCACCCGCGCCGAGGCCCTTGGTCACCGCAGTGCCCAGTTGCAGCACGGTACGTGCACCGATGTTTTTCAGTGCCTGTGCATCCGTGTTGGCGCAGATAAACTCCACACCTTCAATGTTGTTTTTCGCCATGTGATTGACAGCATTACCGCCGCCGCCGCCCACGCCGATGACCTTGATAACTGCACTAGCTGGAGCGCTGTCTACGAGTTCGAACATTTTCCCTCTCCTTTACTTTCTAGTTGTAACGCCTACTGCAAAAATCAGAAATTGCCCTGGACCCAGCGTTTCAGCCGTTCCAGCACAGGTTGTTTGGGTTCATCGTTGTAGCTGCCAAGTGCAGACATGGAGATGCCGTCGGCCTGCTTTTGCAGTCCGTACAGCAACAGGCCTACACCTGTGGAATAAATCGGGTTACGCACCACATCAGCCAGGCCCTTGACGCCCTGGGGCATGCCCAGACGTACCGGCATATGGAAGATTTCCTCGGCCAGTTCCACCGCACCTTCCATCTTCGCCGTACCGCCGGTGAGGACGATGCCCGCTGGGATCAGGTCTTCGTAGCCACTGCGGCGCAGCTCGGCCTGGATCAGGGTGAACAATTCGTCGTAACGCGGCTCGACCACTTCGGCCAGGGACTGGCGCGACAGGTCGCGCGGCGGACGATCACCAACGCTCGGCACCTTGATGGTTTCGCCGGCACCGGCCAGTTTGGCCAGAGCGCAGGCGTAGCGGATCTTGATTTCTTCGGCGTACTGAGTCGGCGTACGCAGGGCCATGGCGATGTCGTTGGTCACTTGGTCGCCAGCAATAGGAATTACCGCGGTGTGGCGGATCGCGCCTTCGGTGAAGATGCAGATGTCGGTAGTGCCGCCGCCGATATCCACCAGGCACACGCCCAGCTCTTTCTCGTCGTCGGTCAGCACCGCATAAGCGGAGGCCAGTTGCTCGAGGATGATGTCGTCGACTTCCAGGCCACAGCGACGCACACACTTCTCGATGTTCTGCGCGGCATTTACTGCACAGGTGACCACGTGCACCTTGGCTTCCAGACGCACGCCGGACATGCCCAGCGGCTCACGCACGCCTTCCTGGTTATCGATCACGTAATCCTGCGGCAGGGTGTGCAGCACGCGCTGGTCGGCAGGAATGGCCACGGCCTGAGCTGCGTCGAGTACGCGCTCCAGATCCGCCGGGCTGACTTCGCGATCACGAATGGCGACGATGCCGTGGCTGTTGAGGCTGCGAATATGGTTGCCGGCCACACCGACGAAGGCCGAGTGGATACGGCAGCCGGCCATCAGCTGGGCTTCTTCAACAGCACGCTGGATCGACTGCACGGTGGATTCGATATTCACCACCACGCCCTTTTTCAGGCCGCGCGACGGATGGGTGCCGATGCCGACGATTTCCAGTTGGCCGTCCGCATTCACTTCACCGACCAGCGCCACCACCTTGGAGGTACCGATGTCGAGGCCGACGATCATCTTGCCGCTCTGCACGTTTGCCATGGCTCTTGCCTTCTCCTGATTCACTGCACGACAGCGGTTGGTGCCGCCGTGGGCGCTACCGGCTCACGCCATGCCACGGCCAGACCGTTGGCATAACGCAGATCGATCCGCGCGATATTCGTTTGTTGCTCTTTCAGGGCCTTGTCATAAATGGCCGTGAAGCGCCGCATTTTTTCCACCAGATGGTCACGCCCCAGCAGCAGCTCGATACCCTGCCCGGTGGAGAGGAACCAGCTGCCGCGCTCACGCAATTCAAGGCGCGCCACGGAAAAGCCCATCGGCCGCAGCATCTGGCTGAGCACCTGGTATTGCTGCATCACCTGCTGCTGCGCACGCTTGGGGCCATACAGCTGCGGCAGGTGTGGGTAATCCCCCAGCTGCTGCGGCGCGAACGCCTCGCCCTGGTTGTTCAGCAGCGCCTCATCGCCCCAACGGGCAATCGGCAATTGTTCTTCTAGACGCACCACCAACTGATCCGGCCATACGCGGCGCACCTGGGCGCTGGCGATCCATGGCATCAGTTCCAGCTCGCGTCGCAGGCTGAGCAGATCGACGCTGAAAAAGCTGGCGCTGGCATAAGGCGCAATGCGCTCTTGCACGGCCTGCTGATTGACGTAGCTGAGGTCGCCCTCGACGCTGATCCGCGCAATCGGCTGGTCGGCATAAGGCAACGCGCGCAACGACAGCTCATAGGTGCCGTAACCCAATGCGAGCAGCAACAGCGGCCAGGTCAGACGTTTCAGCCAGCTGCCCATGCCTGTGAAACGGGCTTTCGGCATGCTTATCCGCAGGCTGATCGGCTCCTTGGCCACCAAACGGCTGGCGCCGCGCTGCGCAGGCTTGCCGCGCACGGGTGCGCGGTTCGAGCCTGGCTGGTGACGCAAGGTGGCCGTCATGACTTAACCCCGCGCCTCAAGACTGTCGGCAAGAATCGCCAACACCAGTTGTTGAAAATCCAGACCGGCTGCACGGGCCGCCATCGGCACCAGGCTGTGGTCGGTCATGCCCGGCACGGTGTTGACTTCCAGCAGCCAGAACTTGCCATCGGCGTCCTGCATCACGTCTGCGCGGGCCCAACCCTGGGTGCCGACCGCTTCGCAGGCGCGCGCGGTGAGTTCCTTCAGCTCGGCTTCCTTCTCCGCCGAAAGGCCGCACGGGATGCGGTACTGGGTGTCATTGGCCAGGTACTTGGCGTCGTAGTCGTAGAAGCTGTGCGGCGTGCCCAACGCAATAGGCGGCAGCACCTGACCGCGCAGCATGGCGATGGTGAATTCCGGGCCGGCGATCATCTGCTCGACCAGCACCTGCGAGTCATAACGGCTGGCGTCCTTCCAGGCAGCAATCAGCGCATCGACATCATTGACCTTGGCCATGCCAATGCTCGAGCCCTCATGGGCCGGCTTGACGAACAATGGGAAGCCCAGCTCGGCAGCCGCCGCATGGCAATCGGCTTCGCAGGTCAGCGCGGCGTGAGCCGGCGTCGGCAGGCCGAGGCTCAGCCACACGCGCTTGGTGCGCAGCTTGTCCATGGCCAGAGCCGAAGCCAGGATGCCGCTACCGGTGTAAGGAATCCCGGCGCATTCGAGCAGCCCCTGCATCGAGCCGTCTTCGCCACCACGGCCGTGCAGCACGATAAAGGCGCGGTCGATTTTCTCGGCAGTCAGACGCTGCAGCAGGTCATCGCCAGCATCGATACCAAAGGCATTCACACCTGCAGCCAGCAGCGCTTGCAGCACGGCGTTGCCGGACTTCAGCGAGACTTCACGCTCGGCGCTCTTGCCGCCGAACAGCACGGCCACGCGCCCAAAGGCGCTGACCGGAAATTGTGATTGCAGACTGGCAGCACTCATTTGGTTTTACCTTCAGCCGTTGCGAACAAAGGGCTTTGCAACAGTTGCGGCGCCAGGCCGCCGATATCACCAGCACCTTGGCAAAGAAGAATGTCGCCCGCGCGCAGCAGCGGCTTGACGATTGGCGCGAGGTCGACGCCGCGCTCGATATAGATCGGGTCGAGCTGGCCACGCTGACGAATGCTGTGGCACAGGTTGCGGCTGTCAGCCCCTGGAATCGGCGCTTCGCCGGCCGGGTAGACCTCCATCAGCAACAGCACCTGAGCATCACCTAGCACCTGGACGAAATCGTCATACAGGTCGCGGGTGCGGCTGAAACGGTGCGGCTGGTAAACCATCACCAGGCGGCGCTCCGGCCAACCACCGCGCACGGCCTTGATCACCGCAGCGACTTCGCGCGGGTGGTGGCCGTAGTCATCGACCAGCATCACGCTACCGCCGTCCACCGGCAGTTCGCCGTAGACCTGGAAACGTCGCCCCACACCCTGAAACTGCGATAGGCCCTGGACGATGGCTTCATCGCTGATGCCTTCGTCGCTGGCAATCGCGATGGTGGCCAGGGCGTTCAGTACGTTGTGGTTGCCCGGCATGTTCACCGATACATCCAACGGCTCGCGGTCGCGGCGCAGCACAGTAAAGAAGGTCTGCATACCCTGCTGACGCACGTTGATCGCACGTACGTCGGCACCTTCATCAAAGCCGTAAGTCACGGTTGGACGGGCCACCTGTGGCAGGATCTCGCGCACGATCGGGTCATCCACACACATCACCGCCAGCCCGTAGAACGGCAGGTTGTGGAGGAACTCGATGTAGGTTTTCTTCAACT
>DASRUM010000170.1:0-2597 GCA_035655415.1 Pseudomonas sp.
CAAAGGCGCAAACATATCGACAGGATCTTCCAGGCGTATGGATTGAGGGCGGCTGAGCAGCGACCCATGCAGCCTTTATGGCTGCGTGCGAAGGGGGCATTCTACCCGGAAACGCAAATGAGGAAAGCGGCGTTATTCGACGTCGTTGACCCGGGCTATATAGCTGGCTGGATTGACCAACCGACCATCCTTGGTCACTTCGAAATGTACATGGTAACCACTGGCGCGACCGCTGCGGCCGACCTTGGCAATGGTCTGGCCGCGCTGGACCAGATCACCGATCTGCACCTGATTGCTCTTGTTGTGCGCATAAAGTGTGGTGTACCCGTCAGCGTGGCTGATCTCCACGACATTGCCATAACCCGACTTGACCCCAGAGAAGCTCACCACGCCGGCCGCGACGGCCACTACATCACTGCCCGGTTTGGCAGCAAAATCGACCCCTTTATGCTGAGTATTACGCCCGGTCAGTGGGTGCACACGGCGACCGAAGGGCGAGGACATATAGCCATGGCGCACAGGCATGCCGGAGAGGTATTCGGCCTCATTCAACTGACGCTCGCCGATCAGTTGCTCCAGTACTTCCAGCAACTGCTCACGACTGTCCAGGCGCAGGCTCAGGCGATCAAGCTCATCCATAAACGGCGGCGGCGCATACGCGGCATCGCCCAGGGCATCTTCAGCACCGCCCTGACCAACATTGAGAGAGAAATCAAATTCGCTGGCATCCAGATCCGCCAGCTCGGTGAGGCGTGCGCCCAAGGCATCCAGACGAGTCAGACGCGCCTGCAGCTCGGCCACATGCACGGCGAAGGCATCCAGTTGACGCTGAGCGTCACGACGCACTTCGCCGACTTCGGCGCGCTGCTGATCCATCGCCTGATTGAGCTGGGTGTCGTCGTGCACCTTAACCGTCGCAGGTGCCCACCAGGCACCAACAGCCACACCGCTGGCCAGCGCCGCGCCGAGCGCCAGCAGCAACGCCAGCAATAACCAGCGCAGGTCCAGACTGAGCGAACGTGCGGCACCGTGGTGCCGACTAAGTAGAATGATGTGCACGGCCTTCCCCTAGTGGTGAAGCGTCAGTCGGCAGCAGCGATTCTGCTACCATGGCGACCTCACTTTTTCAGGCGTCCTGCCATGACTTTTCGTCCTTTGCCAGCCCGGGCTCCCGCCGCGCTGTTGCGCGAAGCGAAGCCCCTGAAGGCGCTGTTCAATCAAGCGCAACGCATTGATCGCCTGCAGCACCTACTGGAAAGCCAGCTACAGCCTGCTGCTCGCGAACACTGCCATGTAGCATCATGGCGCGAGGGTTGCCTGCTGCTGATAATCACCGATGGCCACTGGGCCACGCGCCTGCGCTATCAACAAAAACGCTTGTTGAAACAGCTGCAGGCACTCGAAGAATTCGCGACCTTAACGAAGATCCTATTCAAGGTGCAACCTCCGACTGCCGAAAGGCGTGCACCGGGTCGCACAATCAGCCTGTCCAGCAGCGCCGCGGAAAACATCCAGGCAACCGCCGACGGCATCAGCGACCCCAAGCTACGCGCCGCCCTGGAGCGCCTGGCCAAACACGGCAAACCCAGCGAATAAATGCATCACCCAGTTACTCGCAGATAAAAAGAGGCCACCCGAAGGTGGCCTCGAAAAGCAAAGTAAGGAGGGTATTGCGTTACACGGCCGCAACTGGACGCATGTAAGAGATTGGCGCGGTGTTGGGGTCATCAAAGGTGACGACTTCCCACGCATCGGTTTGCTCGATCAGGGCGCGCAGCAGGCGATTGTTCAGCGCATGCCCCGATTTGAAACCCTTGAACTCGCCAATCAGGCTGTTACCCAGCAGGTAAAGATCACCGATCGCATCGAGAATTTTGTGCTTAACAAATTCGTCCTCATAACGCAGGCCGTCTTCGTTCAACACGCTGAACTCATCTACCACGATGGCATTATCTACGCTGCCGCCGAGTGCCAGGTTCTGCGAACGCAGGAACTCGATATCACGCATAAAACCGAAGGTGCGAGCGCGACTGACTTCCTTCACAAACGAGGTGCTGGAGAAATCAACGCTGGCAGACTGGGTGCGATTGCGGAACACCGGGTGATCGAAGTCGATCTCGAAGCTCACCTTGAACCCTTCGAAAGGCACGAAGGTGGCGCGCTTGTCGCCCTCTTCAACTGTCACTTCACGAAGGATACGGATGAACTGCTTATGGGCGTCCTGCTCTTGCAAACCAGCAGATTGAATCAGGAATACAAAGGGACCCGCACTGCCATCCATGATCGGCACTTCGGATGCGGAGAGCTCGACGTAGGCGTTATCGATGCCCAGGCCAGCCATGGCCGAAAGCAGGTGCTCTACCGTATCCACCTTGACATCACCATTGACCAAGGTGGTCGACATGGTGGTTTCACCAACATTGCCTGCACGCGCGGGAATTTCCACGACAGGGTCCAAGTCGGTACGACGGAACACGATACCGGTGTCCACGGGTGCCGGCTTCAGGGTCAGGTATACCTTTTCCCCGGAATGCAGGCCGACGCCAGTGGCGCGGATAATGTTCTTCAGGGTGCGTTGTCTGATCATGGCTTTGGCC
>DASRUM010000171.1:0-10831 GCA_035655415.1 Pseudomonas sp.
TTGCAGGTCGGCGATCGGCTGTTCGAAATCGAGAAAATTCGGGTTCATAGTCATCCGTCTTGCGTCGACGGCCAAGTGGCCGGGAGCTGTATCCGTTATCGCGCCCTACCTTATAGCAGCAGGCGCATTCAGGTCGACACCGGACTGCAGGTAAACCGTGCAGCCGTTCAAGGCGTCGTAACTGAAACGCGGAGCCTGGGCTCCGCAAATCAGCGGTAGTGCAAAAAGACGTTGTCTTTGCCGAACTGGTCACGCAATGCCTGAATCAGACTGTCGGCCGGCTCAATACGCCAGCCTTCACCGAACTGCAATTGCGCCTTGGCATCGTTGCCGCTGTAGTCGACGGTGATCGGGCACGCGCCACGATGACGGCCGCACAAGTCGGCCAGCCAACGCAGACGATCGCCCTGCAAGGCGCTGCTGGCGACCTTCAAACGCAGACTGTCGGCCAGGCCGGTACGCGCTTCCTCCAGGCTCATTACCCGCTTGGCGCGCAAGCGCAGGCCACCGGAGAAGTCGTCGTTGCTCACCTCGCCCTCGACCACCACCAAGGCATCGGTCTGCAGCAAGGCCTGGGCGCTGTTGAACGCTTCGGCAAACAGGGAGGCTTCGATTCGCCCGGAGCGGTCATCGAGGGTGATAAAGCCCATCTTGTCGCCCTTCTTGTTCTTCATCACCCGCAGATTGACCACCAGGCCGGCAATCGTCTGGTCACCGCGCGCAGCCTTCAGGTCGACAATGCGCTGGCGGGCAAACCGCCGCACTTCGCCTTCGTACTCATCAATCGGGTGACCAGTCAGGTACAGGCCCAGGGTGTCTTTCTCACCTTTGAGGCGCTCTTTCAACGTCAGCTCGCGGGCGCGCAGATGGTTGAGATAGACATCCGCCTCGGCATCGGCAAATACCCCGCCGAACAGGTCCATGTGCCCGCTCTCGGCGCTGCGCGCGGTCTGCTCGGCGGCCTGTACGGCCTCCTCCATCGCACCGAGCAATACCGCACGATTACGGTCGATGTTGGCCTTGTAGGCTTTCAGTTCTTCATGGAAGTGCGGACCAAGCCGGTCCAATGCACCGCTGCGAATCAGCGCCTCAAGGGTGCGTTTGTTGATACGTTTGAGGTCGACCCGCGAGCAGAAGTCGAACAGGTCCTTGAACGGTCCTGCCTGACGCGCCTCGACGATAGCCTCCACTGGCCCCTCGCCGACGCCCTTGATCGCGCCCAGGCCGTAGACGATCCAGCCCTCGTTGTTAACCGTGAACTTGAATTCGGAGATGTTCACATCCGGTGCATCGAGGCGCAGCTTCATGCTGCGGCATTCCTCGATCAGGGTGACCACTTTGTCGGTGTTGTGCATATCCGCCGACAACACCGCCGCCATAAAGGCCGCCGAGTGGTGCGCCTTGAGCCAGGCCGTCTGATACGAGAGCAAGCCATAAGCAGCGGAGTGAGACTTGTTGAAACCGTAACCGGCGAATTTCTCCACCAGATCGAAGATGTTACCGGCCAGGTTCGCATCGATGCCGTTGCTGGCGCAGCCTTCGATAAAGCCGCCGCGCTGCTTGGCCATCTCCTCGGGTTTCTTCTTACCCATGGCGCGGCGCAGCATGTCCGCACCACCCAAGGTGTATCCGGCCATGACCTGAGCGATCTGCATCACCTGTTCCTGGTACAGGATAATGCCGTAGGTCGGTTTCAGCACAGGTTCCAGGCCCGCGTACTGATAGTCCTGATGCGGGTAGGAAATCGGCTCGCGACCATGTTTACGGTTGATAAAGTCGTCCACCATACCCGACTGCAGCGGCCCCGGACGGAACAGGGCCACCAGAGCGATCATGTCTTCCAGGCAGTCTGGCTTGAGCTTCTTGATCAGCTCCTTCATGCCACGCGATTCAAGCTGGAACACCGCAGTGGTCTCAGCTTTCTGCAGCATGCTGAATGTCGGCTTGTCATCCAGCGGGATAAAGTCGATGTTCAGGTCCGGCAGGCCCTTCTTGGCCTGCTCGCGGTTGATGGTTTCCATCGCCCACTTGATGATGGTCAGGGTACGCAGGCCGAGGAAGTCGAACTTCACCAGGCCGGCGGATTCCACATCGTCCTTATCGAACTGGGTGACCAGGCCGCCGCCCTCATCATCGCAGGCAATCGGCGAGAAGTCGGTGAGTTTGGTGGGCGCGATCACCACGCCACCGGCGTGCTTGCCGGTACCGCGACAGATGCCCTCGAGCTTGAGCGACATTTCCCAGATTTCCCGGGCGTCCTCGTCGACCTTGAGGAAGTCGCGCAGTGGCTCCTCCATCTCGTAGGCTTTTTCCAAGGTCATGCCGACTTCGAAAGGAATCATCTTCGACAGGCGGTCCGCTAGCCCGTAGGACTTACCCTGGGCCCGCGCCACGTCGCGCACTACCGCCTTGGCCGCCATGGTGCCGAAGGTGATGATCTGGCTCACCGCATTGCGGCCGTACTTCTCGGCTACGTAATCGATTACCCGGTCGCGGCCGTCCATGCAGAAGTCGACGTCGAAGTCAGGCATGGATACCCGTTCCGGGTTGAGGAAACGTTCGAACAGCAGGTCATAGGCCAACGGGTCGAGGTCGGTGATCTTCTGCACGTAAGCCACCAGCGAACCAGCACCCGACCCACGGCCAGGACCGACCGGCACGCCGTTGTTCTTCGCCCACTTAATGAAGTCCATTACGATCAGGAAGTAACCGGGGAAGCCCATCTGGATGATGATATCCAGCTCGAAATTCAACCGGTCGATATAGACCTGACGCTTCTCTTCGTAATTCGGCGTGGTCTCCTTCGGCCAGAGCACTGCCAGGCGCTCTTCCAGCCCCTCGAACGAGACCTGGCGAAAATATTCATCCATGGTCATGCCCGCCGGTACTGGGAAGTCCGGCAGGAAGTATTTGCCCAGCTGCACTTCGATATTGCAGCGCTTGGCAATCTCGATGGTGTTTTCCAGGGCTTCCGGCAGATCACTGAACAGCTCGGCCATTTCCTCCGGGCTTTTCAGGTACTGCTGATCGGAATAGGTGCGCAGACGGCGCGGGTCATCCAGGCTGCGACCTTCGCCGATGCACACACGGGTTTCGTGGGCGGCAAAGTCGTCCTGCTTGATAAAGCGCACATCGTTGGTTGCCACCAACGGCGTGCCGACCTTATCGGCCAGAGCGACAGCGGCGTGCAGATGCTCTTCGTCATTGACCCGATTGGTGCGCTGCACTTCCAGGTAGAAACGCTCGGGGAATACCTCCATCCACTCGCGCAGCACGGCCTCGGCTTCTTCCGGCTCGCCATCGAGCAAGGCATGGCCGACTTCACCTTCCTTTGCGCCGGACAGGGCAATCAGGCCTTCGGCCGCTTCCTTGACCCAGTCACGCTGAATGATCACCAGATCATTGCTCTGCCCTTCGCTCCAGCCGCGCGAGACCAGTTCGGTAAGGTTGCGATAACCCTTGGCATTCATCGCCAGCAGGGTCATGCGGCTCAGCGGGCCATCTTCATCGGAACTGGCCAGCCAGATGTCGGCGCCGCAGATCGGCTTGATGCCGCCGCCCATGGCGGCCTTATAGAACTTCACCAATGAGCACATGTTGCTCATATCGGTAACCGCCACCGCTGGCATGCCGGCTGCCGCCACCGATTTGATCAGCGGTTTGACCCGCACCAGCCCGTCGACCAGGGAAAACTCGGTGTGCAAACGCAGGTGGACGAATGAAGCGGTCATGGCAGTCCTATACAAAACGCAAAAACGACAAGGCAGGGATTGTACAACCGCAGCAGCGCACGACAAGCGCCAGCGGACACAGGATAACGAGGGAATTTCTTGGGCGTTGCGTCAGATGTCCAGCAACGCACGGACCGGACCAAAAGAGCGCCGATGAATCGGCGTCGGCCCAAGACGCCGCAAGGCTTCCAGGTGGACAGCGGTGGGATAGCCTTTGTGCCCGGCAATGCCATAACCGGGGTATTGCTGGTCAAGTAGCTGCATCTCGCGATCACGGCTGACCTTGGCCAGAATGGATGCCGCAGCAATCGCCGGCACCTGGCTATCGCCCTTGACTACCGCAGAGCTGGGCATCTGCAAGATCGGGCAGCGATTGCCATCGATCAATGCCAGCTTTGGCGTGATGCCTAAGCCTTCGACCGCGCGCTGCATGGCCAGCATGGTGGCGTGAAGAATATTCAGCTGATCGATCTCTTCCACTTCGGCGCGGGCGATACACCAGGACAAGGCTTTTTCGCGAATCTCGTCGAAGAGTTTTTCCCGGCGTGCCTCAGTCAGCTTTTTCGAATCGTTCAGCCCGAGAATCGGGCGCAACGGATCAAGAATCACCGCCGCCGTCACCACGGCGCCACAGAGCGGACCACGGCCGACTTCATCGACACCCGCCACCAGCTCCTGTACCAGGGTGAAATCCAGCCCGAGTTGCATCAGCTGCGACCTGTCAGCTGCAGCACAGCCTGAGCGGCTTGCACCGAGGCATCACGGCGCAGCGCGCGGTGAATCACATCAAAGCCTTCGGTCTGTACTTCGCCACCATCCAGCAATGGCGCCAGCAACTGGGCCAATGCTTCAGGCGTGGCAGCGTCCTGAATCATCTCAGGCACCAGCAAACGCTCGGCCAGCAGATTCGGCAGGGAAATATAAGCGCTGGTAACCAGGCGCTTGAGAATGCGATAGGTCAACGGCGCAACCTTGTAAGCCACCACCATCGGCCGTTTGTAGAGCAGGGCCTCAAGGGTCGCCGTGCCGGAGGCGATCAGCACCGCATCACAGGCGGCGAGCGCCTCATGGGAACGGCCATTGAGCAAGGTCAGCGGCAGATCGCGGCCCACCAGCATCTGCTCAAGCTGCGCGCGGCGCTCCGGGCTGGAACACGGCAGAACAAACTGGATACCAGGGCGCAAGGTGCGCAACCGCACGGCGGCATCGAGAAACAGGCTGCCCAGACGCGACACTTCGCCGCCACGGCTGCCCGGCATGAGGGCAACTACCGGGTGATCATGCGCTAGGTTCAGCGCCTCACGGGCCGCTGCGCGATCCGCCTGCTGTGGGATCGTATCGGCCAGGGGGTGGCCGACAAAACGCACCGGCACCTGGTGATCCTGATAGAACTGCGCCTCAAACGGAAACAGGGTCAGCATCAGGTCGCAAGCCTCGCGAATCTTCAGCACGCGCTTCTGCCGCCAGGCCCACACGGACGGGCTTACGTAATGCACGGTCTTGATACCCGCCTGACGCAACTTGAGTTCAAGGGTCAGATTGAAATCCGGCGCATCGATGCCGATAAACACGTCCGGTTTGGCCTCGATCAGGGTGTTGATCAGCCGCTTGCGCCGTGACAGCAGCTCAGGCAGACGGCCCAGCACCTCGATCAGCCCCATCACCGACAGACGCTCCATCGGGAAATAGGAATTCAGCCCCTGAGCCTGCATCAGCGGGCCACCGACACCGATAAATTCGATCTGTGGGTATTGGGCTTTGAGGGCCTGCATCAGGCCCGCGCCGAGAATATCGCCGGAAGCCTCGCCAGCCACTAGCGCGACACGCATTAGAGCCGCCATAAGTTAGCGAGTAATGCCGCGCTGGGAGGCCAGGATAGAGTCGCGGAACACCGCGACTTCAGGAAACTGCAGGGCGAGCTCGGCCAGTTCGGCCAATGCTGCCTCAATGGTTAGCCCCTGGCGATACACCGTCTTGTAGGCGCGACGCAGAGCGGCGATCGCCTCGGCGCTGAAGCCACGGCGGCGCAGTCCTTCAAAGTTCATGCTGCGCGCCCCCGCCGGATTGCCGGAAACAGTGACGTAGGCAGGCACATCCTTGCCGATTGCGCTGCCCATGCCAGCGAAGCTGTGCGCACCGATATGGCAGAACTGATGCACCAGGGTGTAGCCGGACAGAATCGCCCAGTCACCGATATGTACATGACCGGCCAGCGCGACATTGTTGACCAAAATGCAATGGTTGCCGATTACGCTGTCATGGCCGACATGTGCATAGGCCATGATCAGGTTGTGGTCACCCACGGTGGTCTCATCGCGATCCTGGATGGTGCCCCGGTGCATGGTCACACCTTCGCGGATGATGTTGTGATCGCCAATCACCAGTCGCGTCGGCTCACCCTTGTACTTGCGATCAGGGGTGTCCTCGCCCAACGAGGAAAACTGATAGACGCGGTTGTGCTTACCAATTCTGGTTGGCCCTTTGATGATCACATTAGGCCCAAGCACGCTACCCTCACCAATTTCCACATCAGGCCCGATGATCGACCAAGGGCCGACGACGACGTCGTCGGCCAGCTTGGCACTGGGGTCAATAATGGCGCGAGGGTCAATCAAACTCATAGCTTGCGTTCCGCACAGATGATTTCTGCCGAGCAGACTTCCTTGCCGTCGACGCTGGCCTTGCACTCGAACTTCCAGATGCTGCGCTTGCTGCTCAGGTAGCGAGCCTCAAGGATAAGCTGATCACCCGGGACTACTGGCTGGCGAAAGCGTAGCTTGTCGGAGCCAACAAAGTAATACAGGGTGCCATCGGAGGGTTTCAAATCCATCATCTTGAACCCGAGAATGCCGGCGGCCTGAGCCATGGCTTCGATGATCAAAACGCCCGGCATAATCGGGTGCTCAGGAAAATGCCCGTTGAAGAACGGCTCATTGATGCTGACATTCTTGTAGGCGCGAATTCGCTTGCCTTCAATATCCAGCTCAGCAACCCGATCCACCAAAAGGAACGGATAGCGGTGCGGCAAATATTCGCGAATCTGGTTAATGTCCATCATGTGCAGAGAAGCCTGTAAGAGAAAAAAGAGAAGCCGGTCAATACCGGCTCAGGCATCAGATGAAGTGTCGGCAGCTGGGGTCACGGCGGCCAGCTGCTTTTCCAACTGTTGCAGACGTCGCGCCATATCATCCAACTGACGAATCCGAGCGGCGCTCTTGCGCCATTCAGCCGCTGGCTGCATGGCGGTGCCCGACGAATAGGAGCCAGGTTCGGTGATCGAGCGAGTGACCATGGTCATACCGGTGACGAACACGTTGTCGCACACCTCGATATGCCCAACCATGCCCACTCCGCCTGCGATCATGCAGTTCTTGCCGATCTTGGTGCTGCCTGAAATACCCGCACAACCGGCCATGGCCGTGTTGTCGCCGATCTGCACGTTGTGCGCGATCATGATCTGGTTATCCAGCTTGACCCCATTGCCAATCAGCGTATCCGACAGCGCGCCACGGTCGACGGTGGTATTGGCGCCAATCTCGACATCATCACCGATGGTCACCCCACCGATCTGCGCGATTTTTTGCCAGACGCCCTTCTCGTTGGCAAAGCCGAAGCCCTCGCCGCCGATCACCGCGCCAGATTGAATAACCACACGCTTGCCGATGCGTACGTCGTGATACAGGGTTACCCGCGGAGCCAACCAGCCGCCCTCACCTATCACCGAACGCGCACCGACAACACTCTGCGCGCCGACGGTTACGCCAGCGGCAATCTGCGCGCCACTTTCGATAACCGCATAAGCGCCGATACAGGCACTCGTATCAACCTGCGCATCCGCGGCCACCACAGCTGTGGGATGCACGCCAGGCAATGCCCGAGGTTTGCGGTCAAACAGATGGGAGAGCTCGGCATAGGCCAAGTAAGGATTAGCAACGACCAAGGCATTGCCGGCATAGCCGTCGGCATCAGCGGCGGTCAAAAGCACCGCGCCCGCCTGGCAGCCCGAGAGAAACTTACGGTACTGCGCATTGGCGAGAAAACTCAGTTGATCAGCGCCAGCCTCCTGCAAGGTGGCCAGACCGCTGATCGATTTGTCTGCGGTACCACGCAAGGTGGCACCCAGACGCTCGGCCAACTGACCAAGGGTAAAAACCGTTGCACTCATGATCAGCGCAGCTTGTTCATACGCTCGATAACTTGACGGGTGATGTCGAACTGCGGCTTGACATCAATCACCGCTCCGCGCTCCAGCACCAAGTCGAAGTTACCAGTCTTGATCACTTCTTCCACGGCCTTATCCAGGTTCGGCTTGAGCTTCTTCAACATTTCACGGTCCGCCACAGCCTTGGACTCGTTCAGCTCTTTGGACTGAAACTGGAAGTCACGGGCTTTTTGCTTGAATTCAAGCTCCAGGCGCTCACGCTCAGCGGTCTGCATTTTTTCGCCGTCTTTAACCAGACGATCCTGAATGCGCTTAGCGTCGCTTTCCAGGGTTTTCAGCTTGTTCAGCTGCGGGCCGAACTTCTTCTCGGCATCAACCGCATAACGCTTGGCTGCGTCAGACTCCAGCAAAGCCATTTGATAGTTCAGTACCGCTACTTTCATCTCGGCAAAAGCCGGAGTTGCCAGCAGGGCAACGCTTAACAAAACCAGTTGAGTCAACTTACGCACGGTGCAACTCCTGCAAAACTGTTGGTATTCAAAAATCTGACGTTTAGAACGTCTGACCGAGAGAGAACTGGAAAATCTGCGTATCGGCATCATCCGGCTTGATGATTGGCATGGCCAGGCTGAAACTCAACGGACCCAGTGCGGTAATCCAGGTCAGCCCCACACCCACAGAGCTAGCCAAGTTACCCGGGTCAATACTGCCGCACTCTTCCTGGGACTTGCCGCAGTTGGTGTCGAAGACATTACCCACATCCCAGAACAGCGCGGTACGTAGCGAGCGCTGATCCTTGACGAATGGCATGGGGAACAGCAGTTCCACACCACCTTGAATCAGGACGTTACCACCGAATGGCAGCGGATCTTGATCCGGATCCTCCAGCGTACCTTCATTACCAGTTACTTTCTCACCAAGACTAGGCGTACTGCGCGGACCAAGACTGCTGTCCTTGAAGCCTCGTACCGAGTTGAAACCACCCGCATAGTAGTTCTCATAGAATGGCAGGCCTTCTGTCGAACCATAACTATCGCCATAGCCCAACTGGCTATGCAGACGCAGGGTATAGGTGTCGCTCAGCGGTTTGAATATCTGGCCACGGTAATCAACCTTGAAGAACGACAAGTCACTTCCCGGCACTGTGGTTTCGAATACCAGGCTTTGCGAATGACCACGGTTTGCCAGTACGCCACGGTTCAGAGTCGATTCAGACCAACCAACCGACGCTTTAAGGTTCAGATAGCTGTCACCTTCAGCTTCGATAAAATCGAAAATTTCATCGACGGTATACACGCCAGTGCCGATGCTGTCGTTCTGGATGGTCAGGCCATAAGTCAGACGCGAAGTATCACTGATTGGGTAACCGATACTGGCACCCACGCCGTAGCTGTCCACCGAGTAGCTGGACACATCGGTATTCAGTTCGTCGTAATCGGTTTCACGGAAGAAGGCGTTGTAGCCTAGGCTGACGCCATCTGGCGTCCAGTAGGGGTCAACAAAACCAAAGTTGTAGTTGCTCTGGTATTCGCTGCGGGTCAGGCCGACGCTGACCTTGTTACCGGTACCCAGGAAGTTGTTCTGGGTGATCGAGCCGCCGAGAATCAGACCGGCGTTCTGAGCGAAACCGACGCTTGCAGTGATAGAGCCGGAAGCCTGCTCTTCAACGCTGTAATTGACGTCAACCTGATCGTCGGTGCCAGGCACCTGTGGGGTTTCGACGTTGACTTCCTTGAAGTAGCCGAGACGCTCCAGACGGGTCTTGGACTGATCGATCAGGTAAGTCGATGCCCAGCCACCTTCCATCTGGCGCATTTCACGGCGCAGTACTTCGTCTTCCGACTTGGTGTTGCCACGGAAATTGATGCGATTCACGTAAGCACGCTTGCCTGGATCGACCACAAAGGTAATCGACACGGTGCCGTCATCATGGGCTTCCGGCACGCCGTTGACGTTGGCGAAGGTATAGCCTTCGTTACCCAGACGACGGGTGATCAGCTCGGATGTGGTGGTCATCACTTTACGCGAGAACACCTGGCCTTCCTGAACCAGCAGCAAAGCGCGAACTTCTTCTTCCGGGACCTTCAGTTCACCGCTGAGCTTGACCTCACGTACGGTGTACTTCTCGCCTTCGTCGACGTTGACCGTGACATAGACGTGTTTTTTATCCGGGGTAATGGATACCTGAGTCGAGCTGATATCCATATTGATATAGCCGCGATCCAGGTAATAGGAGCGCAGACGCTCCAAGTCGCCGGAGAGCTTCTCACGGGCGTACTTGTCATCATTCTTGAAGAAGGACAGCCAGTTGGTGGTCTTCAGCTCGAACAGGTCGATCAGGTCCTCATCGGAAAAGACCGAGTTACCCACCACGTTGATGTGCTGAATCGCGGCAACCGAGCCTTCATTGATATTGATCTTCAGCGCCACGCGGTTACGCGGCTGCGGAATCACTTCGGCTTCGATTTCGGCGGAATAACGACCCTGAGCAACGTACTGACGCTGCAATTCGTTGCGTACGCCTTCAAGGGTTGCCCGCTGGAAGATCTCGCCTTCGGCCAGACCCGACTGATTCAGGCCCTTGAGCAGGTCTTCGCTGCTGATGGCCTTGTTACCATCAATTTCGATACTGGAAATCGACGGACGCTCAACCACAGTCACAACCAACACATCGCCATCACGACCGAGCTGGATGTCCTGGAAAAAGCCGGTTTTGAACAGTTCGCGAGTAGCCTCAACCAGTGATCGGTCATCAGCTTCTGCGCCCACGTTAAGGGGCAAGGCACCGAATACGCTGCCCGCGGAAACGCGCTGCAGACCGGTGACCCGGATATCGGAGATGGTGAAGGACTCGGCGTGAACTTCGGTGATCATCAGTGCGGCAAGCACCGCAGGTAGCAGCAGACGTTTCATGAAGTCCTTTCTTATTCCAACTGAC
>DASRUM010000172.1:0-7381 GCA_035655415.1 Pseudomonas sp.
GTGCAGGTCAGGCCGCTGAGCCAGTACAGCACCGGCAGCTTCGCGCCCTGCTCGGCCTGCGGCGGCAGGTACACGGCAAACTGCATATCGCAGCCCAGCACCTGGGAGCGATGCCGGTAACGCTTGTGCCAGCCGCCAAAGCTTTTCTGGCAGGAAATATTCTCCAGAGTCATGACGTCCCCGTAGGGTGCGCTGTGCGCACCACAACTGTGTATTAGAAATGAATGACGGTACGGATGCTCTTGCCTTCATGCATCAGGTCGAACGCCTTGTTGATGTCTTCCAGCGGCATGTTGTGGGTGATAAAGGTGTCCAGGGGGATCTCACCCTTCTGCGCCTTTTCCACATAGCTCGGCAGCTCGGTACGGCCTTTGACGCCACCGAAGGCCGAACCGCGCCAGACGCGCCCGGTCACCAGCTGGAATGGACGGGTGCTGATCTCCGCACCGGCCGGTGCCACACCGATGATGGTCGACTCGCCCCAGCCCTTGTGACAGCACTCCAGCGCCGCACGCATCAGTTGCACATTACCGATGCACTCAAAGCTGTAGTCCACGCCGCCGTCGGTCATCTCGACGATAACTTCCTGAATTGGCTTGGCGAAATCTTTCGGGTTGACGAAGTCAGTCGCACCCAGCTCACGGGCCACCTCGAACTTGGCTGGATTGATATCGATGGCGATGATGCGCGAGGCCTTGGCCATCTTCGCGCCGATGATTGCCGCGAGACCAATACCGCCGAGGCCGAAGATCGCCACGGTGGCGCCCTCTTCCACTTTTGCGGTGTTGAGCACAGCGCCAATCCCGGTGGTCACGCCGCAGCCAAGCAGGCAGACTTTCTCCAGCGGCGCGTCCTTGGGGATCACCGCCAGGGAGACTTCCGGCAGCACGGTGTATTCGGAGAAGGTCGAGCAGCCCATGTAGTGGTAGATCGGCTCGCCGTTGTAACTGAAGCGGCTGGTGCCGTCGGGCATCAGGCCCTTGCCCTGGGTCGCCCGCACCGAGCTACACAGGTTGGTTTTGCCGGATTTGCAGAATTTGCAGGCGCGACATTCAGCGGTGTACAGCGGAATAACGTGGTCGCCGACCTGCACCGAGGTCACGCCCTCGCCAATAGCTTCGACGATGCCGCCGCCTTCATGGCCGAGAATCGCCGGGAACACCCCTTCGGAATCCTCACCGGACAAGGTGTAGGCATCGGTGTGGCACACGCCGGTGGCGACAATGCGCACCAGCACTTCCCCAGCCTTGGGCGGCGCCACGTCGACTTCGACGATTTGCAGCGGCTGATTGGGGGCAAAGGCTACGGCTGCACGGGACTTGATCATGATCTCTCTCCAGCGGACTCAACGGTGGCGCAGAGTGTAGATCAGTGATTAAGATAGATAATCCGCCAAAAAACAAAACATTCTTGCTATATAGGGATAATCAAACCGTACCAAGGATATCCACCATGAATCGCTGGGAAGGCCTCGATGAATTTGTCGCCGTGGCCGAATGCGGCCAATTCACTGCGGCCGCCGAGCGCCTGGGACTGTCGTCATCCCAGGTCAGCCGGCAGATCGCGCGCCTGGAAGAACGCCTGCAGACCCGGTTGTTCTATCGCAGCACCCGCCGTGTGGCGCTGACCGAGGCCGGGCAGACGTTCTTGCAGCATTGCCAGCGCCTGCAGGATGCCCGCGAGGAAGCCCTGCGCGCGGTGGGCGATCTGGGCAGCGAACCCAAAGGCCTGCTGCGCATGACCTGCGCGGTGGCCTACGGCGAGCGCTTTATCGTGCCGCTGGTCACGGACTTTATGCTGCAGCATTCGCAATTACGGGTGGATATCGAGCTAAGCAACCGCACCCTTGATTTGCTGCACGACGGCCTCGACCTGGCCATTCGCCTGGGTCGCCTGCAGGACTCGCGGCTGGTGGCTATGCGCCTGGCACCGCGGCAGATGTACCTGTGCGCAGCCCCCGAATACCTGCAGCGCTACGGGCGCCCGCACTCGCTGTCGGAGCTGGCGCGACACAACTGCCTGATCGGCAGTTCGGATCTCTGGAGTTTTCAGGCCAATGGCCGCGATTCCAGCCTGCGGGTACAAGGCAACTGGCGCTGCAACAGTGGCCAGGCGGTGCTGGAAGCGGCGCTGCGCGGTCTTGGCCTATGTCAGTTACCGGATTACTACGTGCTGGAGCATCTGCGCAGCGGCGCACTGGTCTCCCTGCTGGACAACCAGCAACCGCCGGATACCGCCGTATGGGCGTTGTATCCACAGCAGCGGCATCTGTCACCCAAGGTGCGGCAGCTGGTGGAGTTTCTTAAACAGGGGTTGGCGCAGCGCAGCGAGTATCGCTAGAACCAGTTTTCGATCTTGCGAGCTAGAGCCCTGCAAGGCAAAAACAGGGGAGGAAGCGGAGTGTACTTTTGTACATGAGCATTCTGAGCCTGTTTTTAACGCGGCAGGGCCGACGCGCAGCAGATCGTAAATAGGTTCTTAGCTTTTCAGATGCCAGAGGCTGGCCAGGCTACGCAGGTCTTCAGGGCGAGTGACCTTCAGGTTATCCGCACGCCCCTCGATCAGGCGCGGCGCTTGCCCGGCCCACTCGATGGCCGAGGCTTCATCGGTAATCGCCTGACTGGCAATCAGAGCATCGGCTAGCGCGTGCTGTAACTCACCCAAACGGAACATCTGCGGAGTAAAGGCCTGCCAGATGATCGAGCGATCTATGGTGGCCTGCACCCGGCCGTCGGCGCCGGCGCGCTTGAGCGTATCGCGGGCGGGCACGGCGAGCAGGCCGCCTACTGGATCGTCAGCTAGTTCGGCGAGCAACAGATCCAGATCACTGCGTGCCAGATTGGGCCGCGCCGCATCGTGCACCAACACCCAGTCCTGCTCCTGAGCACCCAGCTCGCTGAGGCGCAGCAAACCGCTGAGTACCGAGTCGGCACGCTCGGCACCGCCATCGGCGCGCTGAATACGTGGATCACAGGCACAGTCCAGAGTCGGCCAGTACGGATCGTCCACCGCCAGGCTGACCACTACCGCGCGCAATTGCGGATGATCGAGAAAGCACGCCAGGGTGTGTTCGATAATGCTTTTGCCGGCCAGTTGCAGGTACTGCTTGGGCCGGTCGGCGCGCATCCGGCTGCCAATGCCGGCAGCCGGGATCAACGCCCAGAAAGGGGGTAATTCGCAGGTTTTCATTCAGCCAACTGATAGAGGGTTTCGCCCTCTTTAAGCATGCCCAGCTCATGCCGCGCACGCTCTTCGACGGTTTCCATACCGCTTTTCAGCTCCAGTACTTCGGCTTCGAGAATCCGGTTGCGCTCTTGCAGCTGCTGGTTTTCGCCCTGTTGATCGGCGATCTGCTGCTGCAACTGGGCCACCTGCGCCAGGCTGCCATCACCGACCCACAGGCGATATTGCAAACCTGCCAACACGGCAATCAGCACGATAAATACCCAGTAAAAATTATTGCGCATAGCGTAAAAAGCTTCCGAACGAAAAAGGGGCGACTCGCGCCGCCCCTCTTTTACCATGCCTGGGTTCAACCACGGAACTCGGCGCGGCCTTTGTATGGTGCTTTACCAGCCAGCTGCTCTTCGATACGCAGCAATTGGTTGTACTTGGACACGCGGTCCGAGCGGCACAGCGAGCCGGTCTTGATCTGGCCAGCAGCAGTACCCACAGCCAGATCGGCGATGGTGCTGTCTTCGGTTTCACCCGAGCGGTGCGAGATCACCGCGGTGTAACCCGCAGCCTTGGCCATCTGGATGGCTTCCAGGGTCTCGGTCAGAGTGCCGATCTGGTTGAACTTGATCAGGATCGAGTTGCCGATCGACTCGTCGATGCCGCGCTTGAGGATCTTGGTGTTGGTCACAAACAGATCGTCACCGACCAGCTGTACCTTGCTGCCGATCTTGTCGGTGAGGACTTTCCAGCCAGCCCAGTCGGACTCGTCCATGCCGTCTTCGATGGAGATGATCGGATAACGCTCGGACAGGCCAGCCAGATAGTCGGCGAAGCCGGCAGCGTCAAACACTTTGCCTTCGCCAGCCAGATCGTATTTGCCGTCCTTGAAGAACTCGCTGGAAGCGCAGTCCAGCGCCAGGGTGACGTCGTCGCCCAGGGTGTAACCGGCATTGGCCACAGCTTCAGCGATGGCAGCCAGAGCGTCTTCGTTGGAGGCCAAATTCGGCGCAAAGCCGCCTTCGTCACCCACGGAGGTGCTCAGGCCACGGGCCTTCAGCACGGCTTTGAGGTGATGGAAAATCTCGGTGCCCATGCGCAGCGCGTCAGCGAATGTTTTCGCGCCCACCGGCTGAACCATGAATTCCTGAATATCGACGTTGTTATCGGCGTGCTCGCCGCCGTTGATGATGTTCATCATCGGCACCGGCATGGAGTAAACGCCTGGAGTGCCGTTCAGATCGGCGATATGCGCGTACAACGGCACACCCTTGGCCTGAGCGGCAGCTTTGGCGGCGGCCAGGGACACGGCGAGGATGGCGTTGGCACCCAGGGTGGCTTTGTTTTCAGTACCGTCGAGGGCAATCATCGCCAGGTCGAGGGCTTTCTGGTCAGTGGCATCTTTGCCCAGCAGCAGGTCGCGGATCGGGCCATTGATGTTGGCCACGGCCTTCAGCACGCCCTTACCCAGGTAACGGCTCTTGTCGCCATCACGCAATTCCAGCGCTTCACGCGAACCAGTGGAGGCACCGGACGGCGCGCAGGCGCGACCGATGATGCCACCGTCGAGAATTACATCGGCTTCCACAGTCGGGTTACCACGGGAATCGAGAACCTCACGGCCTTTGATGTCGACGATCTTTGCCATTGCGTGTAGCACTCCAAAAAATTGACGAAAAGGGTAGTACCGAGCTGCACACTCATTGCACGCCGAAGGTTAACCCAGCGCACAACATGTACCGACTATTTAATCAGATTGTATACAAGTGGTACTTTACCGGAGATTTGCCGTTTCAGGCAGTCTCAATCGGCGCAAAACTCTTGATCAAATCATCCAGCTGCTTGAGCTGGGTGAGGAACGGCTCCAGTTTATCCAGACGCAGGGCACAAGGGCCGTCGCATTTAGCGTTGTCCGGGTCCGGATGGGCCTCGAGGAACAAGCCTGCCAGGCCCTGACTCATGCCTGCCTTGGCCAGATCAGTCACCTGGGCACGGCGACCACCGGCGGAATCGGCGCGCCCACCCGGCATTTGCAGGGCGTGGGTCACGTCGAAGAACACCGGATAGTTCATCTGCTTCATGATGCCGAAGCCAAGCATGTCCACTACCAGGTTGTTGTAACCGAAGCTGGAACCGCGCTCGCAGAGAATCAGCTGGTCGTTGCCCGCCTCTTCGCACTTGGACAGGATGTGTTTCATCTCCTGGGGCGCGAGGAACTGGGCCTTCTTGATATTGATCACCGCGCCGGTCTTGGCCATGGCCACTACCAGGTCGGTCTGCCGCGAAAGAAACGCCGGCAGCTGGATAATGTCGCAGACCGCAGCTACTGGAGCCGCTTGCTCAGGCTCATGCACGTCAGTGATCACCGGCACGCCGAAGGTCTTCTTGATCTCTTCGAAGACCTTCATGCCCTCTTCCAGGCCTGGGCCGCGGAACGAGGTCACCGAAGAACGGTTGGCCTTGTCGAAACTGGCCTTGAATACATAGGGAATGCCGAGCTTCTCGGTAACCCGCACGTACTCTTCGCAGGCGCGCATAGCCAGATCGCGGGACTCGATAACATTGATGCCGCCGAACAGCACGAATGGCTTGTCGTTGGCGATCTCGATGTTGCCGACCTTGATAATTTTCTGGGTCATATCCTTATGCCTTCTTCGCGTGTTGCGCCAGGGCGGCGCTAACGAAACCGCTGAACAATGGGTGACCGTCGCGCGGCGTCGAGGTGAACTCGGGGTGGAACTGGCAGGCCACAAACCAAGGATGATCCGGTGCCTCCACCACTTCAACCAGCGCGCCGTCGCCGGAGCGGCCGGTGACCTTGAGGCCGGCTTCGATCAGCTGCGGCAACAGGTTGTTGTTCACTTCATAACGATGACGATGGCGTTCAACGATCACATCCTTGCCGTAGCACTGATGCACTTGCGAGCCGTCCAGCAACTGGCAGTCCTGGGCACCGAGGCGCATGGTGCCGCCCAGATCGGAAGCGTCTGTACGCTGTTCGGTCACGCCGGTTGCGTCCTGCCATTCGGTGATCAGACCAACCACTGGATGAGTGCTGACGGTGTCGAACTCGGTGGAGTTGGCATCGCTCCAGCCCAGCACATTGCGGGCGAACTCGATAACTGCGACCTGCATGCCGAGGCAGATACCCAAGTAGGGAATCTTGTTCTCACGGGCGTACTGCACGGTCTTGATCTTGCCTTCCACGCCACGCAGACCGAAGCCGCCCGGCACCAGAATGGCGTCCACACCTTCAAGCAGCGCAGTGCCTTTGTTCTCGATATCTTCGGAGTCGATATAACGCAGGTTGACCTTGGTGCGATTCTGGATGCCTGCATGGCTCATCGCTTCGATCAGCGATTTGTAGGCATCCAGCAGCTCCATGTACTTGCCGACCATGGCGATGGTGACTTCGTGCTCTGGATTCAGCTTGGCATCGACGACACGGTCCCACTCGGACAGATCAGCACCGTTGCATTCCAGGCCGAAGCGCTCGACGACGAAATCATCCAGACCCTGGGCGTGCAGCACGCCTGGGATCTTGTAGATGGTGTCGACGTCTTCCAGGGAAATCACCGCACGCTCTTCAACGTTGGTGAACAGCGCGATTTTGCGCCGCGAGGAAATATCTATCGGATGGTCGGAACGGCAGATCAGCACATCCGGCTGCAGACCGATGGAACGCAGCTCTTTCACCGAATGCTGAGTTGGCTTGGTCTTGGTTTCGCCAGCGGTGGCGATATACGGCACTAGGGTCAGGTGCATCAGCATGGCGCGCTTGGCGCCTACTTCCACACGCAACTGGCGGATGGCTTCGAGGAACGGTTGCGACTCGATGTCGCCGACCGTGCCGCCGATTTCAACCATGGCTACGTCAGCGTCGCCAGCACCCTTGATGATGCGGCGCTTGATCTCGTCGGTGATGTGCGGGATGACCTGAATGGTCGCGCCCAGGTAATCACCACGGCGCTCGCGGCGCAGTACGTCTTCGTAGACGCGGCCGGTGGTGAAGTTGTTGCTCTTTGTCATGGTGGTGCGGATAAACCGCTCATAGTGGCCCAGGTCGAGGTCGGTCTCAGCGCCGTCGTGGGTGACGAACACCTCACCGTGCTGGAACGGGCTCATGGTGCCCGGATCGACGTTGATATAGGGATCCAGCTTGAGCATGGTGACCTTCAGGCCCCGCGCCTCCAGGATAGCCGCCAAT
>DASRUM010000173.1:0-9702 GCA_035655415.1 Pseudomonas sp.
CTACCGATTTATCGGTAGCCCCGCTGAAAGGTTGAATCGCCTGGCGCTGTAGCGCGTCAGGCGAACAATGCTCCGGTTAAATCACCATAGCTGCTGCCCAACCGAATGCCAGCAACGGTAAGTTGTAGTGCAGGAAGGTCGGCACCACGCTGTCCCAGATGTGGCTGTGCTGGCCATCGACGTTCAGCCCAGCAGTTGGGCCGAGGGTCGAATCGGAGGCTGGCGAGCCGGCATCACCCAGTGCGCCAGCAGTGCCGACGATGCACAGGATGGCCAGCGGACTGAAGCCGAGCTGCAGGCCCAGTGGCACGAAAATCGCCGCAATGATTGGCACAGTGGAGAACGACGAACCGATGCCCATGGTCACCAGCAGACCAACCAGCAGCATCAGCAGCGCGCCCAGCGCCTTGTCATGGCCGATCAGCTCGGCGGAGCTGTCGACCAGGCTTTTCACTTCGCCGGTGGCCTTCATCACCTCAGCAAAACCAGCGGCGGCGATCATGATAAAGCCGATCATAGCCATCATTTTCATGCCTTCGGTAAACAGGCCATCGGCCTCTTTCCAGCGCACCACGCCAGACACCGAGAAAATGATAAAGCCGACCAGGGCACCGATGATCATCGAGTCCAGCCATAGCTGCACGACAAACGCCGCGACAATCGCCACGCCCGCCACCAGCAGGCTCAGTGGGTTGTAGGCAACATCCACGCGCTCGGCCTGCTCGATCTTGCTCAGGTCATACACGCGCTTTTTGCGGTAGCTGAACAGCACCGCCACCAGCAAGCCGAACAGCATGCCCAGCGCCGGAATTGCCATGGCTTTGGTCACGTCCAGGCCGCTGGTGTCGACGCCGCCACTGGCAACATTGGCCAGCAGAATGTCATTGAGGAAAATCCCGCCAAAGCCCACCGGCAGAAACATATAGGGGGTAATCAGGCCGAAGGTCAGCACGCAGGCGATCAGGCGGCGGTCGAGTTGCAGCTTGCCCAATACATACAGCAGAGGCGGCACCAGCAGCGGGATAAAGGCGATATGAATTGGTAGGATGTTTTGCGAGGAAATCGCCACCGCCAACAGCAGCGCAATCAGCAGCCACTTGAGCAGACCGGCGCCTTTGGCGTCCTGCTTGCCGACCATAGCCAGGGCTTTATCTGCCAGAGCATGTGCCAGGCCGGATTTGGCAATCGCCACAGCAAAGGCCCCTAGCAAGGCATAGGACAACGCCACTGTCGCCCCACCACCCAGGCCTTTGTTGAAGGCGGCCAGCGAGCCTTCAACACCCAGGCCACCGAGCAGACCACCGGCCAAGGCACCGATTATCAGGGCTACTACCACATGCACACGGCACAAGCTGAGAATCAGCATGATCCCCACTGCCGCAACGACTGCGTTCATCGATTTACTCCCGCCATTAAGTAAGTCTGCGAAGGTTTTGACCTTCTCTGGATGCTGCGCCGGTTCGGCGAAGGGCGCGTACTCTGCACAATGCTGACTGACCTGTCAAAACACCCGTAAATTATTTTGTACAAGCTGTAGCTAATTTCGATTACCCTGCGACTTTAAAGCCCGCTACTGGCCTTTCATTTGCTCTGCTTTACTTAACGTGACACTTAAAGAAAAGCGCCTAAACGCCGATAGGCGCTCTAAGCCTCTGCCATAAAAAGGTCTGAAAATGCTGTTCAGCCGACTTTCCATCCAGTTGAAGATCACCCTACTGGCAGGCCTGTGCTTGCTGGCCATTGTTGCCGTGCTGGTTTCGGCCTCAGTGATTCAGGCCTCGCGCAGCGCCAGCCTGGTCAAGCAGGCCAGCTCGGCAATGCTGCAGGAGTCCGCGCAACTGCGCATGTCCGCGCGCGGCGAGTCTCAGGCCCTGCAGATGCAGCGCTACTTTATGGATGCCTACCAATACGGGCGTGGCGCAGCCACCCAGGTGCTGTTTATCCGTGAGCAGGCGGAAAAGCGTTTTCTCGATGCTTTCGATCTGCGCGAAGACCTGACCCGCCAGGTGCGCAGCGCACTGGAAGCTAACCGCAGCCTGCTGGGGATTTATGTGGTGTTCGAGCCTAATGCCCTGGACGGCAAGGACGAGCTATTTACCGATCAGGAAAACCTCGGCAGCAACGACAAGGGCCGCTTCTCGATTTATTGGGCACAAGGCGACAACGGTGAACTCAGCGCCGAAGCGATGAAAGAGGCGGACTTGAACGACGCCACGCCCGGTATCAGCGGTGCGCCCTATAACGCCTGGTACAGCTGCCCACTGCAGCAGAAGAAAGCGTGCCTGCTCGACCCCTATATCGATGATGCTGACGGGGTAAAAACCTTGATGACCAGTATCGCCTTTCCGCTGGAACAAGGCGGCAAGGTGATTGGCGTACTCGGCGTGGATATCAGCCTGGCCAGCCTGCAAGAGCTCAGCACCAGCGCGCACCAGGGCCTGTTCGACGGTGCAGGGCATGTCAGCATCATCAGTCCCGCGGGCTTGCTCGCAGGCCACAGCCGCGATAGCAGCCTGCTGGGCGGCAAACTGGAAAAAGCCTTCGCCGACCAACACCGCGAAATGACCAGCCTGGTCGCCAGCAACCGCCCGGAAGTCCTGCACCACGACGGTGCCTTGCAGGTGTTGCAACCGCTGTTGCCTATTCCCGAATCCCAGCCCTGGGGCGTATTGATGGAGGTGCCAGAAAGCGTCCTGCTGGAGCCTGCCACCCGCCTGGAAACGCAAATGGATGAAATGGGCACCCGCAGCACAGCGGTGTCCTTAAGCCTCGGCCTGGCTGCCGGGGTAGTGGGTATTCTGCTGATCTGGCTCACGGCGCTGGGCGTGACCCGGCCGATTCTTGGGGTCGCGGCGATGCTGAAAAATATCGCCAGCGGCGAAGGCGACCTGACCCGCCGCCTGGAGTATGCCAAGCAGGATGAACTGGGCGAACTGGCCAGCTGGTTTAATCGCTTCCTCGACAAGCTGCAACCGATCATCGCGGACGTGAAACGTAGCGTGCAGGACGCCCGCAGCACGGCCGACCAATCCGCGCTGATCGCCAGCCAGACCAGCGATGGCATGCAACAGCAGTTCCGTGAAGTCGATCAGGTGGCAACCGCCTTCCAGGAAATGAGCGCCACGGCGCAGGATGTTGCACATAACGCCGCTCAGGCTGCAGAAGCGGCGCGCACCGCCGACCAGGCCAGCCGCGAAGGGATGAGCGTGATCGGCAAGACCACCTCAACCATCGAACTGCTGGCCAATGAAATGAACGTGGCCATGCAGGAAGTCGAAGGCCTGGCCAATAGCAGCGAGAAGATCGGTTCGGTACTGGAAGTGATCCGTTCAATTGCCGAACAGACCAACCTGCTCGCTCTCAACGCAGCGATCGAAGCGGCCCGCGCCGGGGAAGCCGGGCGTGGCTTTGCCGTGGTCGCCGATGAAGTGCGCAACCTGGCCAAGCGCACCCAGGATTCGGTAGAGGAGATTCGCCAGGTAATCGAAGGCCTGCAAAGCGGCACTAAGGAAGTGGTCAGCACCATGCACAGCAGCCATCGTCAGGCCCAGGGCAGCGTCGAGCAAGTCGAGCAGGCCGTGGCCGTACTTCGCCGCATCAGCGATGCGGTCAGCGTGATTACCGATATGAACCTGCAGATCGCCAGCGCCGCTGAAGAGCAAAGCTCGGTAGCCGAGGAGATCAACCGCAACGTGGCCTCGATTCGGGATGTCACCGAGTCGATTTCCGCCCAGGCCGATGAATCGGCAAAAATCAGCCAGGGCCTGAACAAACTGGCCAACCACCAGCAGAGCCTGATGGACCAGTTCCGCGTCTAGCCGGCATGGCACCATCGGACCGCCACTCTGGCGGCTGCTTCCTTGTGACGCAGGCTAACAATCGTTAGCCTGCGTTTTTCATTTATGACCCATTAATCAAGAGGTGCACGATGCTCAATATCGCCTTGGTGGCCGGCTCTGGCCGCAATAACAGCCAATCAGGCAAGGTCGCCCGCTTCTTGCGCCAGCGCCTGATTCAGTTGGGTCACACCGACGATGCGCAAAGTAACGTGATTGACCTGGGCCTCGCCCCGCTGCCGCTCTGGCCTGCCGAAGATGCCGGCCCCTGGGGGCTGTACAGCAAACAATTGGCGGCCGCCGATGCCGTGGTGATCATCTCCCCGGAGTGGAATGGCATGGCCTGCCCGGCGATCAAGAACTTCTTTATCTACGCCAGCAAGGCCGAGCTGGCGCACAAGCCGGGGCTGCTGGTGGGCATATCGTCGGGAGTAGGCGGGGCTTATCCGATCAGCGAGTTGCGTGCTTCCAGCTACAAGAACTGCCGCCTCTGCTATCTGCCTGAACATCTGATCGTGCGCAGCGTCGAGAAGGTGCTGAACACGCCAGAGCCAAGCAGCGAGGACGACCAGCGCCTGCATGCACGCATCGATTACGAGCTGGATATTCTGGTCAAGTACGCGCAGGCTTTGGGCCCCGTGCGCGGCAGTATCGATATGAGCAACCCGGCATTTGCCAACGGCATGTAAGCCTTACGTTAAGCGTACCTGATGAACTCAGGTGCGCTTCACCGGCAAGGTAACCGTTACGCGCAAGCCACCTAGTGGACTGTCTGCCAGCTGTAGGCGCCCTGCCCAGGCGTCGATGATATCGCGCACGATACCCAGACCCAGCCCATGCCCGGCCACCTGCTCATCCAGGCGGCTGCCACGGCTAAGCACTTCGTCGCGCTGAGCAGCGTCGATGCCCGGCCCATCGTCATCGATGGTTAATTGATAGCTCTCTCCCACCTTGCTGACCTGCAGTTGCACCTGGCTGTCGGCCCATTTGCAGGCGTTGTCCAGCAGGTTGCCGAGCAGCTCTAGCAGGTCTTCACGGTCCCAGGGCAAGCGCAGCCCAGGCTCGGCCTGCCAATCCAGCTCCAGGTGGTTGCCATGGATCATCGCCAGGGTCGAGAACAGCTCAGGCAGCTCATTGGCGCAGTCGAAATGCGCCCCAGGCAAGGCTTCGCCGGCCAGCCGGGCACGGCCCAGTTCACGGGCGATGCGCAGCTCGATCTGTTGCAGCTGTCCATTGAGGCTTTCGCGCAGTTGCGGCAACTGCTTGAGCTCTTCCCGGGTGGCCAGGCTGACGAGCACCGCCAGCGGCGTTTTCAGCGCATGGCCGAGGTTGCCCAGGGCGTTGCGTGAGCGTTTGAGGATGTCTTCAGTGTGCGCCAGCAAGTGGTTGATCTGCGCCACCAACGGTTCGAGTTCCAGCGGCACTTGTTGGTCCAGTTGACTGCGCTGGCCCTGCTGCAGCTGCATCAGCTGCCGACGTGTCTGTTCCAGCGGGCGCAACGCGCGGCTGACGATCAGCCGTTGCAGCAACAGAATCAGCACCAGGGCGGTAATCCCCAGGCCCAGGACAATCTTCTGCACCTGGCTGAAGCTGTTGAGTATCGGCGTGTAATCGCGTGCCACGTGAATCACGATGGGCTGGCCATAACGCTGATAGTCGGCGCGGTACACCAGCCATTGCTGGCCTTGTGGCCCGTCGCTCAGCGCGTCCTGTAAACCGGTTTCTTCAACCGGACGCAGGCTGCGATCCCAGAGCGAGCGCGAACGCCAGGTCTGCTCGCCCAGATCGATTCGAAAATACAGGCCGGAATACGGCCGCTTGAACGCCGCGCTGAGGCGCCGCTCATCCAGTTGCAGGCCGCTGGGACCACGCACCACTGCACCCAGCAAGGTCTGCGTTTCATCCTGCAAGGTGGTCTGCAGGTAGCTGCGCAGGCTGCGGTCGAACAGCCAGAGGCTGCTTTGCGCCAGCAGCAGGCCGATAACCAGCAGTACGCTGATCAGCCCCAGGCTCAAACGCCGCTGAATCGACCTCAAACAGCATCCCCGCTAAAGCGATAACCCTGACCGCGGCGGGTTTCGATGATCTCGCGACCCAGTTTGCGCCGCAGGTGATTGACGTGGACCTCGATAACATTCGAGTCGCGTTCGCTCTCGCCGTCATACAGGTGCTCAGCCAGGTGACTCTTCGATAACAACTGTCCGGCATGCAGCATGAAATAGCGCAGCAAGCGGAACTCGGCAGCCGTCAGCTGCACCTCTTCATCATTGCGTTTGACTGTTTGTCGACCTTCATCCAGCTGCAAACCCGCGGCTTCCAGTTGTGGCTGGTTGGCCAAGCCATGGGCGCGGCGCAGCAGGGACTGGATGCGCAGTTGCAGCTCTTCCGGGTGAAAGGGTTTGCTCAGATAGTCATCCGCGCCAGCCTTGAGGCCTTCGATACGTTCGGCCCAGGAGCCGCGCGCAGTGAGGATCAACACCGGTGTGGTAAGGCCGCCAGTGCGCCATTCCTGCAACACCTCAAGCCCCGGTTTGCCAGGCAAGCCGAGGTCGAGAATGATCAGATCATAGGGTTCTGTCGCGCCCTGGTAAGCGGCATCACGGCCGTCGGCCAACCAGTCCACCGCGTAACCCTGGCGGGTCAAACCGGCCAGCAGCTCATCAGCCAGGGGTACATGGTCTTCAACCAGCAATAGGCGCATTCAGTCTTCCACCTCATCCTTGAGCACTTCGCCGGTGCTGGCATGCAACTCCAGCTCACGCACGATGCCTTGCTCGGTCACCAGTTCGACTTCGTAAACCAGTACGCCGTCCTCTTCTTCCAGCTCGACTTCCAGCAGAACCGCACCGGGATGAGGCTTCAAGGCCATCTGCAACAACTGCTCAAGGGGCATGATCAGCCCCTCGCGGCGCAGACGTAATGCTTCATCCTGATCCAGGTCACGCGCGCTGCTGCTGAACGTCAGCGTCAGCAGCAGGCAGGCCAGGAATGCGCGGGCAAGCCAAGCAGTGCTGTTCATCAATCGTCTCGTTGGTTCTTCAGAACTTGTGCGTTAGTGGCATCCAGTTCGACGTCCCACTGCACACCCTGGGCGTCGCGAACTTCAACCTGGTAGATATAGCGGCCGTACTCTTCTTCCAGCTCGGTGTCTTCGGTCTTGCTGCCTGGGTGCAGCGCCAGAGCTGCAGCGTTGAGTTTTTCGAAGGACTGGATGGTGCCGGCGTCACGCAGTTTCAGCGCTTCGTCCGGGCCCAGGTCACGGGCTTGGGCCAAACCGGCAGTCAGGGTCAGGGCAGCAGCGGCAAATACGGCAGTCAGTGTTTTCATGTTCAAGTTCCTTATGGAGTGGGCTTTCGACGGAGTCCAAGTTACTGCACACGACTTAACTCAAGCTGAATTTGCTTAAGGCATTGCCCAAGCACTGATTTATCCAGACCCACGCGTGCATCATTCACGCGCTGAAGTCGCTTGGCCTGGCCATTCAGCGCTCTATAATCGCTGCCTTGCGCGATGGAGGCCAGCATGAGTGCGATATTAATCAAGTCCCCTGCCCTGACAATTAAAGCCGGCAAACGCGCCCTCGCCCGTATTCGCGAGCACGGCTTGCAGCCTGCCGACGTCGGCATTCTGCCGGGCGCGGCAGGCGGCCCGAAGGCGCTGGGAATTCAGGGACTGGATCTGGCGCTGTTTGGCGACTGGCTGCAACGTGCGACCCGCGAGCGCTCGCTGATTGGCGCGTCCATCGGTTCCTGGCGTTTCGCCAGCGCCTGCTTGCCAGATGCGGCAGCCGGACTGCGCCGGCTTGGCGAGTTGTATACCTCACAGCGCTTTGCCAAGGGCGTGAGCATGGCGCAGGTATCGAGCAGCTGCAGCCTGATGCTTGATCAACTGCTGGGCAACGACGCCGCCAACATCCTCAGTAACCCACACTACCGCTTGAATATCGTCGTGGTGAAAAGCCATGGCCTACTCCAACACGACCATCGCGGCGCACTCGGCCTGGGCCTGTCTTCGGTGATTGGCAGCAATCTGCTGGGCCGCCCACGCCTGGCCAAGCACTTCGAGCGGGTGATTCTGCACGATGCCCGCCTGGCGCCGCCGCTGGGCGCGCTTAGCGACTTTCCGTCGCGCTATCTGCAACTCGATGGCGGCAATCTGCGCCATGCGTTGCTGGCCTCAGGCTCCATCCCGATGGTCATGCAAGGGGTGCGCGATATTCCCGGTGCAGGCCCCGGCACCTACCGCGATGGCGGCCTGCTCGACTATCACCTTGATCTGCCATACAGCGGCGAAGATATCGTGCTCTACCCGCACTTCACCGATAAGGTCATCCCCGGCTGGTTCGACAAGGGCATGCCCTGGCGTCGCGGCGATGCTGGGCGTCTGCAGGATGTAGTGCTGCTGGCGCCCTCGCGTGACTACCTGGCGCGCCTGCCCCATGGCAAACTCCCCGACCGCAAGGACTTCAGCCGTTATCTGGGCGATGATGCCGGCCGCGAGCGCTATTGGCGCACGGCCATGAGCGAGAGCCAGCGGCTTGGCGACGAGTTTCTCGAACTGGTCGACAGCGGCCGCCTCGGTGAACGCCTGCAAGCACTTTAATAATCCGTGGCGCGAACATGGCCGCCACGCAGACAAGACCAGGGATGGGCAGGATGAAACTCGCAGTCGCCATTATCCACGGCATCGGCACGCAGCCCGACCTGCGTAACGACGAAGGTCAGCACGACTTCGCCCAGAACCTTATCGCCGGATTACGCCAGCGCCTGGGCGTTGAGGCCAATCAAGTGGCCTTTCAGACCCTGCACTGGGCCAGCGTGCTCGACAAGCGGCAACTGGTGTTCCTCGATCAGCTGCGCGATCAGCCGGTACGCTGGCGTTGGTTGCGCCGTATCGTCACGATGTTTTTTGGCGATGCCAGCGGTTACCGCAAAGTCAGCGAGGCCTACGACACCACCTATGAAGAAGTCCATCAGTGCCTACGCAGCGGCCTCAACGCATTGCGCGCCAGGGTCGATGCCGACACCCCGCTGGTGGTGCTGGCGCACTCACTGGGCGGGCATATCTTCTCCAATTTTGTCTGGGATCAGCAGCGCATCAACAAAGCCGAAAGCTGCCCGCTTGATCCTTTTCTGGCTCTGGAAACCCTGAGTGGGCTGATCACCTTCGGCTGCAATATCCCGCTATTTACCTTCGCCTACGACACCGTCGTGCCGATCCGCTTCCCCGGCCACTGCCTGACCGAGGCGGTGACCGAACAGGCGCGCTGGCTCAACCTCTATGCTCCCGCCGACCCGCTGGGTTACCCGTTGCGGCCGCTGCCCAGTTACGCCGCCGTGGTGGCCGAAGATCGCGCCATGCCGGTAGGCCCCTGGTACAAGCGGCATACGCCATTGAGCCACTTGGGTTATTGGGACGACCGGGGCTTTCACCGTTATGTCGCCGGTTATTTGCGCCAGTTACTGGCGGTCTGCAAGGACCGTGAAAGCGTCTAAAGTCCGCTTTCCTCGCGCTGTTTCTCGGCTTACGCCATTAAAACTGTGATTTATCGGACAATTTCTTGCATTTCTTCGACAACATGTGACTTAACAGTCAGCTTCGCTCATCAACACTTATGACTGGCAAGCGTGAGTCCACCGTTTGCCCCTTTGTGTATTTGGGATCACCTCGGAGAAACCGACCCCATGAACGCACCGGTGCGTTTTAACGAAGCTTTGCTGATTGCCGACCGCGCCTTTCAACCTTTCCAATGCGTCGCCTGGGCCCCGCAAGATGGCACTGGTAACCTAAGCCTGAGTGTGATCGACCGTACCAGCACTCGCCTGCTCGGCCGCACCCAACTGTCCAGCACCATCTACAGCGACCC
>DASRUM010000174.1:0-3745 GCA_035655415.1 Pseudomonas sp.
GCAGAGGCGGAGAGCATCTGCACGCGCCAGGGGCTGCGCCTGACCACCTTGCGTAAACGCGTGCTGGAACTGGTCTGGGCCAGCCACAAACCGCTGGGCGCCTACGACATTCTCGGCGTGTTGCTCAGCGCTATCGCCGAAATGGCGCAAGGACATACCTGGAACATCCTGCACGGCCACGCTTGGCTTATCGCGGCCGGCCAATACGCGCGGCAGGAAGCTTTCCAGATCCGGGCCGACCCAGTACAGCAGGTCAGCGTCGCGCACGCTGCGCACATCGGAGGGGCGCAGCGCGTAGTGGTGCGGCGAAGCGCCTGGCGGCAGCAGCACATCGGGCTGGCCGACGCCATCCTGCACGGCAGCGGCAATCAGCTGCAGCGGCTTGATGCTGGTCAGCACCCGCACATCGGCCTGAACCGCGAAACTCAGGGGAAAAGTGATAAACAACAGGGCAAAAGCCGGAAAAAGACGCAACACGGGGAGCACTCAAGCGGGAAGGAACGGGTAATATAATAACGTCTCTCACCTTATTCGTCGTTGCCCATGACTCAAGCGCCCCTGGCTTCACGCCCACACGACCATTCCCACTGCGTCAGCCATGCCCTGGCCGAGGCGGAAAGCATCTGCACGCGCCAGGGCCTGCGCCTGACCACCTTGCGCAAACGCGTGCTGGAGCTGGTCTGGGCCAGCCACAAGCCACTGGGCGCCTATGACATTCTCGGCGTATTGAGCGATGAAGACGGCCGCCGCGCCGCGCCGCCGACGGTATACCGCGCCCTGGATTTCCTCCTGGAAAACGGCCTGGTGCACCGCATCGCCTCGCTTAACGCCTTTGTCGGCTGCAGCCACCCGGAACACGCTCATCAAGGCCAGTTCCTGATTTGCCGAAGCTGCAATGCGGCCATAGAGCTGGAACAGGCCACAATCAGCGACGCCATTATCAGCAGCGCGGCCGGAGTCGGCTTTGCCGTGGAAAGCCAGACGGTTGAAGTGGTCGGCCTCTGCGCAGGCTGCCAGGAGCCGACATGAGCGACGCCCTGATCCGCCTCACCGGAGTGGGCGTGACCTTCGCCGGGCAGAATGTGCTTCAGGATGTACAGCTCAGCGTAAAGCCGGGTGAAATCGTCACCCTGATCGGCCCCAACGGCGCCGGTAAAACCACTCTGGTGCGCGCTGTACTCGGCCTGCTCAAGCCGGACAGCGGCAGCGTCTGGCGCAAGCCCAAGCTGCGCGTCGGCTATATGCCGCAGAAGCTGCATGTCGATGCCACGTTGCCGCTCTCGGTGCTGCGTTTTCTGCGCCTGGTGCCGGGCGTAACGCGCGCGGATGTGCAAGCAGCGCTGTCGGAGGTAGGCGCCGAGCAGGTGATCGACAGTCCGTTGCAAAGCATCTCCGGCGGCGAACTGCAGCGCGTGCTGCTGGCCCGCGCCTTGTTGCGCGAACCGGAACTGCTGGTGCTGGATGAGCCAGTGCAGGGCGTCGATGTCGCCGGCCAGGCCGAGCTGTACCGGCTAATCACCCAGCTGCGTGACCGCCATGGCTGCGGCGTGCTGATGGTGTCCCACGATCTGCATCTGGTGATGAGCACCACCGATCAGGTGGTCTGTCTGAACCGCCACGTCTGCTGTTCCGGCCACCCTGAGCAAGTCAGTTTCGATCCGGCCTTCGTCGAACTGTTCGGCGAGGACGCCAAGAGCCTGGCCGTCTACACCCACCACCATGACCATGAGCACGACCTGCACGGCGCGGTGGTCGCTGAAACGCCTGCCGGCCTGAGCATCAAGGGGCCGGTAAAACCGCATATTCACGGAGATGGCTGCAAGCATGGCTGATTTTCTGCTCAATGCCCTGCTCGCCGGCCTCGCCCTGGCGCTGGTCGCCGGCCCACTGGGCTCCTTTGTGGTGTGGCGGCGCATGGCTTATTTCGGCGACACCCTGTCGCACGCTGCACTGCTCGGCGTCGCCCTCGGCCTGATGCTGGATGTCAGCCCGACCCTGGCGGTGACCGTCGGTTGCGTGCTGCTCGCGGTACTGCTGGTGACCCTGCAAAGCCGCCAGCCGCTGGCCTCCGACACATTGCTCGGCATCCTCGCCCACAGCACCCTGTCGCTGGGCCTGGTGGTGCTGAGCTTTATGCAGGATGTGCGCATCGACCTGATGGGCTATCTATTCGGCGACCTGTTGGCCGTCGGCCCGACCGACCTGGCCTGGATCATCGGCGGCAGCGCCCTGGTGCTGCTGCTGCTGGCCCTGTTGTGGCGGCCACTGCTGGCGATAACCGTGCACGAAGAGCTGGCCAAGGTTGAAGGCCTGCCGGTGGCTGCGATTCGCCTGAGCCTGATGCTGCTGATCGCCGTGGTGATCGCTGTGGCGATGAAGATTGTCGGCGTGCTGCTGATCACCTCGCTGCTGATCATTCCCGCCGCCGCCGCCCAACGCCATGCCCGCACCCCGGAGCAGATGGCTTTCGGCGCCAGCCTGCTGGGCATCGTCGCGGTGTGTGGCGGACTTAGCCTGTCGTGGTTTCAGGACACTCCGGCCGGCCCATCCATCGTGGTCAGCGCGGCATCACTGTTTTTACTGAGCTTTGCCCTACCAAGACGCACCGCCTGAAAAATTGGTTGTGTCAGGCGGCGCAGTGTAGACTTGCGCGTTTTTTGCACAATTCGAGACGCGCAGTAATGAAATCGTTCGTTTTCCGTGGATTGCCCCTGATTCTGGTTCTGCTGCTGGCCGGCTGCCAAAGCGCGCCACAGCAGCCGGCCAACCTGCCGGTGGATGACCTGGTCAGCGCCTTTCGCCAGCTAGACCAGAGCCTCGCCAGCGGCGACCTGAGCGGCGCCGAAAGCCAGCTCGGCAGCCTGCAGCAACGCGCCGCCGGCGATACCCGCCTGGAGCAATATCAGCGCCAGCTCGCCGAAGCACATCTGCAACAAGGCCAGAAAGCCCTGCAGGCCGGTGATCTGGATAACGCCACCAAAGCCCTTAGCCGCGCCCGCAGCCTAATGCCCCAGGCGCCGGCGCTGACCACAGGTCTGGATGGTGCAATCGCCCAGGCCCGTGAAGCCGAACTGGCCGCCGCCGAACAGCAGCGCCGTGCTGCTGAGCAGGCCGACGCCCGTGCCGAAGCCGCAAGCCTGGAGCAGGCGCGCCAGTTGCGTTTGGCAGCAGAACGCCAGGCCGCCGCGATTCAGGCGACTCAGCTGCCGAATACCCCGCCAGCAGAAGAACCAGCGCCAGCCAAGCCGCAGGCCCGGCTGATCGACCCAGCCGCCGCCAACAGCGTGATCGGCATGCCGATGCTGGATAACCAGGACAATGAGCGCCTGCGCAGCCTGCTCGACGGCGTCGCGGCGGATATGGTCGCGTTCAATTGCGCGGTGCGTATCGAAGTGCGCCAGGCCAAGGATTTCCCCTGGGTCGCCTCCTTGCTCAATGCGCGGATCAAGCGCCTCGACCCGAGTTTCAGCCCACGCATGAGCCAGGTGATCAAGCCTGCTCAGGTGCCGCAGCTGGTACTCAGCCCGCAGCGTTAACCACGTTGCGCTGCGACCACGACCGGGCTTGCCCGGTCGTTTGCATTGGCGCTGGCTACACTGCCCAGAGCAGTCAGCCATCTAATGCAATTTAGCTATAACCATAGGTCTACAAAGATTTTTGCGACCTAAACAGCGCCGGGTAGACTAGCCGCCGTTTCGGCCTACCCGGCAGCCCGAAAAACCCAAAAGGTTTATCCCGTGATCAA
>DASRUM010000175.1:0-11238 GCA_035655415.1 Pseudomonas sp.
GTCGAAGTGTTCCGGATTGCCCTCCAGCGCCACCACGTTAAGTGCGGTGATACGGGTGGCCAGCTTGAGCAGGTAATCGGCGCGCGAATAGGCCTGGCAGGCCAGGGCGGTCATCACTGCGGTGCCGTTCATCAGCGCCAGGGCTTCTTTCGGGCGCAGGGTCAGCGGCGTCCAGCCGAGTTCCTTATGTACGTCTGCTGCGCTGCGGCGCTCGCCTTTGAACATCACTTCGCGTTCACCGCTGAGGGTGGCGGCGACATAGGACAGCGGCGTCAGATCGCCGCTGGCGCCCACCGAGCCTTCTTCCGGAATCAGCGGCAGCACATCAAATTCGAGAAACGCCTGCAGGCGTTCCAGCAGCTCCACGCGTACCCCTGATACGCCCTGACACAGCGACTGCAGACGCGCGGCGAGCACGGCGCGGGTGCTGGCTTCATCCAGCAGCTTGCCCAGGCCGCAGCCGTGGAAGGTGTACAGATGACGCGGCAGCGCCTCGACCTGGTGCAGCGGCACGGCCACTACGCAGGAGTCGCCGTAGCCGGTGGTGACGCCGTAGATCACGCCTTCCTTGTCCAGCAGGCTGTCGAGGAAACGCGCGCCCTTGGCGATTTTTTCGCGGTAGGCGGCATCGCTCTGCAGTTGCGCCGGGGCGCTGCGGCTGGCCAGGGCGACAACCTGCTCGATGCTCAAGGGGCGCTCGCCAAACACGATGGGATCAGGCTGATTTGTCGTCATCTTCATTCCAGAACGGGTAGAAATTGAACCATTGCAGGGGCGCATCCAGACAACGTTGCGCGAGCTGGTCGGCGTAGCGCTGGGTCCAGTGGCGGATCACCTCGTCCCGTTCGCTGCGCTTCCAGTGCAGGCGCTCGGCGAAGGGTTCGATGATCACCTGATAGCGTTTGTCGATTTTCAGGCAGTGAATCAGGTTGACCGGGCATTGCAGCAGCCCGGCCAGCAACCACGGGCCTTGCGGGAAGGCGGCGGGCTTGCCGAGAAAGTCCACGCTGACCTTGCGGCTGCCCTTGAGCGGCACGCGGTCGCCGGCAATCGCCAGCCATTCGCCGCGTTCCAGACGCTCGGACAATTGCAGCATGATCGCCGCGTCCAGTTCGCTGACCTGAATCAGGCGCAGGTGGGTGGCACCGGCCTCACCGAGCAGGCGGTTGAACTGTTCGGCGTGTTTGGTGTGCACCAGCACGTTCATCGTCACCTGCTCGCCGAGTTCGGCCAGAGCACGGCAGACTTCCAGGTTGCCCAGGTGTGCGGCCACCAGCATCTGCCCGCGGCCTTGCTGGTGCAGCTGCGCGCAGGCGTTGCTTGGGTCGATCAGGGTCACCTGTTCCAGGCCGAGCTTGCCGCTCCACACATCGAGCTTGTCCAGCAGGGTGTCGGCGAAGCTCATAAAGTGGCGGAACACGCTATGCCGGGTTGGTTGCAGCTCGGCTCGGCCGCTCCAGTTGGCCAGGTTGCGCTGGTACTGGCGGATGCTGCGCCGCGCCTTGGCGCCGAACAGGTAGAAATACAGCACGATCAGGTACAGCAGCGGGCTGATCAGCCGGCGGCCGAGCAGGCGTGCCAACAGCGCGGTAAATTTCATCAGGATAAAACTGCCGCGCTCGCGCTGCCCGGCCCAGTGCTGCTGGCCACTCATGCGCGACACCTGCGCCAGAGGATCTGCGGCGCGCGCAGCAACATGCCGAAGAACAGCTTGGCGTGCATCTTCGAAATCAGCGCGTTGTCGTGCCACAGGCGAAAGTGTGAGAGGCCATCCAGCGGGTAATGCACCTTGGTCGGCAGCCAGTGCATCGGCTGATTGCGCCAGGCCAGGCGCACCAGAATCTCGGTGTCGAAATCCATGCGTTTGCCGATGTTTACTGCGTCGATCAACGCCAGGGTGGCCGGCAGCGGATAGACGCGAAAGCCGCACATGGAGTCGCGGATGCTCAGCGACAGGGTGTTGATCCACACCCACACGTGGGTCAGGTAACGCGCGTAGAGGCGGCCTTTCGGCACGCTGTCGTCGTACTGCGGGTAGCCGCAGATCAGTGCCTGCGGTGCGTCTTGCGAGGCCGCGATAAAACGCGGCAGGTCGCTGAGGTCATGCTGGCCATCGGCGTCTACCTGCAGTGCATGGCTAAAGCCCAGACGCGCTGCTTCACGCAGACCGGCCATCACCGCGCCGCCCTTGCCCTGATTCACCGCCAGGCGTAGCAGATGGGTATCGGGCTGTGTGACCAGCTGATCCATTACCGCCGCGCAGGCCGGGCTGGAGGCATCGTCCACCAGCACGCAGGGCAGGCCAGCTTTATGCAGGGCTGCAACCACGGCGGGCAGCGCGTGCTCGTGGTTATAGACAGGAATAACGGCGCAGGGCTTATGCATGGAGTGACGCACCGTAGGATGGGTGGAGCAGCGCGATACCCATCGCCGACCTGTTGGGTATCGCTGCGCTCAACGCCAACCTACAAAAGCCATTCATTGCGCTGGCCCCAGCAAAATCCGTCCGGACGAGCAGGGTGCTTCGCCGTTGCGGAAGGCGAAGTACAGCTTGCCGCGCGCCGCGTCGAAACGCAGGGTCAGTTGCAGCTGATCGCCAGGGCGCACCAGTTGCTGGAATTTCAGCACTTCCATGCCGCTGAACCGTGGTGGCAGGTCCTTGATCAGGTGGCGCGCCAGTTGCTGCGCCCAGTCGACCTGCACCACGCCCGGCAGCACCGGGGTCTGCGGAAAGTGGCCGGTGAAGTGTGCCAGGTCCAGCGGTACCACCAGCTCCAGCTGCCATTCGCCGTCCTGTTCGACAGCCGACAGTGGCTCCACCTGGACCGGGCGTGGCGCGGCCAGCAGCGCTTCCACCGTGGCTTGCGCCAGCTTGCCCTGGTTGTTGTAGGGCAGTTGCGCAAGCAGGCGCCAGCGCCGGGGCAGGGCGATGGCTTCGCAATGGCCGGCCAGATGCCGACGCAGGGTTTCGGTGACGGTCTTGCGCCCCTGGTTGCGCAGCGCATGCAGGCCGGCCGGGCTCAAGGCCACCAGCGCGCCGAGGTAGGCGCGGCCTTCCTGCACCACACCCAGGCGCGCGTCGCTGAGCCATTCATGGCTGCTTAGCGCCTGTTCGAGCATGGGCAGGGAAATGCGTTTTTCTTCCAGCTTGATAATCCGGTCCAGGCGACCGCGCAGGGCGAAGCGGCTATCGGCCTGCAGTTCCACCGCATCGGCGGTCTGCTCGCGGTGGCCGGTCGGCAGATAGGGCGATGTCAGGTGCAGCGCACCTTCGTCGTTCTGCCCCAGCTCGACCCCGGCGAAGGGCGTCCACAGCTCGCCGCCCTGACGCCAGGCGATACCGCCGGTTTCCGAGCTGCCGTAGATTTCCGTGGGCCATTGGCCAAGCAGACTCTGCAGCTCGGCGGCGGTTTCTGCTGGCAGTGCGCCGCCGGAGGAGAACACCTGACGCACCGCACACAGCGCCGGCCAGTTAAGGTTGTCGCCCATGCGTTTCAATAGTGCAGGGCTAGCGACCCAGGCAAAGCCATTGGTAACGGTCAGGCTTTCACGCTGCAGGTCTTCGGGGAACGGCTGGGCACGACGCAGAAAGGCGCGGCCGGCGCACAGCGGCCAGAGCACGCGAAACAGCAGGCCGTAGATATGCTGGGTGGCGACGCTGCCAAGGATGGTCGCGTTGCCCAGTTGCGCGCCCCATAGCTGTTCCAGGGCGGTGACTTCATTGGCTAGCTGGCGCAGGGATTTGTCGATCAGTTTGGCTTCGCCGCTGGAACCGGAGGTGCACAGGGTTAGCTGGCATTGGTCAAGATCGAGCGGTGCTGGCGGCAATGCAACGCTGCCGACGCTACGCAGGTGATCAAACGTAGCGACGCCCGAGCTATCTAGCCACAGGTCGCACTGCGTACTCATACGTTGGCGGGTCTGCGGCTGCGCATCGGCCGGCAGCAGTACGGCAATCCCGGCGCGCCAGGCGGCCAGCAGGGCAATGGCCAGCTCAGCGGCATCGTCGAGGTACAGCGCCAGGCGTTTTACGCCACGGTTTTGCAGCTCAGCCGCCAAGTGCAGGGCGTGCTGGCGCAGCTGGGGGTGATCCAGGTCTGCGGTTACCGCGCGACCGGGGTGGGCTTCGAGCAGCAGATGATCGAGGGGCAGCCAGTTCATTCATGTCTCCTTACACGCTGGCGTACCAGCCATTCACCGGCAAACAACAGGCCCATCAGGCCGTAGGCAATCAGCCCGGTGTACAGGGTCCACCAGCTCAGTGGGGCCCAGAAGTTCAGCGCCACCACCACCAGGCCATTGGCCAGGAAGAACCAGGCCCAGACCGCGGTGACCAGGCGTGTGTAGTGGATCGCCACCTCCGGCAGTTGCGGCTCGGTCAGGCGCGCCAGGCGTTCGATCAGCGGCGGGCCGAACTTCAGGCTCAGGCCGAACAGCGCCAGCAGCAGGCCGTTGAGCAGCACCGGATACCAGCGCAGCAACTCAGGCTCCCCGGCGAGGCCCAGCAGCAGGCAGAACGCCAGGGCCACCGCGGTCATCCAGCGGTTGCCGGGCTTGCCCCATTGGCTGAGCGCGCGGGCCAGCCACAGACCGCCGAGCAACGCGGCGAACAGGCGTGGCGACAGGTGCTCCATGCCGTAATACACGGCAAAGGGGTAGAGCAGCCCCGCCAGCAGCAGGAGCAGGCCCAGTAGGCGACTCATTATCCGGCAGCGGGCGTATTGACCAGCTGCAGCACCGCCTCGACCACGTCGCTGACGGTGCGTACCGCCTTGAACTCCTCGGCCGCCAGCTTCTTGCCGGTCTGGCGCTTGATATGGTCGATCAGGTCGACCGCATCGATGCTGTCTATCTCCAGGTCCTGATAGAGGTTGGCGTTCAGGGTGACGCGTTCGGCTTCGAGTTCGAACAGTTCGACCAGGGCGTCGCGCAGGGTGTCGAAAATCTCTTCACGGGTTTGCATCGGTGGCTTCCTCAGGCGGTCTGTTGCGATGACACGAATGCCGCCAGGCTGGCTACGTTGGCAAAGTGCTTGCGGGTGTCTTTGGCTTCGGCGTCGATCTTGATGCCGAAACGTTTCTGGATGGCCAGGCCGAGTTCCAGGGCGTCTACCGAATCCAGCCCCAGGCCTTCACCGAACAGGGTCAGGTCGGCGGCGATGTCTTCGGCGGCCATATCCTCAAGGCCCAGAGCGTCGATAATCAGGGTTTTAATTTCCAGCTGCAAATCGCTCATCTTTGGCGAGCTCCTTCATAAAGTGTTGGTGCAGAAAATCGTTGAGTTTGCGTGAGGCTATCGGCGGCGGCCCCATGGCATTGAATTGTTGTGGGTCGATATCCTCGCCGATGCGCAGGCGAATATGGAAACGGCGCGATGGAATGCTGTACCAGGGCTCGGCTTTGGTCAGGGTGGTGGGGCTGACGCTGATCACCACCGGGGTGACCACGCGCGCGCCACGCAGGGCGATGGCCGCTGCGCCGCGGTGAAACTCCGGGCTGTGTCCCGGTGTGGTGCGCGTGCCTTCGGGGAAGATCACCAGGGTCTGGCCGCTTTGCAGGGCGCCGGCCGCTTCATCGAGCATGTCCATGCTGCCGCTGTTGCTGATGTAGTGGGCCGCGCGCAGTGGCCCGCGCATGCTTGGGTTATCCCAGAGGCTCTGTTTGACCACGCAGTTGGCGTCGCGAATAAAGGCGATCAGCACCACCACGTCGATCAACGACGGGTGATTGGCAATCACCAGTTGCCCTGGCTGGCCGAGGCGTTCGATACCTTCAACTTCGTAAGTCAGCACGCCGCTGCGGTACATAAAGCGCACGAACAGGTAGAAGGTCTTGCTCACTACTGCGCGGGCGCGGGTGCGCCGGCTTAGGGCATCACCCGGTAGCAGGGCGAGCAGCGGGAAGATCAGCACGCGCAGCAGTACGCCGCCGATGCCGAACAGGCTGAAACTCAGGGCCGTGGCAATCAGCCGCCAGACATAGGGCGCGCTGTAACGGCTCAGGCCTTGTTGCGTGACCAGTTCCATTGTCGGCTCTTCCAGTGGTGCTGCAGGGTCGGCTGGTCGCTGCACAGGGCGCGGACCAGGTTGAGAGCGTGGGGCCATTCGCTGCCGGCGCCTTCGCCCCGGCTTAGTTGCAGCTGCCAGTCATCACCCAGCGTCAGCAGCAGGCCGACGGCATAGGGAAACGGCACGTCATCGATAAAAGGCGCGTAAAGCTCGGGAGGGGTTTCCTCGGCAATCACCAGCAGCACCGCCTGCGCGCCGTCGTGGAGCATGCCGCAGGCTTCCAATACGGCGTTTTCCAGGCCATCACCGGCGCCGGCCAGAGCGGTCATTTCGCTGTGATCGCCGCGCTGGATCGACCACAGGCCGATGATCGCGTTATGCACCGAGAGGCTGAACTGGGTCGGCGACAGCGGCTCGCCATGCGCCAGATCAGTGAGAATGCCCAAGGTTCGAGGGGTTTCGCCGTGCCGGCTGGCGAACACCATGGACAATTGCGGGTGCGCTTCGGCCAGCGGCCAGGCGACGTGGAAAGCCATCCGTGCCAGTCGGCTCAAGCGCCGGCGCTGCATGGCCGGCAGTGCGCTGACATCCGGTTGCTGTCCAGCATCGACCAGGCGTGCGGGTGCCTGATGCCAGGCGCACCAGTCAGCCGTGCTGTCCAGGCCAGGAGCCCAGGCACGCCATTGTTCGATCCTGAAATGTGTCACGCGGTGCGCGTCCGTGTCGGCTATAGCCAGTCGCAGCCAGCGAAGGGCTTGGCAGCAGGTGTGGCGAAGTGCTGGCATTATCCAGACCGCGCGCGCCGTGCGCAAATCCGTGGCATACCGTTCTGACCGGAGGCTGCGCGGTTTTGCCGAAAATCTCGCCCTTGTCACGTACTTTGCATAGAATCCGGGACCATTTCGGGGTTTATGCGGGATTCAGGGGGTGTTTGATGCGGCGCGTGATCTTCAATCAGAAGGGCGGTGTGGGTAAGTCCAGCATTGCCTGCAACCTGGCCGCGGTCAGCGCTTCCCAGGGCTATCGCACGCTGCTGATCGACCTGGACGCCCAGGCCAATTCGACCCATTACCTCACCGGTTTGACCGGCGAGGACATTCCCATGGGCATTGCCGAGTTCTTCAAGGGCACGCTGTCATCGGCGCCGTTCGGCAAGAAAGGCAGCGTGGATATCTACGAAACGCCGTTCGATAACCTGCATGTGGTCACCGCCACCGCCGAGTTGGCCGACCTGCAGCCCAAGCTGGAGCAGAAACACAAGATCAACAAACTGCGCAAACTGCTCGAAGACCTCAGCGAGGATTACGAGCGGATTTACCTGGATACTCCGCCGGCGCTGAATTTCTACACCGTCTCCGCCCTGATCGCCGCTGACCGTGTGCTGATTCCGTTTGACTGCGACAGCTTCTCGCGCCAAGCGCTTTACGGCCTGCTGCGCGAAATAGAAGAACTCAAGGAAGACCACAACGAAGGCCTGGAAGTCGAAGGCATCGTGGTCAACCAGTTCCAGCCGCGCGCCACGCTACCGCAGCAGCTGCTCGATGAACTGATCGCCGAGGGCCTGCCGGTGCTGCCGGTCAATCTGATGAGTTCGGTGAAGATGCGCGAATCGCACCAGGCCTGCACGCCGCTGATCTACCTGGACCGCAACCACAAGCTGACCCAGCAGTTTGTCGAGTTGCATGACTTGCTTAACAGCGCTGACTGAGCCGAGCTCGAAAAACAAAAAAGCTGCCTAGGCAGCTTTTTTTGTTGGGCGTGGAAACCTAGCGGACGACGTAGATATCGCAAGGCGCCTTGTGCAGGAAGTGCTGTGCCAGGCTGCCGAGCAGGGCCTGCGACAGTGCGCTGCTGCCGTGGCTGCCGAGTACCAGCAATTCTGTGTTGTTGCTTTTCAGGCGCGCCTGCAGGCAACGCAGGATGCCGCCTTGCTCCACCGAGTGGGTCAGGGTTGGGCCTTTTTCCGGTAGGTTCTGCGCTTCATCTTCCAGCAGCTGGTTGATCAGGGCTTTCTGCGTGGTCAGTTGCGCTTCGATCTGCTTGGGCGTGCCCTTGTCCGGCTCGAAGACGTGCAACGCATGCAGCTCGGCAGCTTCTGGCAGCAGGCGGTAGGCCTGACCGAGGGCGCTGCAGGCGCAGAGCGAGAAATCGATAGCCGCCAGGGCGCGTTCATACGGGCGTGAATCGTTACGCGCGACCAGCAACAACGGCACCGGGCAGTTACGAGCAATGCGATCGAGGCTGGTGCCGGAAAAGAAGTCGTGGCGCTGGTGATGGCCGCCGAGTACCAGCAGGTCGCAACCCAGCTCATTAAGCTGCTGCAGCACCACTTCCGAGGGCTTGATGCCGGTGCGGATTAGCAGCTGGCTGCCGGCTGGGGCGTACTGGGTCAGGCTGCGGTCCAGCGCCTGTTTGGACTGCTCATGTTCCTGGCTACTTTTACTCGGGTCGAGCACATGCAGAATGGTCAGCTTGGCGTTGAACTGCTTGGCCAGCTGGGTGGCGCGACACAGCGCCATATCCGCAGTGTCGCGCAGATCGTGGGCAATAAGAATGTGGCTGGGCATGGTCGGCGTTCTCCTGCCGATGCATGTCGGCACATTTATTGTGAGCTCGAGTCATAGCTGGAGTTTTGACCTAAGGCAAGGTCAGGCGTCAGCGTGCGCGTAATTGATACAGACCGCGACTCTCGACCACTACTTCACCACTCTCATCGGTCAGCTGCAACTGTAAAACATACTCGGCTTTGCCCTGTTCTGTTGCCTGCTTTTGCAGCTGCTGGATTTCTTCCGCGCTAAGGCGTGCCTCGACCCGAATATCGCCGGTTGCTGGGCGGCGAAAGCGCAGGTTCATTTCCTTGATGATGGGGTAGAAACGCTGGGCATCGAAGCTGGTGAGAAACAGGGCACCGCCGGGTATTTCCGCCAGGGTGAACAGCGCACCGGCGTACATGCTGCCGATATGGTTCTGGTTGCCCGCCAGCGGCATGAGCAGGCGCACATGGCCGGGCTCCAGCACTTCGGCCTTGAGCCCGCTGCGTTGGACAAAGGCGATTTGTTCTTCGGTAAGTTGGCGTACCAGTTCGATAGGCATCGACATTGTTCGGTCTCCTGGGAAAGTGTCGGATCAGCCTAAAGGTTGCTCGAGGGTCGGGTAATGACCGCGGTGTCCGCGTGAGGTTGACCGATTCGCTCAGCCTTGCCCGTCAGATACCTTGCTGGCGCAACCAGCCAAGGAGTTGCGGCAAGGGCAGGGCGCCGCTCTGCCGGGCAACCTCTACGCCGCCCTTGAGCAGGATCAGCGTGGGAATGGAACGGATACCCATTTCCGCCGACAGCTGCGGGTTGGCTTCGCTGTCCAGTTTGCTCAGGCGGCAGTGGCCCTGCAGCTGGGCAGCGGCCTGTTGATAGATGGGCGCAAAGCTGCGGCACGGCCCGCACCAACTGGCCCACACATCGATCAACAGCGGCAGGCCGCCCTTGTTCTGCGCGTTGAAGTTGGCCTGGGTCAGCTCGAAAGGTGTGCTCGGCAGCACCTCGGCCTTGCAGCGGCCACAGCGCGGCGCATCGCCCAGGCGCTCGGCGGGAGTGCGATTGAGGCCATTGCAGTGCGGGCAGGGGATCAGTAGAGGGTTGGACATGGGCGACTCCAGAGGCGGTTATCCCTTATCTGGAGTCGCTTGCGCGGATATCAAGGGCGATCAGCCCGCCGCAGCGTCCAGGGCCTGGGCCAGGTCGGCGAGGATGTCGTCGCTGTGCTCGATACCGATCGACAGGCGCACCATGTCGCGTGGCACGCCGGCACGCTCCAGCTCTTCGTCATTCAGCTGGCGATGGGTGGTCGAGGCCGGGTGGCAGGCCAGCGATTTGGCATCGCCGATATTCACCAAACGAACCACTAACTGCAGCGCATCGATAAAGCGCGCGCCGGCAGCCTGGCCGCCGACGATGCCAAAGGACAGGATCGAGGCCGGTTTGCCGCCGCAGAACCGTTGCGCCAGGGCGTGCTCGGGGTGATCGGGCAGGCCAGCGTATTTTACCCAGGCCACCTGCGGATGATTTTGCAGGTAATGAGCGACCTTCAGCGCGTTCTCGCAGTGGCGCTCCATGCGCAAGGCCAGGGTTTCCAGGCCTTGCAGAATCAGGAAGGCATTGAACGGCGACAGCGCCGCACCGGTGTTGCGCAGCGGCACCACACGGCAGCGGCCGATAAAGGCCGCAGGGCCGAAGGCTTCGGTGTAGGTCACGCCGTGGTAGGACGGGTCTGGGGTGTTGAGCAGCGGGAAGCGCGCCTTGTTATCCGCCCAGGGGAACTTGCCGGAGTCGACGACGATGCCGCCGATGCTGGTGCCGTGGCCGCCGATGTATTTGGTCAGCGAGTGCACGACGATGTCGGCGCCATGCTCGAACGGGCGGCAGAGGATCGGCGTGGCCACGGTGTTGTCGACGATCAGCGGCACGCCATGGCGGTGCGCGGCAGCGGCCAGGGCGGCGAGGTCGACGATATTGCCAGCGGGGTTGCCGATGGACTCGCAGAACACTGCCTTGGTGCGCTCGTCGATCAGCGCTTCGAGGGCGGCGATGTCGTCATGGGCGGCGAAGCGGGTCTGGATGCCGAAGCGCGGCAGGGTGTGGGCCAGCAGGTTGTAGGTACCGCCGTAGAGCTTGGCCACCGAGACGATGTTGTCACCGGCTTCGGCGACGGTCTGAATCGCGTAGGTGATCGCGGCCATGCCCGAAGCCACGGCCAGCGCGCCGACGCCGCCTTCCAGCGCAGCCACGCGCTCTTCGAGCACCGCGTTGGTCGGGTTCATGATCCGCGAGTAGATGTTGCCGGCGACCTTCAGGTCGAACAGATCGGCACCGTGCTGGGTGTCGTCGAAGGCAAAGGAGCTGGTCTGGTAGATCGGCACCGCCACGGCCTTGGTGGTCGGATCAGGGCTGTAACCGGCGTGGATGGCCAGGGTTTCCAATTTCATGCGCGCGTTCCTTCAGGGCAGATTGAAAGATACGCAGCATGGAGAAAGCAGCAAGGCCCGGTCAATGCGCTGGCGCAATGAAACGGGCCTTGGGTTAGATCGATATATTCGCCGCTTATGCCGTCAAACCGGCGTCAGCGGGAAGAACCAGGGAATGACAAAGCTGGCCACCACCCACAGCAGCAGGTTGAGCGGAATGCCGACCTTCATAAAGTCGGTAAAGCGATAACCGCCGGCGTTGTAGACGAAGGTG
>DASRUM010000176.1:0-59021 GCA_035655415.1 Pseudomonas sp.
CGAAAACCAGCGTTATGACGTGATAGTGGTCAACTACGCCAACGGCGATATGGTCGGCCATACCGGCGTGTTCAGCGCCGCGGTCAAAGCAGTGGAATGCCTGGACAGCTGCGTCGGCCGTATCGTCGAGGCGCTGGACAAGGTCGGTGGCGAGGCGCTGATCACCGCCGACCACGGCAACGTCGAGCAGATGGAAGACGACAGCACCGGCCAGGCCCACACCGCTCACACCTGTGAGCCGGTGCCGTTTATCTATGTCGGCAAGCGCCCCGCGCACATCCGCGAAGGCGGCGTCCTGGCCGACGTGGCTCCGACCCTGCTGACCCTGATGGGCCTGCCGATTCCACCACAGATGACCGGCACCAGCATTATCGAGCTGGGCTGAAGGCGAAAAAGTCACTCCCCCACAGACGTAGCCATGCTCGCCAGGCTCTGTAGCCCGGATAAGCCTTGGCGCAATCCGGGATTTCGGCCCCGGATTGCGCTGCGCTTATCCAGGCTACGGGATTGCTCGCAACCAAGCTCCTGCGCGGGCATGCGCCGCCCCGGCCATTAACGCACACGCCGGTACTTACGACTTGCAGCTTACTGCTGGTTTTTTATGCTCAGCACATCCATGGCGGCGACCCTGCGGGCCGTCGCTGTGCGACGTTAAAAATGGCTCCCGGCCATTTTTTAGGCATACTAGGCGCGTTCTTAATTCAGGTACTCCCAGCCCCATGTTTCGTGCCCTCGCCGTTATTTTCCTGACCGTCCTGCTGACGCCTGCCATCGCCGACGAGAAGAGCGATGCGCAGAAACAACTGGACGCCGCCCGCGCCGATGTCAGCGAACTGAAACAACTGCTGGAGAAGCTGCAGCAGGAGAAATCCGGTGTGCAGAAGGACCTGAAGAAAACCGAAAGCGAGATGGGCCAGCTGGAGAAGCAGGTCAAAGGCCTGCAGCAGGACCTGAAAAAGAGCGAAGAGGAAATCCGGCGCCTTGATAGCGAGAAAAAAAAACTTGAGGGCGCGCGCCTTGAGCAACAGCGCCTAATCGGCATCCAGGCCCGTGCCGCCTATCAGAGCGGCCGCCAGGAATACGTAAAGCTGCTGCTCAACCAGCAGAACCCGGAAAAATTTTCGCGCACCCTGACCTACTACGACTACCTCAGCGAAGCGCGCATGGAGCAACTCGCCGCCTTCAATGAAACTCTGCGCCAGTTGGCTAATGTGGAGCTGGATATCGCCAACCAGCAACGCCAGTTGCTGGAGCAGAAAAGCACCCTGGACAGCCGCCGCGAACAGCTCGCCAGCGTGCGCAAGGAGCGTCAGTTGGCCCTGGCCAAGCTGAACAAGGAATTCTCCGCCCGCGACCAGAAGCTCAAGGCCCGCCAGCAGGAGCAAGCCAATCTGGCGCGCGTGCTGAAAACCATCGAGGAAACCCTCGCCCGCCAGGCCCGCGAAGCTGAGGCCGCGCGCCAGCAAGCCCTGCTCGCCGAACGCGAACAGCCGCGCAGCAGCACTAATCCCGCGCCGACGGGTCCATTGGTGAGCTCCGGCGCCAGTTTTGGCGGCCCATTCGCCAAGGCCCGCGGCAAATTGCCCTGGCCGGTGGATGGTCGCCTGGTGGCTCGCTACGGCACGCCACGCGGCGGTGACGCCCGCACCAAGTGGGATGGCGTATTGATCGGCGCTTCCGCCGGCAGTCAGGTGCACGCAGTGCATGGCGGGCGCGTGGTGTTTGCCGACTGGTTGCGTGGCGCTGGGCTTCTAGTCATTCTCGACCATGGCAACGGCTACCTGAGCCTTTATGGGCATAACCAGAGTCTGCTCAAGGATGCCGGCGACGTGGTCAAAGCCGGCGAAGCCATTGCCACCGTTGGCAACAGCGGCGGCCAGGACACCCCAGCACTGTATTTCGCAATTCGCCAGCAGGGCCGCCCGATCGACCCCGCTCAATGGTGCCGCGCACAAGGATAAGTGCTGCGATTAACGATTCAGGATCAGGAGTAAGTTCGACATGCCGCATCTGTTCCGCCTCACCACCCTCGCACTGGCCATTACTCTGCTGGGCAGCACCGCCGTATTTGCCGCACCCGCCGAAGCACCGGCCACCGTCAACGACAGCGCGCCACTGCCGCTGGACGATCTGCGCACCTTTGCCGAGGTGATGGACCGCATCAAATCCGCCTATGTCGAGCCGGTCAGCGACAAGACCCTGCTGGAAAACGCGATCAAGGGCATGCTCAGCAACCTTGACCCGCACTCGGCCTACCTGGAGCCGGAAGCCTTTCGCGACCTGCAGGAAAGCACCAGCGGCGAATTCGGCGGCCTGGGTATTGAGCTCGGCAGCGAGGACGGCTTTCTCAAGGTGATCTCACCGATTGATGACACTCCAGCGTCCGCCGCTGGCATCCAGCCGGGCGACCTGATCGTGAAGATCGACGGCCAGCCAACCAAGGGCTTGTCGTTGATGGAAGCCGTCGAGAAGATGCGCGGTAAAGCCGGCAGCGATATCGAACTGACCCTGGTGCGTGAAGGCGGCAAGCCCTTCGATGTCGAACTGACGCGCGCGGTAATCAAGGTCAAGAGCGTGAAAAGCCAGCTGCTCGATGACGGCTACGGCTACGTGCGCATCACCCAGTTCCAGGTCAACAGCGGCGAAGAAGTCGGCAAGGCCCTAGCCAAGCTGCGCAAGGAAAACGGCAAGAAGCTACGCGGCCTTGTTCTCGATCTGCGCAACAACCCCGGCGGCGTGTTGCAGGCAGCAGTGGAGGTCACCGACCACTTCCTGAAGAAGGGCCTGATCGTCTACACCGAGGGGCGCATTGCCAACTCCGAGCTGCGCTTCAATGCCGACCCGGCCGACGCCAGCGAAGGCGTACCGCTGGTGGTGCTGATCAACGGCGGCAGCGCCTCGGCCTCCGAGATCGTCGCCGGCGCCCTGCAGGATCACAAACGCGGCGTACTGATGGGCACCGATAGCTTCGGCAAAGGCTCAGTGCAGACCGTGCTACCGCTGAACAACGACCGCGCCCTGAAACTCACCACCGCGCTGTACTTCACCCCCAACGGCCGCTCAATTCAGGCCCAGGGCATCGTTCCGGATATCGAAGTGGCGCGCGCCAAACTGACCCGCGAGCAGGGCGACGAGACCATCAAGGAAGCCGACCTGCAAGGCCACCTGGGCAATGGCAACGGTGGCGCCGACAAGCCAAGCAAGAGCAAAACCGGCACCCCAGCACGCCCGCAGGATGACGACTACCAGCTGAGCCAGGCACTCAACCTGCTCAAGGGTCTAAGCGTCACCCGCGGTGACTAGAAGTACGTTTGTAGGAGCGGCTGGGCGGCATTCCGCCATGCCCGCGAAACTGCAGCCAAGAAAAAGCCCGACCTTGATCACTCAGGGTCGGGCTTTTTAATAACGCCTGAAATTACAGGTAGTTATTGGTCATCTCATCAACAAAGCCTTCAGCACGCAGCTCGTCAAGGGCCTTCTGCAGACGCTCTACCACCTCATCCGGGGTGTCTTTATTCAGCGCCAGATACAGCTCGGCCTCATTAAAGCGCAGCGCGGTATTCAGGCCGCTGACACCTTCCTGCTTGGCCAGGTAGCGGCCGACCGGGTCAGTGGTGGCCCACAGGTCGATCTTGCCGCTGAGCAGCTTCTTGATGTTCTCCTGATCGCGCAGCGCATTGATCGGGCTCAGGCCCTGACTTTCCAGATGCTGGCTGACCGCGTCGTTCTTGTAAGCGCCGATCTGGTACTGCGCGGCGTCCTTGAGGCTGGCAACGCTCAAGTTATTGCCCGGAGCAGCCAGCAGTACCCAACCGGTTTTCGCCAATGGCCCTACCCACTTGAACAGTGGTTGGCGCTCAGGGGTGAAGGTGGTGGAGAACAGGCCGTAGTTGGGCTTATCCAGGGTCAGGCGATACAGGCGATCCCAAGGGAAGCGCAGGGTCAGGCTGTAGTTGATGCCGGCACGCTTGAACATCTCACGGACGATTTCGGCACTAATGCCATCAATACCGTCGTCACGGGCGTAGTTCTTGTCATCCACAGCCATGTTGAATGGCGGGAAGTTCTCGGTGAGCAACACCACTTTGTAATCGGCTGGAAGCTCTGCACGGGCTGCGCAGGCACTCAGGACAAGCCCGAACAACAGGCTGGCTTTCAGGGTTTTCAACATAGGTCATTCCGCTCGCATCAATTGTGATTATGGCTAGCGGCATCCCTGCTCGGGCTAGTGCCCGGCGACGTATGGTACGTGGCGTCAACCATCCATGGACGCAGACCGGCTTGTGGCCAGCCTGCTGGTTTCGCGTGTTACAGGTAGTTGTTCAAGGTGTCGTCGACAAAACCTTCGCTGCGCATCTTGTCCAGCTCGGCTTGCAGCTTCTGTACAACTTCGTCCGGCACCTCTTTGTTCAGCGCCAGATACAGCTCTGCGCTATCGAAACGCAGAATGGTTTTCAGCCCAGAAACACCTTCCTGCTTGGCTAGGTAGCGGCCGGCAGGGTCACCAGTAGCCCATAGGTCGATCTGACCGGCCATCAGCTTCTTGGCGTTTTCCGTATCGCGCAGGGCGGTAACCGGCTCCAGGCCTTTCTCCACCAGATGCTCGGCAATCGCATCGCCCTTGTAGGCACCGACCTTGTACTGCTTGGCGTCTTCCAGGCTGTTCAGAGTAATACTGCTGTCGGCCTTGCCGAGCAACACCCAGTCATCCGGACCAATCGGGCCGACCCACTTGAACAGCGCTTCACGCTCGGGCAAACGCGCTGCAACAAACACGCCATAGCCTGGCTTTTCCAGCGCCAGCTTGTAGATGCGATCCCAGGGGAAACGCAAAGTCATGCTGTACTGGATACCAGCACGCTTGAACATCTCGCGGATGATATCCACGGCAATGCCGTCGATATTGTCTTCATGAGCGAAGTTCTTGCCGTTGATCGCCATGTTGTAAGGCGGGAAGTTCTCGGTCAGCAGCACCAGGCTGTAGTTTGGGTCGACTTCAGCCCGGGCACTGCCAGAGAGCACCATAAGAGTGCCAGTGAGGGCGATTAGCAATTGTTTAAACATGTGATCTCACGTCGATAGTGGCGGCTGTACGTGCAAGCATACCCAGCACTGTTGGCTTCGCCCAGCCAGGATACAAGACGCTGGACTGACCGCATGAACCTTGAGCAAGCAAACCCTTGGGGGGCTTTGTGCATTGCAACAAGACCCGCAACTTATGCACCAAAGCGGGGAAAGCTCTGTTGCTTCAGCAATAGGCAACGATTCGGATTCTAGCGAAGCAGTCGACATTTTGCTGTCGACTCGCCCGCAGCAGTGGCCGGCAGGGCTGCCGGCCAGCGAAGTTTAGCGCACAACAATTCCGCGAGCGGCCATATACGCCTTAGCTTCCGGCACGGTGTATTCACCGAAGTGGAAGATGCTGGCGGCCAGCACAGCAGCTGCCTTGCCTTCAATAATGCCGTCAGCCAGATGCTGCAGGTTGCCGACGCCGCCGGAGGCGATTACCGGGATGCCGACCATTTCGCTGATCGCGCGGGTCACGCCCAGGTCGTAACCGCTCTTCACGCCGTCCTGATCCATGCTGGTCAGCAGAATTTCGCCGGCGCCGAGGTCTTCCATCTTTTTCGCCCAGAGCACCGCATCCAGGCCGGTTGGCTTGCGCCCGCCGTGAGTGAAGATTTCCCAGCGCGGAGTTTCGCCCGGCTTGGAGACTTTCTTCGCGTCGATGGCCACGACGATGCACTGCGAACCGAAACGTGAGGCGGCTTCACCGACAAACTCCGGGGTAAACACCGCAGCAGTGTTGATCGAGACCTTGTCCGCGCCGGCATTCAGCAGGTTGCGGATGTCCTGCACGGCGCGCACGCCGCCGCCGACGGTCAGCGGGATAAACACCTGGCTGGCCATACGCTCGACAGTGTGCAGGGTGGTATCGCGGCCGTCGACGCTGGCGGTGATGTCGAGAAAGGTAATCTCGTCGGCGCCCTGCTCGTCGTAGCGACGGGCGATTTCCACCGGGTCGCCGGCGTCGCGGATATTCTCGAACTGCACGCCCTTGACCACGCGGCCGTTGTCGACGTCGAGGCAGGGGATGATGCGTTTGGCGAGGGCCATGGCAATTTCTCTTGTAGGGTGCGCCGCGCGCACCGAAAACCGTCACGGGCGCGCCTGGCGCACCCTACCTCAGCTGTTTGCGGCTGGTTTATTCGTCTTTGTATTTCAGGTCACAAAGCGCCTGGGCTTCGGCCACATCCAGGGTGCCTTCGTAGATCGCCCGCCCGGTGATGGCGCCGATAATGCCCGGCGTGTTGGTGTCCAGCAGCGCCTGAATATCGCCGATATTGTGGATGCCACCGGAGGCGATCACCGGGATGCGCGTGGCGTTGGCCAGGGCCACGGTGTAAGGAATGTTGCAGCCCTGCATCATGCCGTCTTTGGCGATGTCGGTATAAACGATGGCGGACACACCGTCGGCTTCGAACTGCTTGGCCAGATCGATGACTTGCACGGTGCTGATTTCAGCCCAGCCGTCAGTGGCGACAAAACCATCTTTGGCGTCGAGGCCGACGATAATTTTGCCCGGAAACGCCTTGCACGCCTCGGCGACGAAGGCAGGATCTTTCACCGCCTTGGTGCCGATGATCACGTAGCTGACCCCGGCTTTGACGTAATGCTCGATGGTTTCCAGCGAACGGATGCCGCCGCCGATCTGGATCGGCAAGTGCGGATAACGCTTGGCGATGGCGGTGACCACTTCGCCGTTGACCGGCTGGCCTTCGAAGGCGCCGTTGAGGTCGACCAGATGCAGACGGCGGCAGCCGCCTTCGACCCACTTGGCGGCCATGCTCACCGGGTCATCGGAGAACACCGTGGAATCTTCCATGCGGCCCTGGCGCAGGCGCACGCAAGCGCCGTCCTTCAGATCGATAGCGGGGATAATCAGCATCGGTTGAACCTGCTCAAGTCGTGTGAATTCAGTGGGTCAGCTCTTTTCCAGCGCCCAGAGGTCGCTTTCAATGCTCTCGAACCGTTCTTTCAGGTGAGTCTGCACATCGAAAATCGCTCGATTGTAGTAGTGCGGCGCAATCTCGCGGGCAAACAGCTCCAGCACTTCAGCGGCCTCGAAGCTGCCCAGCTCCAACTCGAAGCGCTCGGCCATAAAACGCTTGAGCACCAGGCAGGCTTCACGCTCCTGCTCGGCGTTCAAGGTCATCAGCGGCGGCTTGTTCTTGGCCCGGCTCATTTACCAACGGCCATCCCAGGCGGCGAAGTTCTGCAGCAACTGCAGGCCGTGGGTATGGCTTTTCTCCGGGTGGAACTGCACGGCAAAGCGCGAGCCGTCGGCCAGCGCTGCAGCGAAATCCTTGCCGTAGTGGCCGCGACCGACCACCTGCTTAGAGTTGCCGGCCTCGATGTAATAGCTGTGCACGAAGTAGAAGCGCGCCAGGTCCGGGATGTTGTGCCACAGCGGGTGCTTGACCGACTGCGCCACTTCATTCCAGCCCATATGCGGCACCTTCAGCGGCTCGCCGTCTTCGACCATACCCTTGCCGAAGAAGCGCACCTTGCCGGGGAACAGACCGATGCAATCGACGCCATCGTTCTCTTCGCTGTGCTCCAGTAACGCTTGCATACCCACGCAGATGCCGAGAAACGGCCGATCGGCGCTGACTTCACGCACCAGGCTGTCGAAGCCCAGGCGCTTGATCTCGGCCATGCAATCGCGGATCGCGCCGACGCCGGGGAATACTACGCGGTCGGCTTCGCGAATCACCTGGGCATCGCTGGTCACCAGCACCTTGCCGGCGCCTACGTGCTCCAGGGCCTTGGCCACTGAATGCAGGTTGCCCATGCCGTAGTCGATTACCGCAACGGTCTGCATTTATAGACAGCCCTTGGTCGACGGCATCTGCCCAGCCATGCGCGGGTCCAGCTCGACGGCCATGCGCAGGGCGCGACCGAAAGCCTTGAACACCGTTTCGATCTGGTGATGGGTGTTGGTGCCACGCAGGTTGTCGATGTGCAGCGACACCAGCGCGTGGTTGACGAAGCCCTGGAAGAACTCCTGGAACAAGTCCACGTCGAAGCCACCGACCACCGCACGGGTAAACGGCACGTGCATCTGCAGGCCCGGACGACCGGAGAAGTCGATCACCACGCGCGACAGCGCTTCATCCAGCGGCACGTAGGAATGGCCGTAACGGGTCATGCCCTTCTTGTCGCCGATGGCTTTGGTAAAGGCCTGGCCGAGGGTGATACCGACGTCTTCCACGGTGTGGTGATCGTCGATATGCAAATCGCCCTTGCACTCGATATCGAGGTCGATCAAACCATGGCGGGCGATCTGGTCGAGCATGTGCTCGAGGAATGGCACGCCAATATCGAACTTGGCCTTGCCAGTCCCATCCAGGTTGATCGAGACCTTGATCTGGGTCTCCAGGGTATTGCGCTCGACGGATGCCGTACGTTCGGCCATCACCAGCTCCAGAAATTGCTCGCGGAAAAAGGCTGCCATTATAGGGGCAAAGGCGTCGGGGGGATATGCACCCCGCCGGCTGGACTGCATCTTGCAGACGTCCGGATATTTACCATCCCGAGGCGGCGATCATGCATGAGCGGAAAATGCCGGCCACCCTGCGCTTTATGCTGGCGGCTCGGCGCAGCGAGTTACTCGGCCTGGAAGACCTGTCGCAGACCTGCGAGTTGGTCACCCGCATCAGCCAGCTGGTGCATGCCCTGCAAAAAGAGCGCGGCTATTCCAACCTCTACCTGAGCGGCAACGCCCCGCACCAGCGCCTGCAACTGGACGGCCTGAGCCAGGCCGCCGACAGCCTGGAGCGCCAGGCACGCGACGACCTGGAACGCATCGACCAGAACGGCCTTGGCTCGGCCGACAAGACCCGCCTGTTCACCCGCATTGCCTATGCCCTGCACAGCCTCGACGAGCTGCCAGCGCTGCGGCGCAAGATTCGCGAGCACCGCATCAGCATGCAGGACGCCACCGCCGCCCTGGTACGGCTGATCGGCGGCCTGCTGGCAGTAGTCTTCGAGGCCGCCGACACGGCCATCGACCCCGCCATCACCCGCAGCCTGGTGGCGCTGTTCAATTTTATGCAGGGCAAGGAGCTCGCAGGCCAAGAGCGCGCCCTCGGCGTTTCCGGGTTCGCCAGCGGCTACTTCACCGCCGAGATGCTCGAACGGCTGGAACACCTGCTGGAATGCCAGCAACGCAGTTTCGCGACCTTCAGCCGCTTCGCCAGCCCGGCAGCCCTGGAGCTCTGGCAGAGCCTCTGCGCCAGCCCCAGCAACGCTCAGGCCTGCCGTCTACGCGAGATTGCCCGGCACACCCACGCCGACGCACGGGTCGACTGCCAGTTGGGCGAGCTCTGGTTCGAACTGCACACCGCGCGCATCGACGCGATGAAAAGCGTCGAAACCTGCCTAGAGCAGGACTTACTGCAACGCTGCCAACAAAGCATGCAGCGCGTCCGCCGTGACCTGCACAGCCATCGCCGTCTGCTTGATGGCCTCAGCGACATGCACGCCGCCGCCGAGCAGGCCAGGCTATTCAGCGTGCACAACAGCGACTGCGACAGCCTGACCGAGGAAAGCCCAAGCGCCAACCTGGCGCGTTCGACCCTGGATTTGCTGCAAAGCCAGACCCAGCGCCTGCAGGGCCTGCATGACGAACTGCGCGAAGCGCGCCAGGCCCTGGACGAGCGCAAGCTGGTGGAACGCGCCAAACAACTGCTGATCAAGCAACACGGCTGCAGCGAGAGCGAAGCCTATGCCCAGTTGCGCCAGGCAGCGATGAACCAAAGCCTGCGCCTGGATGAAGTGGCTCAGCGCCTGCTGGCTCGTTCTATCGAAGCCCCCATGACCAGCCCACGACAAAAGCACTGAACTCAAGCACGCGCCGCCCCACACGCACCGCGACCGTGCACCACCGCGACGGCTTAGCGCAGCCTTCGGCCCGTGCAAACGGACGCCGCACTCGCCCGGCCGGGCAACGCAAGCCATTGATCTGATAGGCCTGATTACCCTGAGGAAGGCATCCGCGAAGGTATTACGCACATCCTGGCACGGCTTTCGCTATGGCTAGACCAAGCCTGGCAGCAATGCCAAGCGCCACAACTCAACCCGGACAACGATGTCCACGCCCCGGCTAAGCCGGCCAGCGTGACATCGTTTTTTTTCGCCCAGAGGAAACCGAGCCATGACCGACAAGCCGAGCAATGACGACAGCAACAGCGTACTGATGGCCTCGCGCCGGCGCTTCCTGAAACAGTCGATAGTCGCCGCCAGCGGCATTGCTCTGTTCGGCGGCATGGGCATTAGCAGCCAGAGCAGCGCCTGGGCCGCAGGTGGCGAGGTGGAAACCACCAAAGCCAAACTCGGCTTTATCGCCCTGACCGATGCCGCGCCACTATTCGTCGCCGCCGAGAAGGGCTTCTTCGCCAAATACGGCATGACCGAGGTGGAGGTGCTCAAGCAATCCTCCTGGGGCACCACCCGCGACAATCTGGTGCTGGGCTCGGCGAAAAACGGCATCGACGGCGCACACATCCTCACCCCCATGCCCTACCTGATCAGCGCCGGCATCGTCACCCCGAACAACCAACCGGTGCCGATTTCCATCCTCGCCCGCCTCAACCTGGCCGGCCAGTGCATCTCGGTGGGTGAGGAATACCGCGACCTGAAGATCGGCGTCGACAGCACCCCGTTCAAGGCAGCGCTGGAAGCGAAGAAGGCCAGCGGCAAGAAAGTCAGCGCGGCCATGACCTTCCCCGGCGGCACCCACGATTTGTGGATGCGCTACTGGCTGGCCGCCGGCGGTATCGACCCGAACAACGACATCAGCACCATCACCGTGCCGCCAGCGCAGATGGTCGCCAATATGAAGGTCGGCAGCATGGATACCTTCTGCGTCTGCGAGCCGTGGAACGCCCAGCTGATCAACCAGAAGATCGGCTACACGGCCAACACCACCGGCGAGCTGTGGCACAACCACCCGGAAAAATCCTTCGCCCTGCGCAGCGATTACGTAGCCGCCAACCCCAAGGCCGCCCAGGCCCTGACCATGGCGATCATGGAAGCGCAGATGTTCTGCGAACTGCCGGAAAACAAGGAAGAAGTAGCGAAGATCTGCTCGCAGCGCCGCTGGATCGGCGCGCCTTACGCCGACATCGTCGACCGCATGAAGGGCAACTTCGCCTACGGCACCGGCAAAGTGGTGGAAAACCATCCCGAGCAGATGCGCTACTGGGACGACTTCGCCTCCTACCCTTTCCAGAGCCACGACCTCTGGTTCCTCACCGAGAACCAGCGCTGGGGATACCTGCCGCGCGACTTCGACAGCCAGGCACTGATCGCCCAGGTCAACCGCGAGGACATCTGGCGCGCTGCCGCCGCCGCCCTGAGCCTGCCGGCCGAGCAGATACCAACCTCCACCTCGCGCGGCATCGAGAAATTCTTCGACGGCAAGGTGTTCGACCCCGAGAACCCGCAAGCCTACCTGGACAGCCTGACCATCAAGGCCATGGCCTGATCGCCATGCACCGCCTGCGAGGAAATACCCGATGAACGCCAACGTCAAAATCGAGCCCGCCGCCGTGGCCAGCCCGGCTACACCAGCCACACCCTCGCGGCTTAGCCGTATCGGCACAAGCCTGCAGCAGACCCTGCTGCAGGATTTACTGCCACCGCTGGTGATCCTGCTTATCCTCGGCCTGGTCTGGGAGATGCTCTGTTCGGGCGCTGGCGCGGCCTTGCCGCCGCCGTCCCAGGTGATCAGCGAGACCTGGGAGCTGATCATCGACCCCTTCTATGACAACGGCGGCAACGATGTCGGCCTGGCCTGGCAACTGCTGGCCAGCCTGCAACGGGTGGCGGTGGGCTACCTGCTGGCCGTGGCGGCAGGCGTCGCTCTGGGTGTACTGATTGGCCAATCGGACTGGGCCATGCGCGGCCTCGACCCGCTGTTCCAGGTGCTGCGCACCGTGCCGCCGCTGGCCTGGCTGCCGCTGTCCCTGGCCGGCTTTCAGGACAGCCATCCGTCGGCGATCTTCGTGATCTTTATCACCGCGATCTGGCCGATCATCATCAACACCTCGGTGGGCATCCGCAATATCCCTCAGGACTACCGCAATGTCGCCCAGGTGATCCAGCTCAACGCCTGGGAGTACTTCCACCTGATCATGCTGCCCGCAGCAGCGCCCTATATCTTCACCGGCCTGCGCATCGGCGTCGGCCTGTCCTGGCTGGCGATCATCGCGGCTGAGATGCTCATCGGCGGAGTCGGCATCGGTTTCTTTATCTGGGATGCCTGGAACGCCTCGCGCATCAGCGACATCATTCTCGCGCTCGTCTACATCGGCATCGTCGGCTTCTGCCTGGATCGCCTGGTGGCCTTCGTTGGCCAGCGCATCACCCGCGGCATTCCCGCTGCCTGAGGATTCGGACATGAGCTATCTCAGCGTTGAACAACTGGACATGAGCTTTAACCGCGGCAAGGTCGCCTCTCAGGTGCTCAAGGGCATCAACCTGCGCATCGACCAGGGCGAATTTATCTCGATCATCGGCCACTCCGGCTGTGGCAAATCCACAGTCCTGAACATCATTGCCGGCCTGCTGGAACCCAGCCTCGGCGTGGTGATTCTCGACGGCAAGGAGGTCAACGGCCCCGGCCCGGATCGCGGCATGGTGTTCCAGAACCACTCGCTGCTGCCCTGGCTGACGGTGTTTGAGAACGTCGCCGTGGGGGTCAACAAGGTGTTCAAGCGCAGCATGAGCAAGGCAGAGCGGCGCGAATGGGTGGAGCACAACCTGAAACTGGTGAATATGGGCCACGCCCTGCACAAGTACCCCCAGGAGATCTCCGGCGGCATGAAGCAGCGCGTCGGCATCGCCCGCGCCCTGGCGATGAAGCCCAAGGTACTGCTGCTCGATGAACCCTTCGGCGCCCTCGACGCCCTCACACGCGCCCACCTGCAGGACGAGGTGATGCGTATCCAGGCAGACCTGGGCAACACCATGATGATGATCACCCACGATGTCGACGAGGCGGTGCTGCTGTCGGATCGCATCGTGATGATGACCAACGGCCCCTCGGCCACCATCGGTGAAATCCTCAGCGTCGACCTGCCGCGCCCGCGCGACCGCATCGCCCTGGCCGACGACCACGAATACAACCGCTGCCGCCGCGCGGTACTGAGCTTTTTGCACGACCGCCATCGGTTGCAGTAAGCGACAGCTTTCGCGAAAGAATTATCAAGGCTCCGTCTGAACTGGCTGCTGTTGGCAGGCTCGGCCCTTGTAGGAGCGGGCTTGCCCGCGAATCGCGGCCGAATAGAACAACATCGCGGCCAAGGCCGCTCCTACGGGTTTCGCGACAACCGCCAGCACAGCTGGAAACACTTGACTGGTACATAGCCATTATCAAAGGCGAAACCTGCACCAACCGTCCGCCGCGCATGCTGCAGGCCTGTTCCAGCAGCAGGATCTACAGCGCAAACGCCCGCACCGCGACGCTCATGCCACCTCATAGGTTCTTGTTATGCTCCCCGCCTAACCCATCAACCCGCAGCACCGAAACGCCATGGACAGTATCGACACCCTGATTATCGGCGCAGGCGCCATCGGCCTGGCTTGCGCCGCGCGCCTGGCCAGGCCGAGCCAGAGCACCCTGATAGCCGAGGCCGAGGGCCTGATCGGCAGCCACACCTCCAGCCGCAACTCCGAGGTGATCCACGCTGGCATCTACTACGCGCCCGGCTCGCTCAAGGCCGAGGTGTGCCTGGAAGGCCGCGAACGCCTGTATGCCTGGTGCCACGCGCATCAGGTCGCACACTGCCAGCTCGGCAAGCTGTTGGTAGCGGTGAAAAGCGCGGAAATCGCCAAACTCGAACAACTGCAAAGCAATGCTCAGGCCTGCGGCGTACACGACTTGCAGCCCATCGAGCAGAAACGCCTGCACGCGCTTGAGCCAGCCGTGCGTGGGGTTGCCGCCCTGTTCTCGCCCAGCACCGGGATTATCGACAGCCACGCCTACCTGCAATCGCTGCTGGCGGCCGCAGAGAATCGCGGCGCACAGCTGGTTCTGCACACCCGCGTCGAACAACTCGAAGCAAGCAGCGACGGCTGGATAGCCTCGGGCCACAGCAGCGGCGAGCCGTTCCAGCTGAAAGCCCAACAGGTGGTCAATGCCGGCGGTCTGTTCGCCCAGCAACTGGCCAACCAAACCCAAGGGCTGCAAAACGTGCCGCCACTGCACCTATGCCAGGGCCGCTACTTCAGCTACAGCGGCCGTTCGCCCTTCCAGCACCTGATCTACCCGATGCCGGAAGCCAATACCACCGGCCTTGGCATCCACGCCACCCTGGATCTCGGCGGTCAGCTGCGTTTCGGCCCGGATACCCGCTACCTCACGCAGATCGACTATCAGGTCGATGAAACCCTGCGCGAACCCTTCGCCGAAGCCATCCGCCGCTACTTCCCCACTATCGACAGCGCGCGCCTGGTGCCGGGCTATAGCGGTATCCGGCCGAAACTCGCAGGCCCTGGGGAACCGGCCGCCGACTTCATTATCCAAACGCCCAACGAGCATGGCCTGCCAGGCCTGGTTAACCTGTTAGGCATCGAGTCGCCCGGGCTTACCGCCAGCCTGGCGATTGCCGAGCGCGTGGCGCAATCACTGTAAAAGCCGCTTGCAAAATCACTGCGTAAACGGGACTGTCGGCGGTCAAGGTAAAACCGCTGGCGCTATACTCGCCGGCTTGAATTGCTGCTCTACACCTTCCAGTTTCGAAACAAGGATTCGCACATGAAAGCGCTCGGCAAAATCCTCGGCCTGTTTTTTCTCGGGCTATTGCTGATCATCGTGGCACTGGGCTTTGCCCTCACCCACCTGTTCGATCCGAACGATTACAAAGACGAAATCCGCCAGCTTGCGCGTGACAAAGCCAATCTTGAGCTGACCCTCAAGGGCGATATCGGCTGGAGCCTGTTCCCCTGGCTTGGCCTGGAGCTGACCGACGCCACGCTCGCCAGCCTAAACACCCCGGACAAACCCTTCGCCGACCTGCGCCTGCTCGGTTTGTCAGTGCGCGTGCTGCCGCTGCTGCGTAAAGAAGTGCAGATGAGCGATATCCGCATCGATGGCCTCAACCTCAACCTGCAACTCGACGAAAAAGGCCGCAGCAACTGGGAAGAGGTCGGCAAACCGGCCAAAGTCGCGACCACAGCCACCGACGCGTCAGTAGCAAGCAGCGATAGCACTCCGGCCAACAGCACAGCCGCAGAGCCTGAGAGCAGCCAGCCACTGAAACTGGATATCGACAGCCTGATCGTCAACAGCGCGCGCATCGACTACCACGACGCGCAGAAAGGCCAGCAATTCAGCGCCGAAAGCATCCAGCTGACCACCGGGGCGATCCGCGAAGGCGCCGGTATCCCGATCAAACTCAGCGCCTTCTTCGGTCTCAACAAGCCGGTATTACGCGCCCGTAGCGAGCTGCAGGGTGAACTGCGCTTCGACCGCGCACTGAAACGCTACCAATTGGAAGACGCCAAACTCTCCGGCGAAGTGTCCGGCGAACCCTTTGACGGCCAGACCCTGACCTATTCGGCCCAAGGCCAACTGCTGGTCGACCTGGCCGCCCAGGTCGCCGAGTGGAACGGACTGAAATTCTCCGGCAACCAGCTACGCGCCCTCGGTGAGCTGAAAGTCCGCGACCTCGACAAACAGCCAAAACTCAGCGGCGGCCTGTCCATCGCACCGCTCAACCTGCGTGAATTCCTCGCCACCATCGGCCAGAAACTGCCGCCGATGACCGATGACACGACCCTCAGCCAGTTCGAACTGGTCACCCGCCTCAGCGGCACCGACAACAGCCTGACCCTCGAAGAACTCAAACTGACCCTGGATGACAGCCACTTCAGCGGCCAACTGGCGATTGCCGATTTCGCCAAGCAAACCCTGCGCGTGCAACTCAAGGGCGACCAACTCAACCTCGACCGTTACCTACCCGCACCCTCCAAGGACGCCAAGGATGCCGGCGCCGCACGCAAAGCCGAGGTCAAGGCCAGCGTTGCCAGTGCCGGGCAGAGCGGCAGCACACCGCTGCCCGATGCACCGACTCAGCACGCCTGGAGCAGCAGCGAAGTGCTGCCGATCGAGACGTTGCGCAAGCTCGACATGCAACTCGACCTCGGCCTCGATCAGCTCACCGCCCAACAGCAGGTGATCAGCAACTTCAGCGCCAAGGCGCAAAGCAAAGGCGGCCTGCTGACCCTGCAGGATGTGCGCGGCAATATCGGCAACGGCAGCTTCGACGCCAAGGCCAGCATCGACGTGCGCCCAGCCATACCGCTGCTCAGCGTGCAGAAAAACCTCAGCAACATCCCGGTTGAACCATTCCTGAAAAAGCCCGACCAGCCTTCGCCGGTCAAAGGCCTGCTGGATTTCAAAGCCAACCTGACCACCAGCGGCAACAGCCAGCGCGCCTGGGTCGATGGGCTGACTGGCGATGCTAGCTTCCTGCTCAACGACGGCGTGCTGGTCGACGCCAACCTGGAACAGCAGCTGTGCCGCGGTATCGCCACCCTCAACCGCAAAGCCCTGAGCAGCGACCCACGCGGCAAGGACACGCCCTTCGAAACTCTGCAAGGCAGCCTGATCCTGCGCAACGGCGTGGCCCACAACCCCGACCTCAAGGCCGTTATTCCGGGCCTGGCGGTCAGCGGCAATGGTGATCTGGACCTGCGCATCCTCGGCCTCGACTACCGCGTCGGCATCACCATCACCGGTGATCAACGCGAAATGCCCGACCCGGCCTGCCAGGTCAACGAGCGCTATGTTGGCATCGAATGGCCAGTGCGCTGCCGCGGCCCGCTGGAAATGGGCGGCAAGGCCTGCCGCCTGGATCAGGACGGCCTGGGCAAAGTCGCCGCCAAACTGGCCGGCAACAAGCTCAACGAGAAGATCGAAGAAAAACTCGGCGACAAGGTCAGCCCCGAGCTGAAAGACGCACTCAAGGGCCTGTTCAACCGATGAGCCCCGAGCAGTTTTCTGACGCAGTACTGAACTGGTACGACAGCCACGGACGCAAGGATCTGCCCTGGCAACAGGGCATCACGCCATACCGCGTGTGGGTCTCGGAGATCATGCTGCAGCAGACCCAGGTCAGCACCGTGCTCGGCTATTTCGACCGCTTTATGGCCGCCTTGCCGACGGTAAATGACCTGGCCGCAGCCCCGGAAGACGAAGTGCTGCACCTGTGGACCGGCCTCGGCTACTACACCCGCGCGCGCAACCTGCAAAAGACCGCGCAGATCGTTATGCGCGAATATGCTGGCGAATTCCCCCGCGATGTCGACCAGCTCACCGAACTTCCCGGCATCGGCCGCTCCACCGCCGGCGCCATCGCCAGCCTCAGCATGGGCCTGCGTGCGCCGATCCTCGACGGAAACGTCAAACGCGTACTGGCGCGCTACGTGGCCCAGGAAGGCTATCCGGGCGAACCAAAGGTGGCCAAACAGCTGTGGGGTGTGGCCGAGCGCTTTACCCCGCACGCCCGGGTAAACCACTACACCCAGGCGATGATGGATCTGGGCGCCACCCTGTGTACCCGCAGTAAACCGAGCTGCCTGCTCTGCCCGCTGAAAAGCGGCTGCCAGGCGCATCTGCTCGGCCTGGAGATCCGCTACCCGATTCCCAAACCGCGCAAGGCACTGCCACAGAAGCGCACGCTGATGCCGATTTTCGCCAACCGCCACGGCGAGGTGCTGCTCTATCGCCGCCCGTCCAGCGGCCTCTGGGGCGGTTTGTGGAGCCTGCCAGAGCTGGACGAAGCAACGGCCATCGCCTCACTCGCCAGCCGCCACACCCTGCAGCTCGGCGCACAGCGCGAACTGAGCGGCCTGACCCACACCTTCAGCCACTTCCAGTTGGCCATCGAACCCTGGCTGATCCAGGTCGACGCCGCGCCAGCCGCCGTGGCCGAGGCTGACTGGCTCTGGTATAACCTCGCCACCCCGCCGCGCCTGGGCCTCGCCGCCCCGGTGAAGAAGTTACTGAAGCGCGCGGCCGATGCACTCGCAGCAAATACTGGAGAAACGCCATGACCCGCACCGTACAGTGCCGCAAACACAAGCAAGAACTCCCCGGCCTGGAGCGCCCACCGTATCCAGGCGCCAAAGGTGAGGACATCTTCAACAACGTCTCCAAGCAAGCCTGGGACGAATGGCAGAAGCACCAGACCCTGCTGATCAACGAACGCCGCCTGAACATGATGAACGCCGAAGACCGCAAATTCCTCCAGGTCGAGATGGACAAATTCCTCTCCGGCGAGGAATACGCCCAGGCCGACGGTTACGTGCCACCTAGCGAGTAAGCGGCCAGGCACTACACCCGTAGCCCGGATAAAGCGCGGCACGCGCTGCAATCCGGGACGGCACCCTCCCGGATTGCGCCAAGGCTTATCCGGGCTACCCAACCACCCTGTACACCCGCCCCCGAACCCTCGCCCGAACCTAAGCGCCCGTAATAATTAAATATTTTTCAAACTCACGCTTGACACCTACCCCTCAAATCCGTCTAATAGCGCCCCGTTAGCCCGGGTAGCTCAGTCGGTAGAGCAGGGGATTGAAAATCCCCGTGTCGGCGGTTCGATTCCGTCCCCGGGCACCAAATACAGAGAAAGGCTCACAGCGATGTGGGCCTTTTCTTTTTCTACAGAAAGCTATCTGCAGAAAAAGCTGGCGACCTCGCTCGCCCTGCGCCATGTTCAGCACCGTCAGCCACCAGGGACGCACGCTGCCATGCATGACCCGATTCTCTACAGCACCGACGACGGCAAGCTTACGCTGCAACTGCGTGCCTGCGTCTGGGCGAACCAGCAGGCATTCGCCAAGCGGCTTATCAGCCTGCCTATCCGCAGCACGCCCTACCGAGGCGCACCCAGCCCGGCAACTATCAAGCAATCCTTGACAGTTCAGCCCGTGGCCAGCCGCCAGATCAGCCGCAGCCCTCAGCGCGATGCGGCACTCGCCGTCCGCCAACCCTGATTCAGCCAAGAAGAAGCCCATGAGCCATAGCCCCATCAGCCAGGACGAAATCAACGCCATCATCTGGAAGTCGTGCGACACCTTCCGGGGCAGCGTGGATGCCAGCGACTACAAGAACTACGTGCTAACCATGTTGTTCTTGAAGTACCTGAGCGACGTCTGGCAGGACCACTACGAAGGCTATGTGGCCAAATACGGCAATGAGCCGGCGCTGATCGCCGCCATGATGAAGACCGAGCGCTTTGTGCTGCCCGCGTCGGCCAACTTCTACAGCCTGCACGACAAACGCCACCTGCCCGGCAACGGCGAGCGTATCGACGAAGCTCTGCATGCCATCGAAGACGCCAATAGCGCCAAACTGCGCGGCGTGTTCCAGGACATCAGCTTTAACGCCAACAAACTCGGCGAAGAAAAAAGCAAAAACAACCTGCTGCGCCACCTGCTGGAAGACTTCGCCCAGGCGGACATGAACCTGCGCCCCTCGCGCATCGGCAGCCAGGACATTATCGGCAACGCCTACGAGTTTCTGATTTCGCGCTTTGCCGCCGGTGCCGGCAAAACCGCTGGCGAGTTCTATACCCCGGCCCAGGTCAGCGACCTGCTGGCCGAACTGCTCGATCCGCAGCCCGGCGAGCAGATTTGCGACCCAGCCTGCGGCTCGGCCTCGCTGCTGATGAAATGCGGGCGCAAGGTGCTGGAGAAAACCGGCTCACGCAACTACGCCCTGTTTGGCCAAGAATCCATCGGCGCCACCTGGGCTCTGGCCAAGATGAACCTGTTTCTTCACGGCGAGGAAAATCACGACCTACGCTGGGGCGACAGCATCCGCCACCCGCAACTGCTGGATGCCAACGGCGGCCTGATGCACTTCGACGTGGTCACCGCCAACCCGCCCTTCTCCCTGGAGAAATGGGGCGTCGAACAGGCTGAGAACGACAAATACGGCCGCTTCCAGCGCGGCATCCCGCCGAAAACCAAGGGCGACTATGCCTTTATCCTGCATATGATCGAAACCCTGAAACCGGGCACCGGCCGGATGGGCGTGGTAGTACCCCACGGCGTGCTGTTCCGTGGCGGCAGCGAAGGCAAGATCCGCCAGGCGCTGATCGAGGAAAACCTGCTGGATGCGGTGATCGGCCTGCCGGAAAAGCTGTTCTTCGGCACCGGCATCCCGGCTGCGATTTTGCTGTTCCGCAAAACCAAGAGCACGCAAGACGTGATCTTTATCGACGCCTCCCGCGACTTTGTCGCCGGCAAAAACCAGAACCAGCTCGGCCCGCAGCAGCTTGGGCGTATCGTCAGCGCCTACCGCGCCCGCCAGCACCAGAGCCGCTACGCCGAATGCGTCAGCCTGCAAGCCATCCGCGATAACGACTACAACCTGAATATCCCGCGCTATGTGGATACCTTCGAGGCTGAGGACGAGATTGATTTGTTGGCGATCAAGGCTGAGCGTGAGGGGTTGGAGCGGGAACTGGTGGCGTTAAAGCGGGAGATGGATGGGTATTTGGAGGAGCTGGGTTATGGTGCCTAAGGGCTGGGAGGTCAAAAGCCTTGGCGATATAGCCACGATTTCTTCTGGAGGCACTCCCAGCCGCTCTCAGAGCGAATACTGGGATGGAGACATCCCCTGGGTTACGACAACAGAAGTCAACTTCGGAACCATTACCAATACAGCCCAAAAGATCACTCAACTGGGCATGCAGTGCTCATCGGCAAAGCTATTCCCGAAGAACACCATTCTGATGGCCATGTACGGCCAAGGGAAAACGCGCGGTCAGGTTGCCAAGCTAGGGATAGAGGCAACCACAAACCAGGCCTGCGCCGCGATAATCCCCAAAAGTGGTCACTCACACGAGTTCCTTTTTCAGTACCTGCAGGCCGAATATGAAAATATTCGCAGCATGAGTAATGGCGGTGGTCAGAACAACTTAAGCGCTGGCCTGATTAAAGAAATCCCGGTTCCCGTACCGCCGCTTGCAGAACAAACCAAGATCGCCCAAATCCTTTCCACCTGGGATAAAGCCATCACCACTACCGAGCGCCTGCTTGCCAATAGCCAGCAGCAGAAGCAGGCACTGACCTGGCAATTGCTGACTGGAAAAAAACGCTTTGCGGATTTCAGTGACACTTGGGGCAAGCAGAAACTAAGCGAAATCAGTACCCGCATCCAAGAAAGGACCGACGGGGAAGCGCATCCCATCCTGACCATTTCGTCACTTTCCGGCTTTGTCACCCAAGAGGAGAGATACAGCCGCTACATGGCCGGCGAAAGCGTCAACAACTACATACTGCTGAGCCGAGGCGAGTTCGCCTACAACAAAGGCAACTCCAAAACCTACCAATACGGCTGCATCTTCAAACTGGATACCTTCGACACCGGCCTGGTGCCCCACGTCTACGTGTGCTTCAAACTTAATCAGGGGTTCGACCCGGAGTATTACGCTCAACTGTTTGCCGCCGACTACCTGAAAGATCAACTAGCCGGCCTGGTTAACACAGGCGTACGCAATAACGGGCTACTCAATATCAAGCCCAGCGCATTCCTCGACACCACGGTGCCCGTTCCACCACTGGCCGAACAACAAAAAATCGCCCAGGTACTCTCCACCGCCGACGCCGAAATCAGCAATCTGCAAGCGCAACTGGCCAAGCTAAAGCTGGAGAAAAAAGCCCTGATGCAGCAACTGCTTACCGGCCAGCGCCGGGTGCGGCTGGACGACGAGGTGGAAGAAGAGCCACAGATCCGTAGGGTGGGTTAGGCCGCGCCCGCTCCCGGCGGGCTTGCGGCATTCACCCCATCCATGGGGATTGCGCCTGTCACGGGCGCAAAGGCCACGGCCAAGCCCGACTGCGCCGTAACCCACCATGGCGGTCTACCGGTAAACCGCAATGCTGGGTTACGCAGCGCACGACCTGCGTGGTGCGGCCAACAACTACGACCCGCGCCGCTAATCCACCCTACGATCTGGCCGGCGCAGCGCCAGACTCGGCGATAGCTGACGGCCTCTGGTATCGTCTGCCAATCGCCCCGCAAGGAAGCCCCTTGCAGCCCGAAGTGATCAACCCTCTGCAACAGGCCTGTGTGACCCTCGCTGCCGGTCACCTCATGGTTGGCCGAACAAGGAATAGTGCTGTGACCACCACGCCCGCCTTTGCCCACCCCAAGTTTCAAGAAGAGTTCAGCGCCAAGATCCCCGCCTTGGCGTTGTTGGCCAATCTGGGTTTTACCTACCTAAGCCCAAGCCAGGCGCTGGCACTGCGCGGCAGCAAGGAGCGGGTGGTGTTGCCCCCGGTGCTACGCGCCGAACTGGCCAAGCGGCGCTTTTTCAGCAATGGCGTAGAGCATGGCCTGAGCGAGGCGGCGCTGAACAAGCTGGTCAGCGAGATCAGCCATCCACCGCTGAACGAGGGTTTACAGGCGGCCAACCAGCGTCTGTCCGACCAGTTGCTGTACGGGGTGAGCGTTGGCGATTTTGTCGCCGGGGCCAAGGTTAACCCGACCATCGCGCTGATCGACTGGGGCGACCTGAGCAATAACAGCTTTCACCTGACCGAGGAGCTGGGCGTGGGTTGCACCAGCGGTATCGGCCAGCGCATCCCGGATATCGTGCTGTATGTGAACGGCCTGCCACTAGTGGTAATCGAGGCCAAGCGTCCGGATGCCAATAACGGCAAAGACCTGATTCAGCAGGGTATCTCGCAGATGCTGCGCAACCAGCGCGCCGATGAAATCCCCCAGCTATTTGCCTTTAGCCAGCTGCTGCTGGTGGTCGATGGCAGTGGCGGGCGCTACGGCACCGTGGGCACCACCGAGAAGTTCTGGGCCGCCTGGCGCGAAGAGGAAATCGGCGAGGTGGCCTTCGCCGAGCTGAAGAACCGCCCTCTGGACGCTACCCAGGAGCAGGCGATATTCGCCCAGCGCCCCGCCGCGAGCCTTGCCTGGTATCGCAGCTGGCTGGCCGGCGGGTTGCTCGCCAGCCAGCAGGACAAACTGTTGGCCAGCCTGTGCCGGCCGGATCGCCTGCTGGAGCTGGTGCGCTTTTACACCTACAGCGATAGCAAGCACGGCAAGATCGTCGCGCGTTACCAACAAGTGTTTGGCATCCGCGCGCTGATCGAGCGCATCCAGCAGCGTGATGTGCGCGGCGCACGCCAGGGCGGGGTGGTCTGGCATACCACCGGCTCGGGCAAGTCGATCACCATGCTGTTGCTGGCCAAGGCGCTGATCTTCCACCCGCAGCTGCAGAACTGCCGGGTACTGGTGATCACCGACCGCACCGATCTGGAAGCGCAACTGAGCAAGACCTTCGCCAGCGCCGGCGTGCTCACCGAGCGCGATCAGCAGGAAGCTCTGAGCCAATCAGGCCGGCACCTGGCCCAGCAGATCGGCAAAGGCTCGGTGCGGGTGATGTTCAGCTTGATCCAGAAATTCAATTCGGCGGCCAAGCTGCCGGAATGCCACAACGACAGCAGCGACTTTATCGTGCTGGTAGACGAAGGCCATCGCTCCCAGGGCGGCGAAAACCATGTGCAGATGCGCCTGGCCCTGCCCAACGCGGCCTTTATCGCCTTTACCGGCACACCGCTGCTGCTGAAGGAAAAAACCCAGAGCAAGTTCGGCCCCATCGTGCACGCCTACACCATGCAGCGTGCCGTGGAAGACGGCACGGTGACCCCGCTGCTGTACGAAGAGCGGCGCCTGGAACTGGATGTAAACGACCGCGCCATCGACAGCTGGTTCGAACGCAGCACCCGAGGCCTGAGCGAGGCGCAGCAGGCCGACCTGAAAAAGAAGTTCGCCAAGAAGGGTGAGCTGTACAAGGCCCTGGGCCGGCTGGAGCTGATCGCCCATGACATCAGCGAGCATTTCAGCAGCTCGGTGCTGGACGGTCTGAAAGGCCAGGTGGCGTGTGACAGCCGGGTATCGGCGATTCGCCTGAAGGAATTTCTCGACGAGATCGGCCAGGTCAGCTCGGCGCTGGTGATGTCCGCCCCGGATAGCCGTGAGGGCAATAGCGACAGCGACGAGGACAGCAAGTCGGTGGTGCAGGCCTGGTGGGACAAGCATGTCGGCAAGGAAGACGGCACCGTCTACAAGCAACGGATGATCGACGCCTTTGCTCAGGACGATGGCCCCGACCTGCTGATTGTCATCGACCAGTTACTCACCGGCTTCGACGAACCGCGCAATGCGGTGCTGTACATCGACAAGAACCTCAAGCAGCACAACCTGATCCAGGCCATCGCGCGGGTCAATCGTCTGCACCCGCTGAAAAAGCACGGCCTGCTGATCGACTATCGCGGCATCCTCGGCGAGCTGGATATCACCATCGCCCAATATCAGGACCTGGCCACGCGCACCCAGGGCGGCTACAGCATCGAGGATCTGGATGGCCTGTACAGCCCGATGAGCACCGAATACAAGAAGCTGCCGAGCCTGTACCAGCAGCTGTGGGCGATGTTTAAGGACGTGAAGAACACCCAAGACATCGAGCAGATGCTGGCGGTGCTGCTGCCGCGCCTGCAGGAGGTGGATGGCGCGCAGGTGGATACGCGGCAGAAGGCCCGTGATGACTTCTATGCGTTGCTCAGCGAGTTTGCCGCCTGCCTGGCAATTGCCTTGCAGTCCCAGGCGTTCTTTCAGGACAAAAGCGTCAGCGAGGACACCCGCCGCCAGTACAAGGAAACGGTCAAGCAACTGTCCAATCTGCGCCAGCGCCTCAAGCAGGCAACCGGCGATACCGTGGATTACGACGAGTACGCGGTGCAGGTGAAAAAGTTGATGGACAAGCATGTGCTTGGCATCGGCGTGCGCGAATCCAAGGGCGCTTACGTGGTAGGCGATATGGGCGCACACAAGCCGGAGGCCTGGAGCGAGGAGAAGACCCGCAACGAGAAGGACATCATCCAGACCCGGCTGACCAAGGAAATCGACCAGTTGCTGGACGATCCTTATGCGCAGAAGCGTTTCTCCGAGCTGCTACGCCAGGTCATCGCCGAGGCCGATGCGCTGTTCGATAACCCACTCAAGCAGTACCTGCTGTTCAAGTCGTTCGACGAGCAGCTGCAGCAGCGCCAGCTCGACGAGCTGCCCGATGCGGTACGCGGCAACCCCCATGTGCAGGCGTATTTCGGCGCTTTCAAGCTGCTGCTGGATGAGCAGCGTGTGGCCGCCGAGGCCATCGACACGCCGCACTGGGTTCTACTTGCCGAGCAGACCGACGCCATCGTCAGCCAGGCGGTACGCGAGTTTTCCATTAACCCGTTGAATATCGAGGCAGCCGTGCGCCAGCAACTGCTGCCGCTGTACTTTATGGCGCTAAAAGCCCTGGGCCTGGGTATGGATCAGGTGCAGGCGCTGGTGGAACAGGTGGTGCAGATCGTCCGCGCCGGAGCGCGCAAAGCCTGATGGCCAGCCTGCATTACGGCGGCGAGACGATTGCCTATCAGGTGCAGCACGTTCCACGCCCGGCGCGCAAACTGACCATCAAGGTGCAGCCCGATGGCCAGGTGCTGGTAATGGCACCGGCCGATGCCAGCGCCGAGCAGATCGCTGCCGGGGTCAACAAACGCGCACGCTGGATCTGGGAGCAACTGCAGCCGATCCGCGAACGCCTGCTGCATGTGCGCCCACGCCAGTACATCAGCGGCGAAACCCATTTCTATCTGGGTAAGCGCTACCCGCTGAAAGTCCAGGAAGACGCCCGCGCACCGCAACAGGTCAAGCTGCTGCGCGGCATGCTGTGCATCACGGTGCGGCAGAATCGCCCGGAGAAAGTTCGCGAGTTGTTATTCGCCTGGTACAAAGCCCGCGCCCGCGAGCAGTTCAATCAGCGTCTAGAGCGCCTGACGCCACAGGCCCGCTGGCTAACGCAAAAGCCGGCACTGCGCCTGCTGACCATGCAGACGCAGTGGGGTAGTTGCTCGCATTCCGGCACCCTGACGCTCAACCCACACCTGGTCAAAGCTCCGCCCGAATGCATTGACTACGTGTTGCTGCACGAGCTTTGCCACCTAGCCGAACACAACCACTCCGAGGCTTTTTGGCGCTTGCTCGATCAATTGATGCCGGACTGGCAGCCGATCAAGGCGCGTTTGGATGAGATGGTGGAGTTGTATTTGAATGATGTGCGTTGAGGCGACTTTTTATGGCCTGCCATCCATGGCGGCCACCTTTCGGGCCGTCGCTGCGCGACGTTTAAAATGTTTCCCGTCCATTTTTTTGCATCTGCGCGACAACCAACAGCAACCAGGCGACACCGTGACCGGCCAAGCCCGGCGCGGCCGGTAAACGGCTTGGCGGTCAGCGAAACGCTATGCTAGCTTGACGCCTCGCCAGGGAGGCCACGCAACGCCTGAGCGCAACCGAAGAATAAGAGGACACTCCATGGCCGAGGCCACGCCCGCGCTGGAAATACGCGACCTACATAAACGCTACGGCGACCTTGAGGTGCTCAAGGGCATCTCCCTCACCGCTCGCGACGGCGATGTGATTTCCATCCTCGGTTCTTCCGGCTCCGGCAAGTCGACCTTTCTGCGCTGCATCAATTTGCTGGAAAACCCGCACAAGGGGCAGATCATCCTCGCGGGCGAAGAGCTCAAGCTCAAAGCCGCGAAGAATGGCGACCTGGTCGCCGCCGACAGCCGCCAGATCAATCGCCTGCGCAGCGAGATCGGCTTCGTCTTCCAGAATTTCAATCTGTGGCCGCACATGAGCGTGCTCGACAACATCATCGAGGCGCCACGCCGCGTGTTGGGGCAGAGCAAGACCGAGGCCATTGAGGTGGCTGAGGCGCTGCTGGCCAAGGTCGGTATTGCCGACAAGCGCCACGTTTATCCGAATCAGCTTTCCGGCGGCCAGCAACAGCGCGCGGCGATTGCCCGCACGCTGGCCATGCAGCCGAAAGTCATCCTGTTCGATGAGCCCACTTCGGCTCTCGACCCGGAGATGGTACAAGAAGTGCTTAATGTGATCCGCGCACTCGCCGAAGAAGGCCGCACCATGCTGCTGGTAACACATGAAATGGGCTTTGCCCGCCAAGTGTCCAGCGAGGTGGTGTTTCTGCATCAGGGCCTGGTTGAAGAACAGGGCTCCCCGGAGCAGGTGTTCGACAACCCGAACTCGGCGCGCTGCAAACAATTCATGTCCAGCAATCACTAAAAACACGGAGCAACTACGCATGCAGAACTATAAGAAGATCCTGCTGGCCGCAGCCGCCACCCTGGCCTTCGGCACCAGCGCCGTCGCCGCGGACAAGCTGAAGCTCGGCACCGAAGGCGCTTATCCGCCGTTCAACCTGATTGACGCCAGCGGCCAGGTTGGCGGTTTTGACGTGGAAATCGGCCAGGCCCTGTGCGCCAAGATGAAGGCCGAGTGCGAAGTGGTCACCTCCGACTGGGACGGCATCATCCCAGCCCTGAACGCGAAGAAATTCGACTTCCTGATCGCCTCCATGTCGATCACCGAAGAGCGCAAGGCCGCGGTTGATTTCACCGAGCCCTACTACACCAACAAGCTGCAGTTCATCGCCCCGAAAGGCAGCGACTTCAAGACTGATAAAGCCAGCCTCAAAGGCAAAGTGATCGGCGCCCAGCGCGCGACCATCGCTGGCACCTGGCTGGAAGACAACCTGGACGGTGTGGTTGATATCAAGCTGTACGACACCCAGGAAAACGCCTACCTCGACCTGGCTTCGGGCCGCGTCGACGGCGTGTTGGCTGACACGTTCGTTAACTGGGAATGGCTGAAGAGCGACGCTGGCAAGAGCTTCGAATTCAAAGGCGACCCGGTATTCGACAACGACAAGATCGGCATTGCCGTGCGTAAGGGCGACGCCCTGCGCGAGAAGCTGAACGCCGCACTGGCCGAGATCGTGGCTGACGGCACCTACAAGAAGATCAACGACAAGTACTTCCCGTTCAGCATCTACTAAGCTGCCGGCACTGCGCAGCCCGTCCGGGCGGCGCAGGCTTCTGAGCCCCTATGAATTTCGACCTCTACGGATTCGGCCCGGCCCTGGCTGCTGGCACCCTGATGACCATCAAGCTGGCGCTTAGTGCGCTGTGCCTGGGTCTGGTGCTCGGTTTGCTCGGCGCCCTTGCCAAGACTTCCCCGTACAAGCCGCTGCAATGGCTTGGCTGCACTTACTCGACCATCGTGCGCGGGATTCCCGAGCTGCTCTGGGTGTTGCTGATCTATTTCGGCACCGTGCAGCTGATGCGCAACCTGGCAGACCTGCTCGGCATCGAAAGCCTTGAGCTGAACGCCTTCGCCGCCGGGACCATCGCCCTCGGCATCTGCTTCGGCGCATACGCCACTGAGGTGTTTCGCGGTGCGATCCTGGCCATCCCCAAGGGCCATCGCGAAGCGGGCCTAGCCTTGGGCATGTCCAAGCCACGGATCTTCTGGCGGCTGATCCTGCCGCAGATGTGGCGCATCGCCCTGCCCGGCCTGGGCAACCTGTTTATGATCCTGATGAAGGACACCGCGCTGGTGTCGGTGATCGGCCTGGAAGAAATCATGCGCCGCTCGCAAATCGCCGTAACGTCCAGCAAAGAGCCTTTCACCTTTTATATGGTGGCGGCCTTTATCTACCTGGGCCTGACCGTCGTCGCGATGATCGGTATTCACTTCCTTGAAAAACGCTCCAGCCGTGGCTTTGTCAGGAGCGCGTCATGAGAAAGTTTTCTGAAATAGCCGCCTGGTCGGTTGCCGTTGCGCTGATTGCCTATGCACTCTGGGGGGGCCTGACCGCCCTCAACTGGGACGTGATCATCAAGTGGCTGCCGCGCTTGTCTGAAGGTGCCCTGCTGACCCTGGAGCTGGTGGCCATCGCGGTTCTTGCCGGGCTGATTCTCGCCCTGCCCATGGGCATCGCCCGCGCGTCGCGGCACTGGTATGTGCGCGCCCTGCCCTATGGCTACATCTTCTTCTTCCGTGGCACGCCGCTGCTGGTGCAGCTGTTCCTGGTCTATTACGGGCTGGCACAGTTCGATGCGGTGCGCGAAGGTCCGCTCTGGCCTTATCTGCGCTCCCCCTACTGGTGCGCGGTGCTGACCATGACCATGCACACCGCCGCCTATATTGCTGAGATTCTGCGTGGTGCGATTCAAGCCGTACCACCAGGCGAGATCGAGGCTGCTCGCGCGCTGGGCATGTCGCGAGCCAAGACCATGTTCTATATCGTCCTGCCACGGGCGGCGCGCATCGGTCTGCCGGCCTACAGCAACGAAGTGATCCTGATGCTCAAGGCCAGCGCCCTGGCCAGCACCGTGACTCTGCTGGAGCTGACCGGCATGGCCCGCACCATCATCGCTCGCACCTACCTACCGGTGGAGATCTTCTTTGCAGCTGGGATGTTCTACCTGCTAATCGCCTTCCTGCTGGTGCGCGGCTTCAAGCTGCTGGAACGCTGGCTACGCGTCGACGCCTGCCAGGGCCGCTGATTGCCTGAGGGCTCGCGCCCTCAGGCACCATCCATCATGCCAATCACCACCCCAACCCAGGTCCTGCAAGACGCCGCCCTATTGCAGCGTTTTCAGGCGCTCGACAGCTTTCTTATTGAGCACCAAGCGCTGTGGCGACCACGGCCCTTTGTGCATTACCCGGCATTGCCCTGGGAAGCCGAGCACCCACAGCTGGCAGACTGGCTCAGGGCACAAAGCCTGGAGCATGCAGAAGCCGCACATAACCAGCCGCACCTGCTGCAAGCACCCGCGCCCTTCCCGCAATTGGCCGCTCAGGCTCACTACTTAAGCCGGACAGGTGAACTGCCGCAGTCACCCGCGCAGGTATTACCCGCGCGCTTTAGCGCAGATGTGCCGGGTCGCAAATGGCAGCAGATAGACGCTTTTGCCCGCAGCCTGAGCTTTATCCAGAAACCGCAACACTGGCTGGACTGGTGCGCCGGTAAAGGCCACCTTGGCCGGATGCTTGCACACGGCGGCGGCAACCTGACTTGCCTGGAATACGACCCGCTGCTGGTCAGCAACGGCCAACAACTCAGCAATAAACTCGGCATCACCGCGCAGCATATCGAGCAGGATGTGCTGGCCGACGACGCGGCGACGCAGCTGCAAGTGCAACACACGCCCGTGGCCCTGCATGCCTGCGGCGAACTGCACACACGCCTGCTGCAACTGGCCAGCCAGGCCGGCTGCCAACAACTGGCCGTGGCGCCCTGCTGCTACAACCGCATCAGCACACAGCGCTATCAGCCGCTGTCGGCAAGCGCCCAAGCCTCGACACTGCAACTGTCCATCGACGATCTCGGCCTACCCCTGAGCGAAACCGTTACCGCTGGCGCGCGGGTACGCCGCCAGCGCGATCAATCCATGGCCAGACGCCTGGCCTTCGACTTGCTGCAACGCCAGCTGCGCGGCATCGATGAATACCTGCCCACCCCATCCCTGCCAGCGGCCTGGCTCGACAAGCCCTTTGCCGATTACTGCAAGGACCTCGCCGCACTCAAGCAACTGCCCACACCCGCGCCCCAGGATTGGCAACAGCTTGAACAAAATGGCTGGCAACGCCTGGCCGAGGTGCGCAATCTGGAGCTGTTGCGCGGCTTATTCCGGCGCCCACTGGAACTCTGGCTACTGCTCGACCGCGCGCTATTCCTGCAGGAGCAAGGCTACGACGTGCGCCTGGGCACCTTCTGCAGCCACCAACAGAGCCCGAGAAATCTGCTGCTACTGGCAGAGCGCCAGTAAAAATTACCCACATAGACTGTGGATAACTCTGTTGACAGAATCTGAGCAAACCACGCAAAAGCCCGCCCCAGCTGCATATCGTCAACCTGCACATTTTTTAATCTGAAAATATCTCTTGCAAAAACATGCACTTAGCCAATACCGCGAACCAGCGCACAAAGTCTGCGCACGCTCGTGCCAGATGCCCTGCATATGTGCATAAGCTTTTTGCTGCTGATAACAATGCCTGCACAGAACTACGCTCAGACGGCTTTACTCAGCCAAACGAATGGATATAATGGCGACCCTCAAAGGCCGGTATAGCTCAGCTGGTAGAGCAACTGACTTGTAATCAGTAGGTCCCGGGTTCGATTCCTGGTGCCGGCACCATACGAAGCAACGACTTAGGCTCACCGCAAGGTGGGCCTTTTTCGTATATGGGATTTGGGGTCATCGTTTCTCTTGCACTGATCTGCACACCGTCGAGCTTTGATCGCATTCACCCTGGTGTCACAGCGAGCATCGCCGTGCGCCCCTTCGACCTGACCGCTACTCCAGCAACGCTGAAACCAGCTGCGACGTTTCCGCTATCCATCCGTTCACGGCATGCTCCCTCGAGCACTGAATGACTTGGCTGATAACCACCACCGGGATGATGTCGGTGTAGTTCGTACGGTCCGCGCCAAGCACCTTGCCTCAGCCGTCTGCAGCAGATAACGAACGCCGGTCTTATGGTTGCTGAGCTGTACTTTTCGGGAAAGGACTTTTTCAGACCATCCCTAAGCTTTCAACAACCTACCCAAAGTCGGACAGGCGTACTACTCGGTCAGCTCGACGAGCTCTTGCCCAGAATTGATACCCCTACTTCGCCTACAAAAGACCTGTTAGCGGCCCTCACGACTGTAGTGCGCCCCCCGATCGTAGACCTCCACGACCTTGCACTCGACTTTTGAGCTGAACTGTAATTTGTTGTCGTCCGCATAGGGCACATAAAAAAGAATTGCATTATCACTATACGCAGGTTCAAGACACTGATAAGTACGAATATAAAGAAGATCATCCATAGTAGAGAACACATCTCGATCATATTGTTTAATAACGACCCTCACCGGATCGTCGTCAGCAGCATAAATAGAAGATGAAACAACAATACAGAACAGAAAAAACAATATAGTAAAACACCTTAAATATAATTCTCTAATCATCCTTAAACCCCACCTGTGCCTACCGTTTATTTTCACCAAAGCCACCCTGTAACGCCTCAACTTAGGCGAATGAAAAGCCACCCCGCGCCAGGAACCAGTAGCTACAGACCTTGCCAGCTAATCCTGCATAATGGCATGCTGCCATAAGCGAAGCACATGAAATCCCTTATAGGGTAAACACTCAAAAACTTACATTCGCCGCCAAATTATTGATGTCATTTTTCCGCCGACACTAAGCCCACATTAGCATTAAAGACACACATCTAGGAGCATGACATGTCGAAGCTGGATACTCTTCAGGCGTTTCGTTGTATTGGCCTGACAGGCGTGGTCATCGGCCACATGACATTCGCCGAGGAAAAGTATTCTGGCGCCACTTTATTACCGCTCGCAATAAAAGACTTCAACCAGCTGTTCATCGACTGGTTCTTCGTCGTCAGCGGCTTCATCATGGTCATGGTTTCACGCGGGCGCTTCCAGGTACCGCGGGAGATACTGAAGTTCGTTTATGCGCGACTGGCCCGCATCTATCCGCCGTACTGGGTGTACTTCTTCATTACCCTTGCGGTGTTCCTGGCCATGCCCGAGTGGGTTAACAGCGGATATACCGAGCCCAACCTGTGGAAGTCCTTCCTGCTGATACCGGACAAAACCCTACCTCTGGTAATGGTCGCCTGGTCGCTGATCTTCGAGATGTGGTTCTATCTGGTATTCACCTCCTTCATGCTTTGCCGCGAACGCCATTTGCCTTGGATTTTGGCAGGCTGGGCCTGCCTGATTATCTGCGCCAACCTCATACTCGAACTGTCGAGCCTCAGCCCGGCTCTGCGTATTGCCTTGCATCCCTTTGCGATCGAGTTCGTCATGGGCGGCTTCATCGCGCTGTTCTACTTCAGCCCTCTGAGTGAACACGTCTCCAACCGGATGGCTGTCGCAATGCTGCTATTCGTGCCGCTGATCGGTGTGCCCGTCGGTTATAGTTTTGGACTCTTCCGAGGGGACGGCCTGATCCGAGTGTTCAGCCTGGGTTGCCTATTTGGCATGCTGACTATCGGCGCAACACTGCTTGAGCGCCGCGAAAAGCTGAGTGTACCCAGCCTAATGGTGGCTATCGGTGACAGCTCCTACACCACCTACCTGGCTCATCTTCTGGTGATCGGTGCGGTTGGCAAACTGTGGGTCTTACTGGGGCTGTCAGCGTCAAACCTGATCAATAACCTGGCCTTTCTGGTGATCATGTTCCTGGCCGTTATGATCTATGGGCTGGTCGCCTTTCGCCTTATCGAGGAGCCCCTGATGAACAGCGCCAATCATCTGGGCAAACGGCTATTCCGCAAGAAACAGCAAGACACTGCCACACTGACTGCGAAAACCATTAAGTGAACAGCGCCACCATGACGCGCCACAGTCCACGCTTGCGGCAGAACAACTTCGACCTGATCCGCCTGCTGTTAGCCTTGGCGGTTTGTCTGCTGCATGCCCATGAACTGTCAGGCGTGGCAGATCTGAGCATCATAGACACGTTGCTGTCAGGGAAGATTGCCATTGAGTCATTCTTCGTCATCAGTGGCTTCCTGATTTTCATGAGTTACGAAAAGTCACGCTCACTGGCTGACTACCTTGAGAAACGTGCCCGTCGCATCTACCCGGCCTACTTCGCTTCCGTGCTGTTGGCCGCGTTACTGCTTTCCAGCATCAGTGAGCGCCCACTGGCTGCGTACTTTTTCTCGAGCGATTTTATTCGCTACCTGGCCTCCAACTTAGGCTTTCTCAACTTTATCCAGCCCGATCTACCCGGAGTCTTCACCGAGAACCGCCTCGCAGCCGTGAACGGGGCACTCTGGACCATCAAGATCGAAGTGATGTTCTACCTGAGCGTTCCCATCATCGTCTGGTTAAGCAGACGTGTCGGCCGCGCCCCGACGCTCCTCGCGCTGTTTGTCGCCTCGACTGCCTTCTCCCTGTACATGCTGCACCTGCATGAAATCACCGGCAGGAATCTATATGTCTTACTGGAGAAGCAACTGCCTGGGCAGTTGCGTTTCTTCATTGCTGGTGCGGCGCTCTATTACTTGCTCCCCTACTTCGAGCGGCACATAAAACTCCTAGTGCTGGCTGCAGTGCTCTACTTCCTGGCGCAGTCATGGGTTGAACTCGAAGCCCTCAAACCTGTTGCCCTGGCGATCCTGGTCATTTTCTTTGCCCTGTATAACTACGCAGGCAACTTCTGCAGGTTTGGTGACTTTTCTTACGGCGTTTATATTCTGCACTTCCCGATTGTCCAGACCCTGGTCCATTTCCGCGCATTCGAGGCCAACCCTTGGCTGGCCCTGCTAGCCAGTGTAAGCCTGACGCTCTGCGCGGCCGCACTGATGTGGCATGGACTGGAGAAACGCTGGCTGCTCAAGAACAGCCACTATGTTCGCGCAAGTGCACAAGATGAGGCGCCCGAAAAAAAGCGCGAAGCGCATACCCTTTAGTGAATACGCCAGGGCCTGAGCAGCGCGGCCAGCGCGGCCATCAGCCCCATTGCGGCCAGGGTCGCCACACCGAGCTGCCACCAGCTATTCACCATCATGGCGGGGATCGCCAAAGCCAAAGCGGGTAACAGCCCCCCCAGGGTCCACTGTCGTGGCCAATCAAGTGCCACGAGCAGACGTTGCTTACGCATTAACAACAGGCCTGTCAGCAAAACCCCGCACAGCGCCGCCAGGGCGATCCCCTTTAGCCCCAACCACCAGGGCAGGGCCAGGAGCAACAGCGCGTTGACTGCATTGCCGCTGAGTTCACAGGCCAGCGGTAAGCGCGTATCGCCAACCGAATAGGCATAACGCGCCAACAGCGCATTCCAGGCCGCGAACAGCAGGGTCAGGCTCAACCAGCCGAGTAGAGCGGCCAATACGCCTCCACCGGCCTGGTTTGGTAGCAGCAGCAGAACCAGCGGCTCCGCTGCACCGACCACCCCCACGGCCACGGGCAACGTCAGTAGCGTTGCCATCGCCGTACCACGGCGCAGCAAGACCAGACGCTCGCGCTCCGACTTGCCGCCCATCAGGCCTAGCAGCACCTGATTCAGGCTCATCAGCGCAACCATCGGCAGGTTGATCAGCTTGCGCGCGAAGTTCAGCCAGGTCACCGCGCCTTCACCGAGCAACGAGGCAATCATGCGTTCGAGCAACGCCAATCCCTGGCTGGCCAGAGTGCTGGCAAGCAAAGGCCCAAGCCGCTGCAACAATTGTTGCCCGCAACTGCGGTCTGCCTGAACACGCCAGGGGCGCCAGCCCATACCGCGCATGGCCGGGAAGAGCAGCAACGGCATCAGCAAACTGCCCACCAAACAGCTCAGCGCAACGCCCGCCGGCTCGGCCTGGCCACCCTTGAGAGCGAGGTAAAGCACAGGCGGCAGATTGAATAACAACGAGCCAAGCCCTGCCAGGACGAAGCGGGCATGGGCTTGCAAGGGTATGCAAAGCAGTGCATGAAGCATAAAGCCCGGAATACACCACGCCAGCAGGTGAAGGCTCTGCCAGGCAAGCGCCTGCCCCTCAGCGGATAACCCAGGACCGATCAGCCATACCCACTGAGGTGCTGCAAGATAAAACAGCCCGGCAAGTAGCAAACCGACACCCAGCACACGCCAGGTCAGAGCCGATAACCAGGCCTCGCGCTGGGCGCCCTCCCGTTCCTGATACAAGGGCAACGCTGCAGAGCTGAAAAGCCCGGTGGCCAACGCCATACGCACGGCCTCGGGCAAAAATAGCGCGACGAGAAAGGCGTCACTGCGCAGGCTGGCGCCCCATGCATCAATCAGCAGCCATTCACGGGCGAAACCTGCGGCCAGACCAATCAGGGTGGCGAGCGTCAGCATGAGCGTAGAGCTGAGCACGATTTAACCCCTCACGGCGCATTGCCCGCCGGTGCGCCAGGTAGCACCTCGGCCTCCTCCCGCAAACGACGCGCCTCTTGCAGATTTAGCCCGATCATTAACCAGAACAGCCCCACAAGAACCGGCTGAAAACTGAAGTAATGGTCGAACAGCCCGCTGAACAGCGCAGCCAACAGGCCAGCGGTAGTACCAAGCCAGATGGCATTGTCAGCGTTCAGGTCGATGTTCCGGGTACGCGGGCGGGTTTCCTTCCACCAGCTCCAGGTCGCCGCGATGAACAGCAATAGGCCTGGCAGGCCGAGCTTGTAGATGACGTTCAACCACAGGTTGGATATCCCCAGCAAATCGGTTCCTGGAACTGGTGGCTCGACCTTAAAGCCGATACCCAACGGGTAGCTGGCCACTGCCCGAGAGAAATTGGCATATTCGGCAAAACGCACGGATGTACTGGCATCGCTGAACTCGAACATGGTCGAGATACGCTCCTGCAACGGCGGATAGGACAACACCAGCAACAGCCCAAGGCCACAACCGCAGAGCAACAGACGCCCGGTAAACGGCACGCGCCGGATAGCCATCCAGACCAGCACCACCGCCAGGCTCAAGAGTGCGCCACGTGAACCACTGAGCAGTAGCGCGACGACACCGAGCAAACCGACCGCCCCCGCCAATGCGCGGCGCCAGCCATGCCGCGTGAGGCCGTAGCAGAAGGCCAGTGGCAGCACCAAAGCCATGGCCCCGCCCAGGGTGTTGGGGTGCATCCAGGGCGAGCCCATGCGCAGAAATATGGCCCCGGTTGTATCACCGATCACCTCGGCCAGCGTTGCATAGCCGAGCTTGGTCAACAGCGGGTTGATCGCTAAAGCAGAGCGCTCGACAAGAAAGATCGGCAAGGATAGCGCCAGCATCGCCAGGGTACCGAGCATTAGCGCCAACACCATCCAGTCACGGGACGCCCCATCACGCAGCAAGCGGGCAACCAGAAATAACAGCGACATGTTGGCCATCCAACGCAGCCAGTTGGCCACGCCGTTACCTTCGGCCTGGACCATCAGTTGACCAACCACGAAGGGAAACGCGCTGAACAGGATCAACGCCAGCACGTAGCGTTCCGTTGGACCGGAGCGCTGAGCGTGGTCCGGCTCGGTGAAGAGCCCCTGAAACAGTACGCAGCCCCATATGACGAGAATGAGTAACTCGGAAACCGTCGTCCGCACCCCGATATTGATGGTCGAGTAGGGCAGGAACGTGGCCACCGCCGCGAACAGCAACAGCCCGAGCAACGGGCGGCGCAGCAGGTTCAAACCGATGACCACGGCGACGATCAATACCGCCACGCTCAGTGGCGAGAGAAACCACAGCAGCACGCCGAAGAGCAGGCCGAGGACTAACGCAATCGGTAGCCCAAATGAGGATGTCATGCCTGCAACTCCTGTAGCAGTTCGGCCACTCGAGCTCGGTAAGGCTGCTCCGAATAACGTTCGGCCCATGCTCGCAAGGCGTCACGATCAGGGTCTTCTGGCCGTGCCAGGCGGTGCATCAGGGTCACCAGGGCGGCACCATCATATGGACTGAAGCGAGGGGCGCCAGGCGCTACGATTTCATCCAGAGAACTCCCAGTGGCTACGGCAACCGGGGTCCCGCCGGCCAACGCTTCAATCACCGGCAAGCCGAAACCTTCCGCCAAGGACGGTTGCCAGAGGCGTTCGGCAGCCTGGTAAACCCCTTGTAACTCGGCATCACTGAGCGCCGGCATCAGGTGCACCCCAGGTAAGGCTCGCAGCGCCGCTGGCAGGAACTCACCACCACCGACCAATACCAGTTCAGGCACCGCGGCGTCCGCAGCACGGGCCAGATGCCACTGCTCGAGAAACCAGGGCACGTTCTTGCGTGGTTCGCGTGTACCGACCAGCAGCCAGAAACGCGCAGGCAGCGGCAGCGGCGGTGCAACCGGTGTCAAGGTACACCTGGGCACCAGATTAGGCAGAACCCGAACCTTGCTGGCCGCCCAGGGGAAGGTCCGCGCCACCTCGTCCGCACTGTATTGCGACGGTGTCCAGATACGCTCGGCCACCCGTATCGAATAACGGATTGAGAGATTGTCGCTGAGCCGATATACCGTTTCGCGCAGCCAGGAGCTGTGGCGGTTTTTCAGATGCAACTGAAACAGGTCGTGCAGTTGCAGTACGTAGCGCGTTCCTGGGGGGCGCGGCGGTAGCGGCAGCCCCATATTGAAGGTACTGATGTGCACCTCTATGCCCAGGCGCCGCAACGCCCAGGGCATATAGGCCAACTCGAAGCGCAGCCGACGCGGCAGCCGGTGTTGCCCCTCTATAGGGCTGGACCAGCTCGGACAATGCGCCTGTGCCCGAATCGGATGATCTTCCGGCGCGGGGGTGAATAAGCTCAACTCGACGCCTGGTAGGTCGCCGAGCACCGATGCCAATGCCACGTTCTGACGACCGATGCCATTGTTCGGATTGCTGAGCCCCGGCCGATAATCCAGCCCTACACGCATGCCACATCCCCCTCCGCCCGGCCAGCCAGGCAGGTGGCATAGACCCGCTGTAATTGCTCGGCCACCGCCATCCAGTCATGCTCAGCATTGACATAAGCACGTCCAGCAGCGCCCATCTGCGCCGCAGCAAGCGGGCTTGCCAGTTGCCTTAGCACGGCCAGGGCCAGGGCCTCGGCGTCATCCCCCCCGTCATATTCGACGCCGGCCTCCACTGCCAGCCCAGACACACCCTGCGCAGTCGTCACCACCGCCAACCCCGCAGCCATGGCCTCCAGCACCTTGAGCTTGGAACCGCCCCCCTGGCGCAACGGCGCAAAGAATAGTGCGGCCCGGGATTGCAGGGCCGTCAGGTCGGGGACGAAACCGTGCCACTCGATGCGCGTGTCCGCCCAGCGATGCCGCCAGGCAGGCGGCAGAGCGTGCCCCGCGATGGTCATGCAGACATCCGGACGTGCCGCCCAGACTTTCGGCATCACCTCATCCAGAGCCCATTCAACCGCATCCACATTAGGGGGGTATTCGTAGTTACCGATAAACAGCAAACGGGAGCTGTCGTAGGCAGGCATCACCGTCGCATACCGCGCACAGTCGACGCCATTGACCACTACCGGCAGCACCTTTTGCAGCACTTGCGCCAAGGCCTGGGCGTCTTGCTCGGTCACTGCAATAACTTGCTCGGCCTGCTGCATCACCCGCAGCTCCCAACGCCGATAGCGCCATTGATCAAGTATCACCAGCGGTTTGAGCCAGGCCGGAAAGCGATCATAGGTAGCGCCCCCCAAGGCCGACTCAACATTGTGTTCGGTGAGGATGAACGGCTGGCCAGCCTGCTGCAGCGCCCGCTCAAACGGCTGGAAACTGTAACTATGTTCGATCTGCACAATGTCCCAGGTCTCGTTCAGGAGATCGGTGAAGCGCCGGCTCAAGTCAGGAGCGTAGCCATTGATGCTGGCCAGCATAGGTAACGGCGAAGCGGCAATAGCCAACAAGGTTTTCGGGCTACGCACAGGTCGGCGCGGCAACACGATCAGTCGCTCAAGCAGCGGTTCCAGGGCCTGTCGGCTGTCGTCGTCCAGCGCCACCTTGCTCTGCACCAGCAGCGTAATGCGATGCCCAGCAAGGGCCAGTGCCTGCAGAAGGTTAAACTGACGGGTCTTGCCCCCGCTGCTAGTTGGCCAGGGTAGGTAGGGCAATACCCAGAGAATCTTCAGCGACATCAATCAGTCCCAGACCAGTAATTGCAGGCTGGGCTTGAGTGCCACAACCAGAGCACCCGCTTCAGCCTGGAGCCTGCGCGCCTTGCCACTATGTGGGTCGTGCAGGGTCGCCTGGCGAATGCCCGGAAGAGTCAATTTTCCAGCAGAGGCACTCCACAGGATGAGCAAATGCCTGCCATCCTCCCGCGTCCAGGCAATGCTATAGAGGTCTTTCGGAGCGCTACCAAAAGAAGGCGGGTCTGCCGGTGTCAGGCTCGGCCCTGTCACCTTGAGAAAGTTCTTCAAGGCCCGGAAGGCCGGTTTTGGATCAGCATTGAGGTCAAGCAATCCATATGACTGATCACGCACGCTGGCGCGCGCGTCCAGGTCGCTCAGGTTGAACAAGAAGATGCGATCGAAATCCAGAGCACTCATCAATGCGAGCCGGCGCAGGGTGTAGTCGGCCTGCCCCGACACACCAATGATGGCCTGCATTTCCTTCGGTCCGGAATAGCTGGACCAGCCCCATTCGGTCGCCCAGATCTGTTTGACGCCCTCGCCGCGCAAGCCGCTGTTGATAAAGCGCACGGTATCCAGCAGCTCATTGTTTCCCGGCGAGTTGCCCTCGGGGTATTCGGTGTACGGGTGATAGGCCACAATCAGATCTTTCTGCGCCAGCCCCTTCGTTAACAGCGCTTTGAGCATCAATTCCATATTGTGCGATGGCATCTGGCTGAAATACGCCATACCGGCTGTGCCGAGGGGTTTATCGGGGAATCGCTGCCGTACCGTATCAACCGCATCGAGCAAGAGGGCCGCATAGGCATCCGGGTCCTCTTTAGGACGCCAAAACGACGGCAGGTTCGGCTCGTTCCAAACCTGCCAGGCCTCGACGCTCGGGTAACGCTCGACGAATCGGCTCAGGCTGTCGCTGTATAGCCGATTATCCGTCGGCGGGTAGGAGTCCTGATAAGGCGAGCTTGCCGGGGCACTGGTGGCGAAAGGCGCGGAGCCGGCGAGAAAGCCAACAGGCTTCAAGCCATGCTCGGCCATCGCTATGACAGAGGCATCGAACGGAGCGAAATACTGCCCAGGCTTGCGCTCAAGCAGCGCCCAATGCATGGCAATACGTACCCACTGCAAGTCCAATTCCTGCAGGCGAGCCATCTGCTTGAGGTAAGTGGCCTCAGAGAAGAAATGAAACTGCGCATTAACACCCAGGTAGTCTTTCCAGACCACGCTTCTGCTCGGTTTAAGACTGGTGATCTCGGCCTCGGCATCCCGGCTACTGAGTACGGCAGCCCCGAGAAGCACGCACGCAACAACGGTGGCCAATCCGATAAAACGTCTATTGCGCATAATCTCTCCCCTCGCACAGAGCAGTGAACAAGGCCTTAAAGCGCTGCGCGGTCACAGGCCAGAGCCGCTCTTGCCCAATAGCGGCCGCTCGCTCGGCCCATTGCTGGCAGCGCTCGGGCTGCTCCAGTAGAGACTGCAATTGGCTAGCCAACGCCGCGACATCACCTTGGGCGAATATGCCACCATTTCCCGTCGACACCTCTTCGGCAAAAGCCCGCGCGTCCGAGGTGATAACACCGCGGCCACAAGCGGCAGCCCAGGACAAAGCGCCACTGGTCCCCCGCTGTGCGCCAAGCAACCTCAGTTTCTTCGACTCGCGGTACGGAAGCACCACCACATGATGAGCCTGAATTGTCTCAGCGATAACCTCGCTAGGTAGATCCAGGCGCCACTCGATCAGTGATTCAAGCCCCAGCTCGACAATCCGTCGACGCAACTGGTCGATATAACTTTCTCCTGCGTCGAAGGCCATTTCCGGTGCGCTACCGCCAGCAAGCGTCAGACGAACGCGTTGCTGCAACTGGGGCTGCTGGCGGATCACCAGGGCCAGGGCGTCAAGCAGATCCTCAATGCCCTTGCCACGATAAATGAAGCCAAAATAGAGCAAGCGCAGGGGCTCTAGAGGCGGCAGAGGTTGCGCCGCAATATGCTGGTTGCCGTGCGCGATCACCTGCACCCGCTGCTCAGGCAGACGCATTCGCCGGGTCAGACAGTTACGCCCTAGAGCGGTCAGGGTTACCAGAGCATCCAGGCTATTGGCCAGCCGCCGCTCCTCATACAAACACAGCGGGTCGGCCAGAACCGTTGCCGCCTGCGGCCAGGGTGAAGGCCACCTCTGGGTTAGCGACAACGGCCAGGGCAAAGATGCACGGCGCCACACCAACCGCTCCGGGTCATGCACGGTGGCGGTCAAGGGCAACTGCGCAAAGCGCTCACGCAGGGCACGCAGGGCGTGGAACTCGGCCAAGCGGCCACCGCCCAGCTCGGCATGCACCAGCGCCACGCCAGACCAGTCAAAGGTTCTCACGCGCTCCAGCGCGCACAGAGGGTCATTGCCACACCCCGCCAGCGGCGTTACAACCTCGACGCCGACAGCCTCGAGCGAAACCCGCAACTGCTCCGCATAATCCGCAATGCCGGTCTGCTCAGGAGGCAACGGCGCCAGCAGGGCGATTCGCATCAGATCACGCCCCGAACCTTGGCCATCATCCGCAGCACACGATCAGGCACTTCGAAACGACGCCGGTTGATAATAACTCCGTCAACCTTGCTGAAGCCGGTATTCAGTACTTCGATAGCATGCCCCACCGTCGGCACATTACTCTGCTGAGCCTCGACCACCAGCGCGACAAGGTCAGCCTGGCGCAGGCTGACGAATGCCTCGGGGTTGGACAGCAGTGCCGATGCATCCAGCAACACCACTTCGCCAGGCTCTGCGGGGGCTGGGCCGATGCGCACCTTGTGCCCACGCTCTTCGAGTAGGAGCTGCAGATGGCCAACAATAAAGCTGACCCCCTCACCACGCCGGGACGAGGTCAGCCCCAGCACCAACCCCCGTTCGGCGACCTGTTCCAGCGGCAGCATGCCGTATAGGCGATAGAGCGCGGCCAAAAAGGCGCTGCTCTGGCTCGACTCTGCGGTAATTTCCGGCAACGTGGTCCACAACGGAATACCGAACTTGCTGGCGAAGCGACCACCGTCGTGAATACGCTGGTCCAGCAGGTAACACAGGTAAACCACCAGGAAACCAACCAGGATGCTCAGCGGCAGCGCCAGCAGGAGCATCACCAAACTTTTGGGGAAAACCCGGCTCGGGTTGTAGGTGGCCTGCTCAATCATCGCGATATTACTGATGCGGCTATTGTCCAGCTCCCGGTCAATCCGCGCCTTCTCCAGGCTTTCGTTGTACAGCGCGAAATTCTTCTCGGCCGCAGTCAATTCACGCTGCAAACGCGCCAGATCCGGCTCGACGGACAAGGCCTTACCCCGATCCTGTTCAAGTAGCTTGAGCTGCTCATCCTGGCGCAACAGTTGGGCCTTGAGCCGTGCGAGATCCGCCCGCTGATCCATGAAATTGCTGCGCAGACGCTCGGCGATCGGATTAGGTGCCTCGTTCTGAGAAACCTGCACAGTAGCGGACTCGGCCTTCACCATCGCTTCTAGACTGGCAATGTTCTCATCAATACTCTGCACTGGCGGAGCATTTTCCGTGAAGGTCCGCAGCAAATCCTGACGCTCGGCGCGCTTGTTATTGAGCATGCGCACCAGATCTTGATGAATCGGATTGAGGGCCATCTCTCGGACAGTACGAACTTCGGCCGGCAGGCTAGCGATTTGCTGCTCAAGAGTGGCAAGGCTACCCTCGGTGGAAGAAATGAGCCGCCACGTATTGAAACGATCACCACGCAGTTGGTTGATACGCTCTGACAGGTTCTGCAGATGCGCCTCAATACCCACAGTGCCCAGTTCATTTAGGCGTACGCCCAATTCCTGCTTGTACTTGAGAATATCGGCAGCACTGGCTTCACTCTGGGTCAGATAGAACTCGTAGAGACTACGCCGCCCCAGCGCCCGAGTACGCTCCTCCAAGTAAAGCTCAACCCAGCTTTTGACCACCGCTTGGGCCAATGCCGGATCGCTCCAGCGGAAACGGATTTCCATGACTGACGAGCCAGGGGCATGGGTGACGCTAAAGTTTTTTTCCAGGCGCGCAGCCAGCCGGTCTACCGGCGTCTGTTCCTCAGCTAGGCCAAGCAGCTGGACCACGCTGCGTACAAGCCCAACCGCACCACTGACGACCTGGCCAACATAGTATTTAAGCGTGGCGAAGAACCCCTCAGGACGCGGCGTATTGGCCAACGCCTCCAGATAGTGCTCGGCAACCTGGCGGCTGATAGGCCGGCCAGTGAGCATGCGTTCTTCATCCAGAATAGGGTCGCGCTGAGTGGCCGGCATCACGATGGACTGCCTGTCAGCCACTTCGATCGGCAGGGTGTTGGTGTCACGTCCTGGCTTTACCAACAGGCGCGCGTTGGACTCGTAGGAGGTCGGCAGCAGGAACGCCCCCAAAACGACCACGACCAGCGTAGCAATGACCGCCAGTTTGAATTCCTGGAAAAAGATGAAAAACAGGCGTAGCAAATCACGGAATGTCCGAATCTCGATCATGATGGCTGTCCTCAGCGACTAGTTGCTGTTGCCACGGAGGTCATAAGAAGCCCCGATGCCAATGGATTTAACAAAGGGGATCAGTTGATTGAGGTAGAGGTCGACGCCCTCTATGCGGTTCCCCACACCTGACTTGGGTACAAAGACTACGTCGCCCCGCTGCAACGCGACAGCCTGACGCCCTTGCTCGCCGCCCTGTAGCAGCTGGCTGTAGTCGACGAAGTAGGTCTTGTAACGGCCATCCACGTCCGAGCGCAGCAGCGCGACATGCCGACTATCGGCATCAGGTAGAACACCACCGGCGGTGACGATAGCCTGCTCCAGCGTCGTGACGACATTCGTCGAGTACGGCTGAGGGTTACGCACCGAACCACCAACGAATACCGTGTTGCCAGGTGCCTGATTGATATTCACGGTAACCCCGGGTTCGCGGTAATAGGGGGTCAAGCGCTCGCGCAGCTCATTACTTAACTGCTCAGGGGTTTTTCCGCCCGCCTGGACCTTACCGATGAAGGGATAGGAGAAGCTGCCATCATTCATCACGGTATACAGCGTAAGCTCGTATACAGAGTTGGCCGTATACGCAGAGATCGTGGGCGTCTCGCCACTGGCACGGACGACACGCAATGTGTCGCCAGGATAGATTCGCTCCTCGACCGCAGGCAGATCGGCCAGCTTCAGCGCCTCGACCTGGCCGGCCTCCAGCGTATCGGAATCTGGCAAGGCAATACGCGCAGGCGTCGTGCAAGCCACCAGGCCAAACGTCATAACAAGTAGCAAAAACACTTTCATAACGGGAATTCCCTTTAAGACCTCAATCTTCACTTCCAGTACCCCGGAAACATGCTTATGCGCCGCTTTATCCCTGTATCGAGAAAACGCTCGCCCTGACCGATGCGATAACCCAACAATTTCATTGCACTGCGTAGCAGCACTTCCGGCAACCGGTGCAACGCTCCGGCCTCGCGAAGCGCGGCGATCTCAGCCAGCACATAGCGCTTGCCCTCGCCTCCAGCACTACCAAACGCCTGGCCAATCCAGCTCTCACGCCCGTAAAACACACCGATATCGAAATAGCGGCGAAACTCTTCGAGCACCCGATAATCATGGGAATGCTGGACCTCGGCATCTGCTGCGTAACGCACGGCGTAGCCGGCGAGCAGCAGACGCGCAGCGACATAAGCATCTTCACTGCCGATCACATCCTCGGGAAAACCGCCAACAGCGCACAGCGCCTCACGTCGATAGGCGGCAAAGGAGTCGGAGCTGAAACAGGTTTTGATCCCCAACTCGGAGGCATCCCGAAGCCGCTTGGTACGGCTGACTGGCGGATAGTTGAAGCGACGCGACTGGGCGCCCAACAGACCGGCATGCGGATGCGGTAACTGACGGCCATAGGCGACACCGATATCTGGCTCACTCTGCAAATCACTAACAATGCGGGCGAACGTCTCGGGGCTGGCCGGGATAGCGTCTTGGGTCAAGTAGATCAGCACATCGGCGTCTACCTGCGCGCTGGCCCAGCGTCGCGTGCCACCATGGTTGAACTGGGCAGGCTCAATCACCTCAACCCGCGCGCCGGCGTCGCGAAAGCGCACCACGCTGTCATCACGCGAAGCACTGTCGACGACCAGAAATTCGTCCGGCTGCAAGGTCTGCGCAGCAAGCGCCGGCAGCAAACGATCAAGATGGGCAGCGGCATTGCGGGTCGGAATGATGAGGGCCAGACGCATCAGATGGCCTTCTCGGCTGCAGGCACACGGCCGTATATATCGTTGAAGCGCACGATGTCGTCCTCACCGAGGTACTCGCCGCTCTGTACTTCGATCATCACCAGGTCAATCACCCCAGGATTGGCTAGACGATGAGTATGTCCGGCCGGAATAAAGGTCGATTCATTGGTATTGAGCAGGAAATCACCTTCGCCATTGACCACGCGAGCCATGCCACTGACCACAATCCAGTGTTCGCTACGGTGATGGTGCATCTGCAAAGACAGCGACTCACCAGGGCGAACCATGATGCGCTTGATCTTAAAGCGCGACCCTTCCTCAAGAACGCTGTAAGTCCCCCATGGACGGGTCACCGTACGGTGCAGACGATAGGCGTCATGGCCGCGGCGCTTGAGCTCCTGGGCAATAAACTTGACCTCCTGGCTGCGCTCAGCATTAGCAATCAACAATGCATCTGGCGTATCGACCACAATCAAGTTATCCAACCCAACCATGCCAACGAGACGCCTGGGGGAGTCGATGTAACAGTTATGCACGTCGTGTAGGACAGCTTCACCGATAATCTGGTTACCTTCGCTATCGCGCGGGCTTAGCTCACGCAAGGCCTGCCAGGAACCAATATCACTCCAGCCCAAGTTACAGGGAACAACCGCTACACGATCGGAGCGCTCCATCAAGGCGTAATCGATAGAGATATCTGGGGCCAACACAAAGGATTCACTGTCCAGTTCACGCTGACACAGTTTATTGCCTGAGAGCTCGGGGCTTCTTGCTAAGCAGTTTTGTACAGCCGCCAGCACATCGGGAGCGAACTGCTGAAACTGCGCCAGCAGAGTATCGACCTGCAGACAGAACATACCGGCGTTCCACAGATACTGGCCGCTTTTTACGTAGGCCTCGGCAGTCGCCAAGTCCGGCTTTTCAACAAAGCGAGAAACGGCATAAGCCCCGGCCACAAGCGGTTGTCCTTGCTCGATATAGCCAAACCCCGTTTCTGGATGCTCCGGCTGAATGCCAAAGGTTACCAAATAGCCTTGTGATGCCAGTTCACGGGCGCTGGCCACAGCCTGGGCAAAAGCCTGCTCATCCCGAATCAGATGATCAGCCGGAAGTACTAGCAAGTGCGCGTGGTCACCATACTGCTGCTGGACATGCAGCGCAGCTACGGCAATAGCAGGTGCTGTATTGCGGCCGAAAGGCTCAAGCAGGAATTCCAGTGGCAAATCCTGCTGATTAACCGTGCGGTAGTCATCCAATGTACGGAACAGCAACTCACGATTCGTCACCGTCAGCACTCGCTCAACGCCAGGCAATTGGCCAACCCGCGCAAAGGTTTTCTGCAACAGACTCTGACCATCGGGGAGCCGCATAAATGGCTTGGGCATGGCCTCACGGGATACCGGCCACAACCTTGTACCTGCGCCGCCAGCAATGATGCAGGGAATCAACTGGCTCATCGATTGCTCCATTAGTAAGCCTCCTCGGTCAGGATTAGCGCTGGCAACGTCCTGAATAAAATGTACAGGTCGAACCACACCGACCAACTCTCGATGTACTCCAAGTCGTATTCCACGCGTTTCTCGATTTTTTCCAGAGTGTCCGTCTCACCCCGATAACCATTAATCTGCGCCCAGCCGGTAATTCCTGGTTTTACACGGTGCCGAGCGCTGTACTGCTCCACGGCCTCTTCGAACAGCACGCCTGCTGCTTTCGTGGCGGTGGCATGCGGACGCGGCCCCACCATCGACATGCTGCCCAACAACACATTGAACAGCTGCGGCAACTCATCCAGGCTTGTCTTGCGAATAAACCGGCCAACACGCGTCACCCTGTCATCATTACGTGTTGTCTGCCGCTCTGCATTAGCGTCGCTCTGGTGATAAAACATTGAGCGGAACTTAAATACCTCTATCAAGCGGTTGTTATAGCCGTATCGATTCTGCCGAAACAACACAGGCCCCGGCGAATCAAGTTTTATGACCACTGCAAGCAGTAACATCAGCGGCAACAGCGCGATTATGGCCAGCCCCGCCAACATTAAATCTTCTAAACGCTTAATCAACGGCGACCAACCCGATAGCGGTATTTTCGATACATTGAACATCGGCAAACCGCAAACAGTGGTGATGCGATTGTGCGCATGCCGGAATGCAACCATGTCTGGGACCAACAATACATTCACAGGCAAGCGGCGTAAGTCACGAACAATCTGTCCAATACGGTTCTCCGCAGACCAGGGCAGAGCAACCAGCACCTGAGTCACTCGCTCATCACGGATCATTTTCTCCAACTGACGGCTATTACCGATCACTGGCAAGCCTGCCAGGGTTTCAGGCATCCGGTCTATCCGATCATCTATAAAGCCAAGCAGTCCCGAGCGGATGTCTTGTCCGCGCAACAAATATTCGGCTAGCCGGACACCGTTTTCTGTACCGCCAACAATCACCGCAGTCTGCAAAAAATGCCCGCGCCTTATCAAATAACGGAAAACCACTAGCAGCAACAAACGTTCCACGCCGAAGGCGGCAAGACTAAAAGAGAACCAGAACACCAGAAAAGGTAATGAAATATAACGAAACAGCTCGAGAGCCTGATGCATAAATAACAGTAGACAAAACGCAGCAGTCCACGCAAAAAACATGACGCGAAAGCGCAAACGATTACTGAATATTTCCTCAGAGTAAACACCCAACGCTTGAAACATTAAAACGCTTAACAACCCAAAGAATAATAAAAAACCGAAATACTCATGGTTTAAATTAACTGAGCTATCGGTTAACAGCCACAACAATATAAACCCAGGAATACTTGCAGTAGCCCCATGCACAATACGAATTGCCGCCAGGAAATATTCAATAAATCCTGGTCGCGCTAAAAGCAGACTATCTACCTGATGCTTACGCACAAGCCCTCCCCCCCCCCGCTTACCCAGCCCAAGCCAGAACAGCTAAAGACAAACACAAAACGTCAAATTAACGACACAGCTCCTCCTGCGAAATGGTGAGGACTTAAGCATGATTCAGGTAGTCACTTCAATCCAAATCATGGCTATTAGCCATAAATAAATGTCATTTTAATGGCGCCATGTTTTTTCTTCTGCGCATTCTAGAAAGATCACGCTCCAGAGCTGAGCGTACTTAAGAAAAAATGACTAATTAGAGTGCATTGGCAAAACAACTATTCATGACCCACCACAAAGCAACGCACGCCAGTTGCATAGTGCCTCGTCAATACTTGGCCAGGATGGTTTATCGCTAATTTTCCTATACCATTGACCACCAACTACGGCACAACCCATGCAACTGGCGTGCCCCGCCGGGATCTCTTCGAGTTAGGCCATTAATATGCATATCCTTATTACCGGCGGCGCCGGCTTTATCGGTTCGGCGCTGATTCGCCACTTGTTGAATCACACCGATTATCAGGTGCTCAACCTCGACAAGCTGACCTATGCCGGCAATCTGGAGTCGTTGGCCAGTGTGGCGGGCCATCCGCGCTATCGCTTTGTGCAGGCGGATATTGCCGACAGCGCAGCCGTCAGCGAGACGCTCGCCGAGTTTCAGCCGGATGCGATCATGCACTTGGCGGCTGAGTCGCATGTCGACCGCTCCATCGACGGCCCGGCGGCATTTATCCAGACCAATATTGTCGGCACCTATGCGCTGCTCGAGGCAACCCGCAGCTACTGGTTGCAGCTGGAGCCCGCGCGCAAAGCAGCATTTCGCTTTCACCATATTTCCACTGACGAGGTGTATGGCGACCTGCATGGCGTGGACGATCTGTTCACAGAAACCACACCCTATGCGCCCAGCTCGCCCTACTCGGCAAGCAAGGCCGCGTCGGATCATCTGGTGCGCGCCTGGCAGCGCACCTATGGTCTGCCGGTACTGATCACTAACTGTTCGAACAATTACGGCCCCTACCACTTCCCGGAAAAACTGATTCCGCTGATGATCCTCAATGCCCTGGATGGCAAGCCACTACCGGTATATGGCAATGGCCAACAGGTGCGTGACTGGCTGTATGTGGAAGACCATGCCCGCGCGCTATTAAAGGTAGTGAGCGAAGGCAAGGTCGGCGAAACCTACAATATTGGCGGACACAACGAGCAGAAAAACCTGCATGTGGTGGAGAGTATCTGCGCACTACTGGACGAGCTGTACCCACGCCAGAACGGCTCCTATAAAGAGCAGATCAGCTTCGTCACTGACCGCCCAGGCCATGACCTACGCTATGCCATCGATGCCAGCAAGATCGAACGCGAGCTGGGCTGGAAACCTGAGGAAACATTCGCCAGCGGCCTGCGCAAAACCGTGCGCTGGTACCTGGATAACCTCGACTGGTGCCGCCGCGTGCAGGATGGTAGTTACCAACGCGAACGCCTCGGCGCACTTTAAGGAGCAGCACGATGAAAGGCATCATTCTCGCCGGCGGTTCCGGTAGCCGCCTGCACCCGATTACCCTGGGCGTGTCCAAGCAGCTGCTGCCGATCTACGACAAACCAATGATCTACTACCCGATCTCGGTGCTGATGCTGGCAGGCGTGCGCGAGATTCTGATTATCTCCACCCCGCAGGACTTGCCGAATTTTCGCAAGATGCTCGGTGATGGCAGTCAATTTGGTGTGCGCTTCGAATACATCGAACAACCTTCACCCGACGGTCTGGCCCAGGCCTTTATTCTGGGCGAAGAATTTATCGGCAAGGATTCGGTGTGCCTGATCCTTGGCGACAATATCTTCCACGGCCAACACTTCACCGAGAAACTTCTACGCGCAGCTGCCGAACCCTCGGGCGCTACCGTTTTCGGTTACTGGGTGAAGGACCCGCAGCGCTTTGGCGTTATCGAGTTCGACGCCCAGGGCAAGGCCATCTCCATCGAGGAAAAGCCGACAGTACCGAAATCCAGCTACGCGGTGACCGGCCTGTATTTCTACGACAACGATGTGATCGAGATCGCCAAGGCAGTCAAACCTTCGGCACGCGGTGAGCTGGAAATCACCGACGTCAACAACGCTTACCTGCAACGCGGCGACCTGCGTGTAGAGCGTTTCGGCCGTGGCTTTGCCTGGCTCGACACCGGCACCCATGACAGCCTGCTGGAGGCCTCGCAATACGTGCAGACCATCGAGCACCGCCAGGGCCTGAAAGTCGCCTGCCTGGAAGAAATCGCCTACCAGCAGGGCTGGATCGATCGTCAGCAACTGCTGGCACAGGCTAAAGCCTTTGGCAAAACCGGCTACGGCCAGTACCTGTTCAAACTGGCCGAGGAATGAGCATGCAGGCTGTTAGCACCGACCTACCCGGCGTGATCATTCTCGAACCCAAGGTGTTCGGTGATCAACGCGGTTTCTTCTTCGAAAGTTTCAATGCCCGCGCATTCGCCGAGGCTACCGGCCTGCAGCGCGAGTTTGTCCAGGATAACCACTCGCGCTCAGCCAAAGGCGTGTTACGCGGCCTGCATTACCAGGTGCAGCAGGCGCAGGGCAAACTGGTGCGAGTCACCGCCGGCGAAGTCTATGACGTGGCCGTGGATCTAAGACGCAGCTCGCCAACCTTCGGCAAATGGGTGGGTACCCGGTTGTCCGCCGAAAACAACCGACAACTCTGGATACCAGAGGGTTTTGCCCATGGCTTTGTAGTACTCAGCGAGTTCGCCGAGTTTCTCTACAAAACTACCGACTACTATGCGCCGGAACATGAGCGCTGCATCCGTTGGGATGACCCAACCCTGGCCATCGACTGGCCACTGGAAAACGCGCCGCAGCTATCCGCCAAGGATCAGGCCGGGCTCAGCTTCGCCGACGCGCAGGTCTTCCCGTGAAGATTCTCCTGCTCGGCCAGCACGGCCAGGTCAGTCAGGAATTACAGCGCAGCCTCAACGGGCAAGCCGAGCTGACAGTGTTGAGCCGCGAACAGTTGGATCTGGCTCAGCCCGAACTAATTCGCCAGCACGTACAGCGCCTGCGCCCCGAGCTGATCATCAATGCCGCGGCGCACACCGCAGTGGATCAGGCCGAGAGCGAACCGGAGCTGGCTTTCACCATCAACGCCACCGCGCCCGGCATCCTCGCCGAGCTAGCAGCCGAGCTGGGCGCTCCGCTGATCCACTACTCCACCGATTATGTGTTCGATGGCAGCCACACCGAGCCTTACCGCGAAAGCGACGCCACCCACCCGCTGAGTGTTTACGGACGCAGCAAGCTTGCTGGCGAACAGGCGATTCAGGCCGTGGGCGGTATGCACCTGATTCTGCGCACCAGTTGGGTCTACTCGCAGCATGGCAAAAACTTTCTGCTGACCATGCAACGCCTGCTGCAGGAACGCGAAAGCCTTTCCGTGGTGGACGATCAGATCGGCGCCCCGACCTGGGCCGGCACTATTGCGCAGGCCACGGCGCAGCTGATCGAGCAATGGCGCAGCGGCCATGCCGGCCCATGGGGCGTGTATCACCTGACTGCACAGGGCGAAACCAGCTGGTTCGGCTTTGCCAGCGCGATTGCCGAGCACTTGCGCAGCCAGGGCAAAAGCGTCGCGACGCTGCAACCCATCCCCAGCAGCGCCTACCCAACCCCGGCGCAGCGTCCGCTTAATTCCCGGCTGGACTGCAGCCGCCTGCAGCAGGACTGGCACGTCCAATTACCGGATTGGCAAGCCGCGCTGGCGCAATGCCTAGCCCGCAGCTAAGCCCGAAAGCGCTGAATCTGCTGCTGCAAACCGCTGGCCAGTTGCGCCAGATCGCGACTGGCAATCGAACTCTGCTCGGCGCCATTGACCACTTCGCCAATGCTGTCGTTAAGGCTGCTGATGTTCTGGCTGATCTCATTGGCCACAGCCGTCTGCTCCTCGGTGGCGGCGGAAATCTGCACATTGCCGTCGGCGATGCCCTCGATGGCATGGGCAATATGATTAAGCACTTCACCCGCCTCGCGGGCATGGCTGACACTGTTCTGCGCCTGCTCGCGCGATAGCTGCATGGCGCTTACCGCACTGCGCGCGCCACCTTGCAGGGCATCAATCATGCTGCGAATCGACTCGGTGGCTTTCTGCGTATTGCTCGCCAGGCTGCGTACCTCGTCGGCCACCACGGCAAAGCCGCGCCCCGCTTCACCGGCCCGCGCCGCCTCGATAGCCGCGTTGAGCGCGAGCAGATTGGTCTGCTCGGCAATGCTCTGGATGACACCAAGCACCTTGCTGATTTCATCGCTCTGGCTGTGCAGGGTATCGATCACCTCACCAGCTTTTTCCACCGACGCCGACAGCCCCTGAATCGACTTGAGGTTGGACTGCACCAATTCACTGCCCTGACGCGCTTCCTTATTCGCGTCCGCCGCATTGCTCGCAGTGGACTGCGCATTGCGCGCCACCTCCTGCACCGCCACGCTCATCTGGTGCACGGCGGTGGCCACCATACTGGTCTGATCGCCCTGGGCCGTAGCGGCCTGGCTGACCTGAGCACTGATCGCACTCATTTCCTCGGACGCCGCAGCCAGCTGAGTCGCGGTATCGGTCAGATGACGAATCAACGCCTGCTGGTGTTCGAGCATGATATTGAAGGCCCGCGCGGTATCGGACACTTCATCACGACCGCTGGCATCGGCGCGCAGGGTCAGATTGGAGGACTGCTGCACTTCGCTGATCAGGCTGCGCAAACCGGCCAGCGGGCGAATGATCGACAGGCTGATCAACAGCGCCGCCACCAGCACCAGCACCAGCGCCACCGCGCCAATCAGCAGAAAGGTGGTGCGCATCGACTGGTACTGCGCCGTAGTTTCTGCGTTAAGCCGCTCGCCTTCGCTTAACTGCAGGCTGATTAGGCCTTCCAGTTCGCCGCCCAGCGGGTCGAAGGTGTCATATAGGATGCGGTTGAACGGGCCAGCTTCGGCTGCCAATAACTGGCCATTGCCGAGCTGCGCCAGGTACTGATCGGCCAGTTGCTGCACCCGCAGCAGATGCGGCTTGGTGCGCTCGACTCGGTTGCTTTCATCGCTGGTCAGGCGGGTGGCAATGTACTCGGCCCAGGCCTTGTCGCCACGACTACGTGCCTCGCTGAACGCCTTGCGCAACGTTGACTCATCAAATAGCCCGGCACGGTACTTATGCAGCGCATCGACCATCGCCACCGCGTAGGCATCGGACACCACCTTGAGCTGGCTGATCGGCTGCATGCGGTCGGTAAACAGCTCGTCAAAGCTATTGTTAAGCTTGCTGGCGTTGGATAACGCCATGCCGATGACCACAATCAGCACCAGCAGCGGCACCACCGCCAATAGCAACAACCTCGCCCTTACCGTCAATTGAGCCAGCATCAGGATATCTCCAGGGACTAAAGCGCAGCCGTCCATGCTGGGCGCAACCGGGCGGCACCATTACTCCAGGGCGATGCCGAATTTTTTGAGTATTGACCCATATCGGCGAGCTTGCCCACTTATTGCATAACCGCCACTCTGAACTGATTACCCTGCCCGAGTAAGCGCATGCCCACCGCCCACCCTCACCCGCGTCGCCCACGCTGGCGCAGCCTGGCCTTACTGGCCCTGCTGCTGACGCCCCTGCTGTGGCCGCTGCAGCAACTGGCCGAGCGCTACTACAGCGGCGTGCTGGTCGAACAAAACCGTCAGACCCTCGACCTCTACGTCGCCAACCTGCTCGGCACCCTGCGCCGTTATGAAGTGCTGCCACCGATTCTCGGCGACCTGCCGGCCCTGCGCCTGGCCCTGCAGCAGCCCAGCGAGCGCGCCTTGCTGGAGAACGCCAACCGCCTACTTGACCAGGTCCGCGGGCAAACCGGCGCCGACGTGATCTACCTGATGGACCCCAACGGCAAAACCCTGGCCGCCTCCAACTGGGCGCAGGCCGACTCCTTCGTCGACCGTAATTTCGCCTTTCGCCCGTACTTTCGCGAAGCCATCGCCGGCCGCCCCGGACGTTTCTTCGGCCTCGGCACCACCTCGGGCAAGCGCGGCTACTACTTCGCCGCTGCCGTGCGCGACGGTGAGCGCAGCCTCGGCGCTCTGGTGGTCAAGGTCGACCTCGATCACACCGAAACCCTGTGGGGCAACACCCCGGAACAGTTGTTGGTCACCGACGCCAATGGCGTGGTGATCCTCACCTCCAACAGCCAGTGGCGCTTTACCGCCAGCCGCCCGCTGGATGCTGCCGAGCGCGCCGCAATTGCCGCCAACCTGCCCTACCCAACCCAGGCACCACCGCCGATCAAGCTGGATGCGCAGAACTGGATTCGCCAGGACCGCGAACTCAAGGAAACCGGCTGGACCGTGAGCATCCTCGCCCCACGCAGCCTACTCGACCGCCCGGTACGCACCGCCCTGGTGGCCGGCGGCGGCATGCTGCTGTTGCTGATGCTGCTACTCGGCCTGCTGATGCAGCGCCGCCGCCACTACCTGGAACGCATCGCCCTCAATACCCAGGCCCGCCAGCAGCTGGAACAACGCGTACTGGAACGCACCCTGGACCTGGAACGGCTGAATAGCCGGCTGAAACAGGAAGTGCTGGAACGCGAACAGGCGCAGCAGGAGCTGGTGCAGGCCCAGGATGAATTGGTGCAGGCCAGCAAGCTTTCGGCCCTGGGCACCATGAGTGCGAGCATCAGCCATGAACTCAACCAGCCGCTGGCGGCCATTCGCAGCTACGCCGACAACGCCTGCGTGCTGCTCGACCACCAGCGCGGCGATGACGCCCGCGGCAACCTCAAGCTGATCAGCCAGCTCACCGAGCGCATGGCCTCGATCATCGCGCACCTGCGCGCCTTCGCCCGCCGCGACCGTCACGCCCCGGAAAGCGTGGCCCTGCAGCCGGCCATCGACGATGCCCTGGCCCTGCTGGCCAAGCGCCGCCAGGCCATGCAAGTCGAGCTGATTCGCGACCTGCCGAACGCCACCCTGTGGGTACAGGCCGGGGAAACTCGCCTGCGCCAGGTGCTCGGCAACCTGCTGGCCAACGCCCTTGATGCCTTAAGCGAAGTGCCGCAGCCGCGCCGGCTGTGGCTAAGTGCCGAACTTACCGCCGACGGCGTCGATCTACACCTGCGTGACAATGGCCCCGGCTTTAGCCAGGAGGCGCTGCAACGCGCCCGCGAGCCATTCTTCACCACCAAAACCAGCGCTCAGGGCCTCGGCCTCGGCCTGGCCATTTGCGATACCCTGATGCGCGCCCTGGGCGGCGAACTGCTGTTCGCCAACCACCCCGACGGCGGCGCTCAGCTGACCCTGCGCCTGCGCGCCGCGGACCAGGGCATCAAAACCCAGTCGCCAGAGGACTTTGTTGTATGAGCATGATCGACTCCCGCACCCAGGTGCTGCTGATCGACGATGACCCGCACCTGCGTCAGGCGCTGAGTCAGACCCTCGACCTCGCCGGGCTCAAGGTCAGCAGCCTGGCCGATGCCCATGGCGTTGCCGCGCGCATTGAGCGCGACTGGCCGGGCGTAGTGGTCAGCGATATCCGCATGCCCGGCATCGACGGCCTGCAACTGCTGCAACAGCTGCAGGAACAGGACCCGGAACTGCCAGTGCTGCTGATCACCGGCCACGGCGATGTGCCGCTGGCGGTGCAGGCCATGCGCGCCGGCGCCTATGACTTTCTGGAAAAGCCCTTCGCCAGCGACGATCTGCTCGACAGCGTGCGCCGCGCCCTGGCCCTGCGCCGCCTGGTGCTGGATAACCGCAGCCTGCGCATGGCTCTGGCCGACCGTCATACCCTATCGGCGCGCTTGGTCGGTCAGTCGCCGGCGATGTTGCGCCTGCGCGAACAGATCGGCGCCCTGGCCGGGATCAACAGCGACGTGCTGATCCTCGGTGAAACCGGCGCCGGCAAGGAAGTAGTGGCGCGCGCGCTGCACGACCTGTCGAGCCGCCGCGCCGGGCCGTTCGTGGCGATCAACGCCGGCGCCCTGGCCGAATCCGTGGTGGAAAGCGAGCTATTCGGCCATGAACAGGGCGCCTTTACCGGCGCGCAGAAACGCCGTATCGGCAAGTTCGAATTCGCCAATGGCGGTACGCTGTTTCTCGATGAAATCGAAAGCATGAGCCTGGAGGTGCAGGTCAAACTGCTGCGCCTGCTGCAGGAGCGCGTGGTCGAGCGCCTCGGTGGCAACCAGTTGATTCCGTTGGATATCCGGGTGATCGCGGCGACCAAGGAAGACCTGCGCCAGGCCGCCGATCAAGGCCGCTTCCGCGCCGACCTGTATTACCGCCTGAACGTCGCGCCGCTGCGCATCCCAGCCCTGCGCGAGCGCGGCGAAGATGCCCTACTGCTGTTCAAGCACTTTGCCGAAGCCGCCAGTAGCCGCCATGGCCTGGCCGAACGCAGCCTGCAGCCAGGCCAGCGCGCGGCATTGCTGCGTCACCCCTGGCCAGGCAACGTGCGCGAGCTGCAGAACGCCGCCGAACGCTTCGCCCTGGGCCTGGAACTGGACCTCGATCTGCAGGCCCAGGCCGCGGCACCGATGCCTGATGAAGACGGCAACAGCGGCGGTTTGAATGCCCAAGTGGAAGCCTTCGAGCGCAGCCTGATCAGCGCCGAACTGAGCCGTTCGCACAGCTCGCTGCGCAGCCTGGCCGAAGCCCTGGGCGTGCCGCGTAAAACCCTACACGACAAACTACGCAAACACGGTCTGAGCTTCGCCGATGCTGGCGGAAGCTCGCCAGACAGCCTCGACTAGACGGCGGATTTCCGCCAAAAGCTGTGCAAACGGCCTGCGCAGCCACTCGCGAAATCTTCTGCAACAACTCGCCAGGCCTTGTCGCTGCTGCGTTTCACAATACTCGCAGCGACCATTTCAGTGCCTGGCATGGCGGTTGCTCTAGCCTCTTATAGGCGATTCACAAACGCGCAGATCTAGGCAATCGCTGCCAGCGTCCGTCATTTTCTGACAGGCCGCCTAGACTTGAGCCTGTTCGCCCGATTTGTAGCGCTGCGGCGCATCACGCTATACAAAAACAAGAGGAAAGACTCCATGTTCAAACTGACTGCCAAGGCGCTCGCGTGCGCCCTGTCGCTGAGCATCGCCGGTATGGCCCAAGCGGCCGACCCGATCGTGATCAAGTTCTCCCACGTGGTCGCCGACCACACGCCTAAAGGCCAGGGTGCCGCGCTGTTCAAGAAGCTCGCTGAAGAGCGTCTGGGCGACAAGGTCAAGGTCGAGGTTTACCCGAACTCCTCGCTGTTCGGTGACGGCAAGGAAATGGAAGCGCTGTTGCTCGGTGACGTGCAGCTGATCGCCCCATCGCTGGCCAAATTCGAGCAGTACACCAAGCAAATCCAGGTATTCGACCTGCCGTTCCTGTTCAAGGACATGGCCGCCGTCGACCGTTTCCAGCAAAGCCCAGAAGGTCAGGCACTGCTGAAATCCATGGAAGAGAAAAACATCACTGGCCTGGGTTACTGGCACAACGGCCTCAAGCAGCTGTCCGCCAACAAGGCGCTGCGTGAGCCGAAAGATGCCCGTGGCCTGAAATTCCGCGTACAGGCTTCCGCCGTACTGGAAGAGCAGTTCAAGGCCGTTAAAGCCAACCCGCGCAAGATGAGCTTCGCTGAGGTTTACCAAGGCCTGCAGACCGGCGTGGTTAACGGTGCAGAGAACCCCTACTCGAACATCTACAGCCAGAAGATGCACGAAGTGCAGAAGTTCATCACCGAATCCAACCACGGTGTTCTGGACTACATGCTGATCACCAACACCAAGTTCTGGAACAGCCTGCCTGCCGACGTACGCAGCGAGCTGGACAAGATCATCGTGGAAGTGACTGCTGAAGTGAACAAGCAGGCTGGCGCGCTGAACGATGGCGACAAGCAGCGCATCATCGACGCGAAAACCACCGAAATCATTACCCTGACCCCTGAGCAGCGTAATGAATGGCGCGATGCCATGAAGCCGGTGTGGAGCAAGTTTGAAGCTGAAATCGGTGCTGACCTGATCAAGGCTGCCGACGCAGCCAACCAGTAAGGCGGAGCAGGCCTCGGCCTGAACCCAACCACAGCGCAGCCTTGCCGCTGCGCGATTGGCCGAATACCCGGGCAACCCCTCGCGGGTTGCCTGGGTACGCCGCCCCTCACCACTGGAGACTCTATCGATGAACGCCTTGCGGCGCGTCTGGGACCACTTCGAGGAAGGCTTTATCGCGTTCCTGCTGGCCGCCATGACGCTGGTGACCTTCGTCTACGTGATCCTCAA